>CAYIWY010000001.1:0-186945 GCA_964367355.1 uncultured Gammaproteobacteria bacterium
AGTACTTAAGTCCTTTAAATATCCTTAGTGGTGAATTTCCACTGCGAATGCACTAACAGTCTTAAGTATTAAACTTTGACTACCTTTGATCAAGTTTGTTTACCTTGAGTTATGAAATTCTTTTAGGTAGAATCTGTCTTCAAAGGAAAGATAAGATAAATGACGCAAACTGCCCCAAACAAGGACGAAAACTCAAAAGAGAGTAACAAAAACCCAACCGCGCTTGTAGCGGGTGGGGCTGGTTTTATCGGTAGTCATCTCGCCTCGACTTTAGTTTCACAAAATTTTCATGTTGTCTGTGTTGACAATTTAAGTAGTGGTAAAAAGGAGAATATTAAAGATATTCTCACCTCGCCAAATTTTACTTTTATTGAAGGTGATATCAACAATCCGAATTTTTCTCTTCCAGAGGGCTTAAAGATTGATTATTGTTTTCATTTAGCGGGCGTTGCTGAATACCAAAACCAAGCTGAGATGTCACTGGATACCTTACTTGTAAATTCTTTAGGTACACGTCAGCTTTTAGAAATAGCAAAAGAGAATGCAGCTAAGTTTATTTTAGTCTCCTCAGCCGATCTTTATTCAGGAGCGATTTCCAGTAGTTCTTTGCGTTATTATTTTGGTAAGGCTCCAGCTGGGGAGGCAGTGCTTTCTGTTCACGAGGCAAAACGGTTTGCGGAAGCCTTAAGCTTTGAATATTTCAAAAAATTTAATCTTGAGGTGACAATTTTAAGGTTGAAGGATGTTTTTGGGCCGAAAATGGATTTGGAACGGGGAGACGAGCTTTCCCAAATTCTAAAAACCGCTGCAAAAAAACAAACAATCAAAATTTCTGGCGATGGCTTAAAAACAATTAACCCGACCTATATCAGCGATGTGGTTTTTGGTATGGTCAAGGCTGCAGTTGGTAATTTTAACGGAGAGATCTTTATTTTGGTTAATCCGGAAAAAGTTACAGTTGAATCGTTTGCTCAAACTGTAAAGTTGGTCGCGGGACCAGTCGATATCGAACATAAAAAAGAGACCGAAGCCTTGGAAATTCCGGCTCCGCACTTGGACTTGGATAATACTAAGGAAAAGATTTCCTGGAGGCCAAAAGTTTCATTAGCCGAAGGGGTTAGTAGTGTCATCCAGTCCTTACGAATTTCCGAGAGTAAACCTGGAGAGACTGCTGCTAGTGTTGCTGCCTCCGAGCAGATCCCAGCTTTGGAACAAGAGCACCACGCAGCCGTGGAAAAAACAATTGTTAAAAAGCCAAAGCGAAAGCTGAGTAAATTCATACGTTTGGCAATATTCTTGCTTTCCCTCACCCTTGTTGTAGTAACAATTATTTACCCACTTTTGGCGGTAACCGTGGGAAGTTATTCTGGCTCTAAAAACCTCCAGTCAGCCCAAAATTCGCTCCAAAAAAATAATACCGAAGCTTCAGTTAAAGAAGCTTACTCGGCCCAAACCTCGTTTACCTCAGCGGAAAAAAACTTACTCTATGTTTCCTGGCTTTTGAAAATAATTGGTTTGGCCGAGAGCTCAGCGAATTTTGACCACCTCCTAAACGCCTCTGGTAAATTAGCAGAAAGTGTCCGCGCTACTGCACGTGCCAGTCAGATAGTTATCGATACAGCAGATAAAGTCGATTTGAGCAAAAAAGTTGCAGAACAAAATTTAAACAAAGCACTTGATGAGCTCTATGCTAGTCAAGAAAGGCTTGATGAAACAACTGCGATTCTCGATAGTGTGGATTGGAGTAAAATACCTGCAAAAATTGCACCGGACAAGGACTTTATTTACCAAACAACTGCAATTCTTCAGAAAGACGCTTCTGAGTTAATTGATGCGATAAATAATGCTCTGGGAAAAAGCGCCGACTAGCTTTAGGCATATAACCTTGATATAATCACCTTGATTTACACAAGGAACCTGCTTTTTAAGAACAAAACATGAATAAAAAGGTAATTAGGCAGTTTGCAGAGCAATTTGGTAAAGAATGGGAATGTCAATGCAAGGCACCTTTTGGGGTTGCCAGCCTAGAAATAATTTCTGAGTCAGACACGTCTCTACTGGCGCACTATATTTGTCCGAACTGTGGTCGGGAGCAGATGCTAGCCGCCTCAATTACCGGAGAAAAGACTATGGATGAGCTTTCAGCAATAAATTTCAATCAAATAACTAGCGATGATGTTCTAGATATTCGGGAGGAGCTGCAAACTTTAAAACCTAACGCGCTCAAAAGTTTAGCAACTTCAAAATTAAAAACCGAGTCCCCAGAAACAGCCGAAAGATTAAACCCTCCCAGCAAAAACGCCCTATAAACAATAGAAAGCGAGCTTACTTGACAGCCTCTATATAATAACTTCTACATGGAAAGAACTAAAATTCAAGTTGAACTGAGAAAAATTACCGGCAAGAAAGTAAAAAAACTTCGAAAAGAAGGTTTAATTCCGGCTAATATTTTTGGAAAAGATCTTAAATCGATTTCAGTTCAAGTTGACTTAAAAGAATTTCAAAAAGCATTTAGGGAGGCTGGAGAAACAGCTTTAGTTGACGTCAAAGTTGGCGCCGATACTTTCCCATCTTTAATTCACAATCTCCAACGTGATCCTCGTTACGACAGTGTTATCCACGTTGATTTTCATAAAGTTAATCTTAAAGAAAAAATTACAACAGCAGTACCAGTTATCCTCGAAGGGGAGTCGCCAGCAGCTAAGAGCGGGATTGGTTTATTGCTCCAGACCCTTAACGAAGTTGAAGTTGAATGCTTACCAACCGATATTCCACAAAACTTTGTCGTTGATGCTGAAAAACTAACTGAAGTAGGACAGACGGTACACGTCAAAGATCTTAAGGTTGAAAAAGATAAAGTTGAAATTAAAACTGACGCCGAAGAGGTTGTCGTTTCAGTTCAAAACGCAGAAATGAAAGAGGTCATTGAAGAAACCCCAGTCACACCGGAAGATGTTGAAGCAACTTCTGAAAAAGGTGAAGGCGAGGAAGGCGAAACCACTGAAGGTGAAGAGGCTAAAACCCCAGCTGGCGGAAAAGAAGAATCCCCTAAAGAGTAATTTCCAAAAAATAACAAAGTAATTCTTAACTCATAGTATTGACTTTGAACTAGTTTTCTGTTAAGTTGCGTACAAAAGAAAAGGAGGAAATCATGCGAAATTTGGGTTTAGGGTTTGCGCTTGGGTTGGTTGTTGGTATTTTACTAGCGATTATAGTTAAGGCAATCGCTTTAATAATACTAATTGGCCTCGCTGTTGTAGGGGTTTTTGCAATTTACGTGGTAATCACGAAAAAGAGTGAACCTAATAAGGGAGGTTAGTTTGGAAACTCGGTTAGAGCGTAGAAAGGCAACCAGAAAACGATTGATCGACGCTACCATAGCCTTGCTTGCTGTCAAAGGTTTTCAGCAGACGTCGATTGACGAAATTAGTCAAAAAGCCGGGTTTTCAAAAGGCGCCTTCTACTTTCACTTTGAAAGCAAGGAGGCAATGATCACTGCGATGGTGGAATACCTTGGAGAACTTGGTTTGCTTTGGCCACCATTCCCGAAATTTTGCCCTGAACTCGTGATGACTGATGCACAGATTGAAGCAGTCGTCTTCGAGATTTGGATTGAGGCCAGGAGAAAGCCAGAAATCCGGAAAGAGCTGCTCAACTTCAGGAAGTATTTTGGACCGGTTGGTTTAGCCACGGAGTTAGGGCGTGTTGTGCAACACCAAATCATGGGGGTTGGTGTCTAATTTCGGAAACAGCGTTTCCGAGGAGGTCAAATGTTTGGGAGAGGGAAGAAACCAGAGTTCGAAGATCGCGTTAGGTTGAGGAAGATTGCCCTTCCTGATCTAAACGCCGAAGCATAGCTAGCCTGGAGAATCCAGTATGACCACGAGCGCGCCCAAGCATTAGCTGATGGCAGAAGCTGCGGAAGGTGCATCGATGGCATTGTGTGGTTTGGTGCGGGAGACGGAAATCAGGCACCATGTGCTTTCGGTGATAAGGTTTGCAAGTTTGCAAAACCAACGTCTTCGGAGCAAGTTGCAAGCTAGAACAAAGGCTAGTGGGTACAAGCTAAAACAGCTTCCACTAGCCTTAATTTTTTATAAAATTTACTGGAGATTGTAAGTAAACAACAGTAATTGATATTTCTATACAAACTTTGTATAGTATATTTATGAATAAAACTCAGACGATAAACTTATCGATCCCAAAAAGCCTTCTTGAGAAGGTTGACGCTCTGGCCGAGGCAGAAGGTAGTAATAGAAGTGAGCTAATCAGGCAGGCAGCCCGAAGCTACTTGCGCACCAAAGACGTTTGGGATGAGCTTTTTAAATATGGCCAGGAAACGGGTCAAAAGCTGGGTATAAAAAGCGAAGAAGACGTCAACAACATCGTTTATGAGTTCCGTCATGGCCGAAAATCCTCGTAAAATCGTACTAGATTCAAATATTATCATCTCGGCCTTGATTTATGGTGGCAAGCCAGAACAAGTGCTGAAACAGGTTCTACAAGGTGAGTTTGAGGCTATTTCGTCTAGCTATCTTTTTCAGGAAGTCATAAGGGTTCTCACGATAAAGTTTAACTTTAGTCCTCAAAAGCTATTTTTGATTGAACTAATGCTAAAGACTAGCTTTAGGGTGGTCAAACCTAAACTGAAGCTAGATATTCAACAAGATGAGGCTGACAACCGTGTTTTAGAGGCTGCAATTGAAGGTGGTGCCCAGTTTATTGTTACCGGTGATAAGGAATTACTAGAACTGAAAGAATTTAGAAGTGTACAGATAGTTTCAGCGGCGCAGTTTACAGAAGAGGACTTGACAAAAGACTTATAGTATGCTATAATTTTATTATCAAGAAAATTACATCACGCTTTAGCGAGATATAATACCGTTATCAAGTAAATTAACAATTAAATAACTGCCAAGTTACAGATAAGCACTCACAAGGCATCTAGTAACTGGATTTGAAGTATAAAGAACTGTAATTGCAAGAAATTGCCCTTAAGAATATACATTGAAGCCAGTTACCAGGTGCTTTTTTAGTACCTATTGCTCGGATGAGAAAATTTAGATTTGTGCTGAGCATAGTCGAAGTACGAAGCTAAACAGTCTCATCTGAGATCGCTGAAATGTCAGATCCGAGCCTTTTCGGACAGCGTGACTGACAAAGGGTGGCTGCTTACCCATAAAAGCAGTAAGGAGAAGAAGGTGGAGACTATCAAGCGGGTCAATAACATTGGCAGGGGTTTGACGAGATTCGTCAACGACCTGGCTATATGGGAACGCCAAACTAAAAGTGGCCGAACCAGCTTCGCCATCGCGAATGACCACGGCGGCCGCGAGTTCCCCGAGTTTTACGCTGAGGGGCCTATGAGGATCCTGAAGCAGCAGCTAGCGTTCGCCGTTCGTGGAGCGCGTATCCTGGGCCGGAGCGAATTCAGCTTTGTCGTATGCTCCAGGGATAGCTGGCTCCAGGCGGTTTCACTCGGAGCTCAGTGCACCCCAGCGACGGATGAAGCAATCCTGGCTTCCATCCGCGGTACCACCCGGCACCACGGGAAGTTCAGCGCCTGCTTCGAAAAGTTTCAGGGTACCTGCACGCACCCGAACTGCCGCTAACTCGAACCTGAATCGAGGATAAAAAAATCAGGAAAACCGACGGCTGCTAGACCCGGATTAAAGTAGTCTAGAATGTGCGCATTCCTAATAGAGCGTGCGACTGTAGAGGAAATGTTTGAGAAATCAAACCTCTTTCCTCTCAGTAATATGGCTGCAATGACTTGGCTCCACGTGCCGCAGCTGGATACCCAACTAAAAAGTCAAAACTGAAGCTAGTTCCCGTGGAGGGGAAGGCTGCTTAAGCTAGTCTCAATCAGAGGCTAATTTAAGGAAGCACATGGGCCAAAAGAGTTCGTGAGCTTAGTTGAGGCCAGAAGCCTCAAGGAGTGAGTGATATGTTCGGTATGTTCAAAGGTGTCGTCAAGTGGTTTGATGCCCGCGACGGTAAGAAGTTCGGCTTCGTCGTCTGCGAAGGCTACCTCAATGGCACGGAGTGCCCGGACGTAGGCAAGGAGTTCTTCTTCCACTTCAACGACGGCGAGTTCATCGTTGCTGGGGGGAGTAAGCCTGAGTTCGTCGGCAAGAAGACGATCAGGTCAAGCAAAGGGATCCACCAACTGCGGGATCCGCACCCGGACGACATCCTCGTTTTTACCCAGTCGTTGGGTAAGCAGGGATACAAGGCGAGCCCGTGGACATTTGTCTCGCGCTACGAGTCTGCGTTTGAGCAGATCGCCAGCCGACCTATGTACCGCGTGCTGCAGTCGAGCGGGGCGTGGGGTGAGGCCGGGAGCCCGGAAAACCCCAAGGATGCCCAGGTTCGGTGGCAGGGATCGGATATGGAGGAGCTGAAGAAGCTTTTCCCGATCCCGATCGGACGCAGCCCAGGCGCCGACCCGCTGCTCTCCTTCTGGAGCTCGGACGATGGGTTCGAGATTCGGCGCTGGTGGGAGAAGAAGAATGCGGAAGGCGAGTGGGAGCAGTGCCCCGACCCTCGCAACCTTACCGGTGTTCTGCGCCAATTCGAGCGCATCACCAACCGCTGGTAGGTTCCGCCATCGCTCCGAGCGCGATGTAAAATATCTCGGCACAACCTTCGCTTGCTGGACGAAGTTAAAAAACTTCAGCAGGCTCGGGATCAAGTTGTTTATTCAAACAACCACTGAATCCCGAGTCCATTCTTAAGCTAGTCTCTCTTCGCTGCGCTCTGGGCAACCTAGAGGCTAGTTTAAGCGAGAACACGAGCTAAATGGTTTGTGATCTTGAGTTCAAGGAGAGCAACGTGCTGATCGCAACGTGCATGACCCAGAGGCAGGCGGACAAGGTCGTCGAACGTTCGAAGGAGGATCAGGACAGGCAGGTTCGATTTGCCATGCTTGCCCAGCTTCGACCACTTCCGGAATGGTTCAGCGACGAACGGGTTTTGGAGCTTCACCGGGAACTTGGGTCGTCGTAAGGTCGCTTCGAAGAACTGCTGGGGTGTAATGTGTTCACACACGTGCATCCCAGCCTCAACTTAAGCAAATCATGGATTCGACAAACTCACCATGGTTTTCTTAAGACAAACAGCCCCGATTTAATCGGGGTTTTTTGTTGGCTAAAACTAAATTTTATAAATGTCTTTGCGGTGAGCTACGTCAATAAGTTGAACTTCAGTTGGGGAATTGAATTTAAAAATAACTCGATATTCACGGGTAATTCGAAACGAGTATAAACCAGAAAGCCTACCGGTTAAATTCTTACTATGTAATTGTGGGTAAAACGGGTCCTTTTGAAGCAAACTTAGTAAGTTGACCAGTTTATTCTGTTGTTCTTTGGGGAGTTTGTTGGCTTGACGAAGAAAATATTTACTATATTGAATAGAAATCATTCCGACGCTTTTAGTTGTTTAAGAAAACCCTTTGGAGATTCAAAAGTTTGCTTAGGCTCTTCTTTTAGAGATTTAAGCATACTCTCGACAAACTCAGGACGGTATTCACCCTCCTCGTCCTTGCCAGCGGTTCCGATAACGTAGGAACGTAGGAGTCCGACCTCCTTTTCGAGTTCAAGAACACTATTATTTTTTGAAACCTTATTCATATCGGTATTGTAGTTCAATTGGTCAAGACGGTAAAGAACCAAAAGGAAAACCCAAGAAATTTGAATGGATATGATAGAATTGGGCAGATCGGAGATGTCCAGCCTGATAGGAGAGGTACTTGAACCAGATAGAAACAATCAAAATCGAGGATTTACTGACGGAAGCGGGTTTTGACACTGAAGAGGCAAGGCAAAGAGCCAGAGAAGTTTTAATAGAACAAAAACTAACCACCTCACGAAAAGAGCGAATGGCGCTTTATAAAAAGCCAAAAGCGTTTGAAGTTCTGAAATTCAATTTAGCGCGAATCTGCTCGTCTGTTTGTCAAGGATTGCTGGAGATCGAGTGCGAAGCTGTTTTTGTTGGGACAAGTAATTGTGAAGTTTGTGCTGGATCGAACACAACAAGAGCAGCTAAAATCTTCAACTGCGAGCTAGAAAGTCGGGGAATCAGAAAAGTTGTTATTGTCGGTGGAACCCCGCAACAAATTGTGGAAATCAAGAAGCTCTGCAACAAAGAAGAAGTTGAGTTTAGGTTTGTCAAAGGACTTACCCCTTCTCATACAATAAAAGAGGCTGACAAGAACCGCTATTGGGCTGACCTCATCCTTGTCTGGGTACCTTCAGAGATAAAGCATCGGACAACGACAAAATATACTGGAGAAAGAGCAGTCACCCAGACAATATTGATTCAAAGACGGGGAGTTGAAGCACTTTTTCAAGAAACAGTTCAATACCTAAGAGAAAGAGAGAACGTGACTGCGGACAGGTTTTCAGGAGCTGAAGGTGAAAAAAATCGCCGTTTTGAACAGTGGCAGCAAAGTCAAGGTAAAGAAATAGTGGTTCAAGGCAAGCTCAATTGCAGAATGTGTGGAGCGAGTTTTGACCAGCCGAATGGTACTCGTTGCCCAGGTTGCGGCAGGCACAATACTTTTAACTAATAGGTGAAATAGTATTAACTAGGGCGAAACTAAAATTGGTTTCGCCTTTTCATTTTGGCCAAGGGGAGATCATGATCGATTCACCGCTCTTGTGGGGAAGCTTTTGCCAAATTTCTTCTGTGATCATCGGCATAAAGGGGTGCAGTAGACGGAGAGACTCTTCCAATACCTGTTCCAGAACCGGTTGTGCCTCGCTACGACGGTCTTTTGAGGCTTCGACGTATTTATCGGCGAAGCGGTGCCAAACGAAGTCGTAGAGCTCCTCAGCGGCTTGTGCGAACCTATAGTTATCAATTGCTTTGGTAACTCTAGCCTTAATATCATTGAGTTCACTTAAGATCAGTTTATCGTCAGCGTTTGGTTTAGCCTTATAGTTAACCTCGTTGGGACGCATATCAATGACATAGCGCCCGATATTCCAGAGTTTATTGGTAAAATTGCGCATACCTTTGATCTTACTCTCACCAATATTGGCATCATTTCCAGGCCCTGTTCCAAAAACCAAGGCCGTACGGACCGCGTCGGCGCCGTATTGGTCGGCGGCAATTAGCGGATCTATAGCGTTACCTTTGCTTTTACTCATTTTTTGACCCTTCTCATCACGGACTAAACCATGGAGGTAAACGGTTTCAAAAGGAACCTTGTCAGTTACATAAAGCCCGAGCATGATCATGCGGGCGACCCAGAAAAACAAAATGTCGTAGCCAGTTTCCATAACTGAAGTTGGGTAAAATTTCTTAAAATCAGCATCGTCTTTTTGTCCGTAGCCCAAAGTGGTGAACGGCCATTGTCCTGATGAAAACCAAGTATCAAGTGTGTCTGGATCTTGGATCCAACCGTCACCTTCAGGTTCCTCTACGCCAACATAAGTTTCTTCCCCACGATACCAGACGGGGATTTGGTGTCCCCACCAGAGTTGGCGGCTGATACACCAATCATGAATATTTTCCATCCAGTTGTAATAAATTTTTTCAAAACGCTGCGGAATAACTTTTATCTTTTTCTTTTTGACCGCCTCGAGCGCATCTTTAGCTAGGTTTTTGCCAGATTTGCCGGTTTTATTTACTGCCACAAACCATTGTTTGGAAACTTGAGGTTCGATAATGGTGGTACAGCGTTCACAAACCCCAATGTTGTTGATATGACGTTCGGTTTTTTCAACTAAACCCAACTCTTCGAGATCAGCAATAATTTGTTTGCGGGCAATATATTTATCCAAATCAGAATATTTTCCGGCTTGGGCCGTCATTTTGTCATCCTGTCCAATGACTTGGATCTGCGGCAGTTTATGACGCTGTCCAATTTCATAGTCATTGGGATCATGAGCGGGTGTAATTTTCACCGCCCCGGTTCCGAATTCCTTATCAACAAAACTGTCAGCAATGATTGGAAACTCGCGGTTCATTAATGGTAGTACTACAGTTTTACCAACAAGATTTTTGTAACGAGCATCGTCCGGGTTAACTGCAACGGCGCTGTCACCTAGCATTGTTTCCGGACGAGTTGTCGCAACTACCACAAATTCTTTTGAGTCTTTAATTGGGTATTTCAGGAACCAAAGGTTAGACTCCTTTTCTTTATGAACGACTTCGAGATCAGACAAAACCGTCGCACAACGTGGGCACCAATTAATCATCCGCGTACCGCGATAAACAAGGCCGTCGTCGTAAAGTTTTTTGAAAGTGGAGTAGACGACTTTGGAAATTTCCGGGTCGAGAGTGAATTTTTCTCGTGACCAATCAAGACTAAAGCCCATGGCCCGAAGTTGCTGGTACATTTCTTTTTTGTTCTTTTGAGTAAAATCGTAGGTTTGTTTGTTAAATTCTTCACGGCCGATATCGTGCCGGGTTTTGCCAGCTTTTTCTAATTCCCTTTCGTAAACCACTTGAGTGAGGATTCCTGCATGATCGGCTCCGGGGAGCCACAAAGTTGATTCACCCAGCATTCGGTGGTAACGAACCAGAATATCTTCGATGACGTACATGGCATGACCAATATGAAGTTTTCCATTGGCATTTGGGGGAGGAAGAATTATCGAAAAAGTTTTTTTGGAATCATTTGGTTTGAAAAAACCCTTTTCTTCCCAGAAGTCGTACCATTTATTTTCAACTTGTTTGTGGTCGTAAATTTTATCCATCGGGGAGATTATACCTAAGGAAGCAACGTGAGTAAACAGCATTTAATTTAACAAAATATATTTTCAACCTTTGCAAACAAAGGTTGAGCCAAATTTCCACCTTGCTTGCGCTGCTAAAGAAGTTCAAGCCGCTCGTATACGTCAACAACTCGCCTTAAGAAAGTCTCAAACACGTCCGACTTAATATCTCGCTTGATTGAATTTCTTCTTAACGCTGCTCGCAATGGTGGAGAAGGTTTTCTTAACGCGTCGGTTCTAAGGTCGGTATTATTTGCAACGGTGGTTAAAAGAAAAGACCGGAGTCAGCGTTGATGTTTTCCCAAAGAATTGGTTTGTAGTTAAAGAAAGCAGCGGAAGCGATCATCGCTCCATTATCGACACAAAGTCTGGGATTTGGTGCATGAACAATACCGGCAAATTTTTCTTTAGATTTTTCAACTAACCGTAAATTTGCGGCAACACCGCCGGCTAAAAGTAATTCTTTAACATCATATTTTTTGGCAGCTTTCAGGGTTTTAATTAAAAGAGAATCAACGATTGCTTCTTGAATTTCGGCGGCATACTGAGAAACTTGTTCGAGGTTTAGTTTTTTCTCTCCAACTAAATTAACAACGGCAGTTTTTAGACCGGAAAAGGAGAAGTCAAAGTCAGTGCTATCATGCATTGGCCGAGGTAAGAAATTGGCGAGTTTAGTTACTCGCTTAGCTGCGTTTTGAATAGCCGGACCGCCTGGATAGGTTAGTCCTAAAACCCTGGCGGTCTTGTCAAAAGCCTCACCGGCAGCGTCGTCGCGGGTGCCGCCAAGCCACTCAAAATTGCCGTGATCTTTAGCTAAAATTAACTCTGAATGACCGCCGGAAACAACCAAAGTCAGATTAGGAAAGGTAGGTGGTGTCGGATTTTCCAGCCAATTGGCATAAATGTGACCGACTAGATGATTAATCGGAACCAGCGGTTTTTTCCAAGCAAAGCTTAAAGCCTTGGCGGTTTCAACACCAATAATTAGCGAGCCGAAGAGACCAGGTCCGGAAGTAACCGCAATCGCGTCTAGTTCTTCGGGAGAAAGAGAAGCTTCTTTTAGTGCGGTTTGAACTGATGGAATGATGGCTTTGAGTTGTTCGCGGGCGGCGGTTTCTGGAATAATACCACCGGTTTTTGCATGTAGTTCTTTTGAAGAAGCAACAACATTGGCGAGAATTTTTGTTCCATCCTCTACAATAGCTGTAGCCGTTTCGTCACAACTTGTTTCGATACCCAAAATTTTCATCAGAATAATCTTAGCATAAAATATTGAAGTCTATGTGCGGGCTCTTCTCTTTTCATTTTTAATCTAATTAAATCACAAAATTTGACAAGCTTGCTTGCTTGGATAATAATTTAAGAGTCGTTAAGGAAAGTATTTGGTAGCTTGATTGGGAGATGCAAGTTTACCTAGTGCTTGGTTGTACCTTCTCACCACAAAAAGAGGGTAGGGAACCTTTCAGGGATGGAGGGTTATGGTCACAGAGACCGAGCCGCCGAGCTGATCAGAGCGACGACAACCAAAAAGTGAGATCAAGGAGTCCGAATGATTAGGTTAGAACTCCACATTTAGGTAAGGTAGTTTTCCGCCGACCCTTGAAAATGTGTTTTCTCTGGGATGCCAGCATCTACTGAAAAACATTCTTCAAGTTCTACCTTGCCGAAAAAAGAATAGTAGTGTGTCGGCAAACCAAAGACCCCAGGGAGTTTTACTTCGTGGGGCCTTTTCTTTAGTCTATAATTCGTTTAAAGAGGTTTTTTCCCTTGGCGCTTGGTAAGAACCCCTTTGGTGTCGCGGTCCGCGAGAGGTGATTAAATATTTCTCAGGTTCACTGTCTAGGTCAGTGAATTCGTCAGTCTGAGCGATTAATTTGGCACTGGTGCTTTTACCAAAGGCAATCACTTCGATTAATTGGCCTTGATTAGTTAAATATTCCAGCGCAGGAACATAATCACCGTCACCAGAAACTAAAACCATCACATCAATTTTTGGGCCGAGTCGAATCATATCAATAACAATTCCGACATCCCAATCACCTTTTTTTACTCCTCCGGGAAAGAGTTGAATATCCTTACTTTTTACTTCAAAACCAGCTTTAGTTAAAGCGTCAAAAAAAGCTTGTTCCTCGGGAATATCAGCTTTGATTACATAGGCGAAGGCCCGGATTAATTGTCTACCAGCGACGGCAGTTTCTAAAATTCGGCCGAAATTTACTTTAGCGTTATATAAATTTTTGGCAGAGTAATAAAGATTTTGAATATCGATAAATACCCCGACTCGTTGAAAAGAGTTTTTCTGCAATTTAGCTCACCTCCTTTAATTAAGATTGTACCTATGATACCATAATTTTACCTAGTTATATTATTTAAAACTTTTAATTGAGTAAAATTATATGGCAATATCTCAAGGAATAGATCTTATGAAAGATAAAATTACAAAAGCAATTATTCCAGCGGCAGGTCTGGGAACAAGATTTTTACCGGCAACTAAGGCCATGCCGAAAGAAATGCTGCCGATTGTGGATCGGCCAGTAATCCAATACGTGGTTGACGAAATAGTGGCCTCGGGAATTGAAGATATTGTTATTGTTACCGGAAGTTCAAAACGGGCGATTGAGGATCATTTTGATCGTAGCTATGAACTAGAAAATTTCCTTAAAAGTGTTGGAAAAGACGATAAAGCCGAAGAAATAAAGCAAATTGCCACTATGGCCAATTTCATCTATGTTCGTCAAAAAGGGCCTTATGGTAATGCCACGCCGGTAATTGCCGCGAAGCATTTAGTTCAAGACGAACCGTTCGCAGTTATCTGGGGCGATGAATTTATTTATTCCAACCCGCCAAGATTAAAGCAGCTGATTGATGTTTATGAAAAATACGGCCACAGTGTTATTTCTGGCGTAAAAATTCCTAAAAAAGAAGATTTAGGAAAATATGGAATTGCTGCACTGAAACCAATTGAAGGTAATGTTTTTCAAATTGAGAAAATTGTTGAAAAGCCCACCGCCGATGAGGCTCCAAGTGATATCGCAACTCACGGAGCTTATATTTTTACCCCGAGTATTTGGAAATATCTTGATAATTTAACTTCGGGAAAGTCCGGGGAGCTGTGGTTGTCAGATGCGATTGGCCAACTTATTCAAAATGAACCGGTCTACACGGCAATCATTGAAGATGGGCGCTATTATGATATTGGAGATAAACTCGGGTTTATCGAAGCAAATATTGAATTTGCACTTAAGCGTGAGGGTTTGTCTGAGGCGCTTAAAGAATATTTAAAAGAGAAGTTGCAATAAGTTTATGAAAACTGCCTGCAAGTTTATCCTCCCAGTTATTGTTTTTTGTATCACTCTATTAATTACGCTTTTTGGTTTGGGTTTTTTGTTTCAAACTGATAAAAAAGTAGACCCAATTTTCCTGAAAGTAGTCGGTTTTTGGGATCCGAAAGTTTTCAATAGTTTAAAAAAGGAATTTCAGGAGCAAAACCCGCAGATAACCATTGAATACGAACAAAAAGATCCGCAGCGTTACTTTCCAAACCTCAAAGCAGACTTAGTAACGATTAAAACCCCAGACGTATTCTGGTGGCATTCTGGTTGGGGACCACAATTGGAAAAAAACCTAGACCCCCTACCACCGGAAACGTTAAGTAGCGCTAGCTATGAAAAAACTTACTACCCGGTGACCAAAACCGACATGGCAGTCAAGGGAACATATCGGGGAATGCCATTGGAGATTGATGGTTTAGCGCTTTTGTACAATAAATCAATTTTTGCCTCGAGTAACTTTACTGAGACTCCCAAAACCTGGACGACACTCCGAGAAAAATACGTTCCGTCGCTGACATTGAGAAATGAAAAACAAATTTTTGCCTCGGCGATTGCGCTTGGATCAGTCGTCAATGTTGAAAACTATCCGGAGATAGTCGGACTCTTTTTATTGCAAAACGGGGTAGTCTTTACCAACAAAGGGGCTTTGATTCTATATAGCCAAAAGAAAAGTAAGTCCAATACGGCAGCTTCCGAAGCTTTGCGGTTTTTCTATCTATTTTCAAATACTGATAAAACCTGGGATAATACGCAACCAAATAGCATCGAGGCTTTCGCCAAAGGTAAAACAGCAATGATAATTTTACCTGCCTACAAAATCCACGATTTGGAGGCAATGGTAAAAAAAGAGAATCTCAAGCTTAATTTTGGAGTTAATCCGCTGCCGCAACTTCCCGGCAATCAACCAGTATCCTGGGCTAGTTATTGGGCACTTGGGGTAAGCAACAAAAGCCCGGAAAAAGCGGCGAGTTGGAAACTCGTGAAGTTCCTTTCCGGTCCAGAATCCTTGCGCAAAGTATACAGAATGGAGACTGAAATGAAAGGCTTTGGCCGAGCCTATCCGCAGATGGATATGGCTAAGGAGCAAACAACCCATCCTTATCTGGCAGCTTATTTGACCCAAGCTCCCTTTGCAAAAAGTTGGTTTCTCAACTCTGATACTTTTGATAACAGCCTAAATGATAGCGTTATTGCTGAATTTAAAAAAGCCTTAGCCAGAGTTGAAAAAGGGGAGGGTCCCGGAGACGCCTTGAAGAAACTGGTAATTACCTTAAGTCCTATCCTTAAAAAATATGGGATAGTGACAAAATAATTCCTAAAGAAGTTCCAACAAAAAAAGATAAAAATTAGTAGAGTGTAAAAGAGAAGGGTGGTCTTGACATTTTTTGGTAAAATCTTTAATATGCGTTAGCACCTAGACAAATAGAGTGCAAATCTCTTTAGAAACCTATAGTAATATTATTGTTGCATAAGAGATGAAACTAAACTTTAAGGAGGTTTAATGACTAAATCAGAACAGATTAAACCGCTTGCTGGTTATGCGCTTATAAAACCAGAAGAAGCAGTTGAAAAAACCGCTAGTGGAATTTATTTACCAGATAATGCCCAGGAACGCCCAGCCAAAGGCAAGGTTGTTGCCGTGGGTGCTCCAATAAAACACCCTGAGCACGAGGAAAAAGCGCAGTTTAGTGTGGGAGACAGTGTAATTTACAAAAAATGGGGTGGTGATGAAATCAAAATCGATGGAAACGAATTCAAACTAGTGAAATTTGATGATGTAATGGCAATTATTAGTTAATTATTAATGAAGGAAATAATTATATCGATCAGTAAGAGTTATTTCTAAAAACTAAAAATAATATTACGATCGATATAAATAAGAATTTATGGCTAAACAAATTATTTATTCAGAAGAAGCCCGAAAAAAACTGCTTGCTGGGGTTAACAAACTGGCTGCTGCTGTCGCGACGACCCTCGGTCCTAAAGGACGCAACGTTGCGATTGATAAAAAATGGGGTGCTCCAAACGTAATTCATGATGGTGTCACTGTTGCCAAGGAGATTGAACTTGAAGACCCGTTTGAAAATATGGGAGCGCAGTTAATTAAAGAGGCTGCTTCCAAAACCAACGATGTTGCTGGTGACGGAACTACAACCGCAACAGTTCTCGCCCAAGCGATTGTTGAAGAGGGTTTAAAGAATATTGCCGCTGGTGCCAACCCCATGATCCTCAAAAAAGGACTGGAAACGGCCGTGGAAACCGTTGTGGCGTACCTTAAGAAAAGCGCTAAAAAAGTTTCCGGCAAAGACGACTATGAGCAAATTGCCACAATCTCCGCCGCCGACATTACTATAGGTAAACTTATAGCCGAAGCCCTCGATAAAGTTGGTCCAGACGGGGTAGTCACAGTTGAAGAATCCCGCGGCATCGAAACCAACTGGGAACATCGTGAAGGTATGGAATTTGACCGCGGTTATGTTTCGGCTTACTTTGTGACCGATACTGCCAAGATGGTCTCCTCTATCGAAAACCCACATATTTTAATCACTGACAAAAAAATCAGCGCTATTGCTGACCTTCTCCCATTGCTTGAAAAACTTGTTCAAGTAACTAAAGAATTGGTAATCATTGCTGATGATGTTGACGGTGAAGCCTTGGCGACTTTGGTTGTTAATAAAATGCGTGGCACAATGAACATTCTGGCGGTTAAAGCCCCAGGATTTGGAGACCGACGCAAGGAAATGCTTGAAGATTTGGCAGTTTTGACTGGTGGAACATTAATCTCCGAAGATACTGGAATTAAATTTGAATCTGTTACCCCGGAAATGCTTGGAAAAGCTGACCGTGTAACTAGCGACAAAGACAACACGGTTATTGTTGGTGGCAAAGGCGCAAAAAGTAAAATTGAGGCTCGCCTCACTCAATTAAAATCGCAGATTGAAAAAACTACCAGTGATTTTGACAAAGAAAAATTGCAAGAAAGACTTGCCAAACTTTCCGGCGGGGTTGCGGTAGTTAATGTTGGTGCTGCTACGGAAATAGAAATGAAAGAAAAGAAAGAACGCGTTAATGACGCAGTGCAGGCAACCAAAGCCGCGATTGAAGAAGGTTATGTCATTGGTGGCGAGGTTGCCCTCTTGCGTGCCGCCTCTTCCCTAGCAAGTCTTAAAGCCGAAGGTGACGAGAAAATTGGTATTAAAATTCTCGAAGAAGCTCTTAAACAACCACTCAAAAAACTCGCTGAAAACGCCGGCACTGATGCTGGTTGGGTTGTTCGTGAAGTTTCCAAAGCCACCGGCAACACTGGTTTCAACGCTTTAACGGGAGAATTTGAAGATCTGGTTAAAGCTGGAGTCATCGATCCAGTTAAAGTTACCCGAACTGCTGTTCAAAACGCCGCAAGTGTTGCGATGATGATTCTGACAACAGAAGCACTAGTTACTGACCTACTGGAAAAGAACCCTACTCCAGCTCCGGGTGGAATGCCGGGTGGTATGGACGGAATGGGTTACTAAAGAGAAGTAAAAGTAACCCGCCCGCCACGCAAGGCGAGCTTGCGAGGCGTTGCGGGCGGGAAGATGAAAGAGAAAAGGGGCTTCCGAGGAGGCCCTTTTTTCGTACCTAATAAAAACCACAAACCAACCCATAGCATTGACATTTAGTGTTATTTATGCTATATTATTTTAAATTCCTACCTCATATTGAGGCGTGACACTAGTCAAGTGTTATGTAACTTCTTAACCACAACAAAATGAGTTGGTTGACTAAGAAGTTAAAGGAAATGAAAGGAATCGTTTTGGCGATCTACTGGTGCGACCCATGTTTCGACTCCTCACAGGAAGACCAGCCTGAGAACGGAGGCGGAAACCCTCACACTTGCACCGACCCGAAGTGTGCTTGCAGAGCCCTCCGTTGCAAGAAGGAGTTCAAAGCAAGCAACTAAACGTCGCAAGGGGCAAATAACCAGAGACTTGGCAACCAGTCAAGTCTTCTTCCTAAGTAAATCTCAACAGAGGTTTCTTTAGGAAGGGCGAACCAAATGAGTTCAAGCTCTTTAAACAAGGAGGATAAGAAGTCTTATGGCATCCAGGAAGCCGAAGGCGGATCCCAAGAAGTTCTGGGAACTTCTTTCTGGCATCATTAAGCAGGTTTTCGTCGACGCGTGCGATGGCGACGAAATCATTGCCAACGAGGCGATGATTCAGTACGCGATGCTGCAGGTTCCCGAAGCCGAGCACGACAAGATCAGAGAGCTCTCGGACATTGATCTGGAAGTGATCTGTGCACAGATGGCAGCTGCTAACCCAGACGCTCTCAGCTTGATTCTCCCACTTGTCCGTGAGGCTGCGACCATCTTTTTCGAGGACGAGCGTCGAAGTAAAGCAATCAAATCCTTGAAGAAGTCTACCAAGAAGAAGGTAGGACAGATGAAGGCTCGCAAGGCCCGCTGACGTCCAGCCGACAGAGATTACTTCGCAAGAAGGTGTGGTAGTGAAATTAGCCACAGGGTTGCCTTTTAAAGACAACCCATACCCCAAATTAATCTTGATTTAAGACTAATTTAGGACAAGTAACTAGCTGAAAGGCTAGTTTTTTGTTTTCTAAAATATCCTCCACTCTATTTTGAAACGAGAAGACCTTAGATCGACATGGTCGATCGCAGGTTGGTTTATAGAAAACAGACCCAAGTTCAAGTAAATAGTCGTCAGACTATTCTTGAACGCAGGATTCGCAGCAGCTAATCTTTCGCCAGAAAGATATTAGCTACGAGAAGCCTTAGACCAGCTGTGCTGGTCGCAGGGGTGTTTTGCTTTTTAGGCAAAACAGACCTATAACTTGAAATCCTTTTATATTTAAGCGATAATCCAAACCTGCACTTTCAAAACTAGTTAAATCACAAGAAAGGAAGGATGCCCTTTGTCCAAAGATAACCCGCGTTTTGGTGGCCAAGCACTAGCGTTAAGTGATGTTTTCTTAACACCGGTTAATGGTTCAACAGTTTTGCCAGATGAAGTTAATCTAACAACAAAGCTGACCAAGAACATTGTCGGCAAGATCCCATTTCTCTCTTCGGCGATGGATACTGTTACCGAAAGTGAAATGGCGATCGCAGTTGCCAGAGCTGGTGGAGTTGGCGTGATCCACCGCAATCTCTCGATCGATGCTCAGGCCGAAGAGGTGCGGCGGGTCAAACGTTCCCAATCGGGAATGATTAGCGACCCAATCACAGTAACACCGGAAATGCTTTTGGGGGATGTGGAAATACTCAGTGCCAGGTTTCACAACTCCGGTTTTCCGGTTGTAGACAGTTCGGGGAAACTTGTTGGTTTGATTACCAACCGTGACACCCGGCTGCAAAGCGTGTCGGCCAAAGTCGCGGACGTGATGACCCCACTTACTGAGCTTCAGGTTAGTGGGCCGAAAACCACGCTTGAGCAAGCTTTGAAGTTTTTCACCAAGTCCAAAAAGGAAAAACTGCCTTTGGTGGACAGGACTGGAAAAGTTGTTGGTTTCTACACTTGGAAGGACGTAGCCAAGAAAGAAACCTATCCGAACGCTTGTTTGGACAACCGTTAGCGTTTGATTGTGGCGGCGGCGATTGGGACTACAGGTGAGGATTTCCTTGAACGAGCCGAAGCCTTGGTTGAAGCTGGAGTGGATATCTTGGTACTGGATACCAAGAACGGTCACTATCAGTTTTCCTTCGATGCTTTGAAGATCTTGCGAGTACGGTTTTCAAAACTAGCAATAATCCCAGCCAATGTTGTTACCGGCGAAGCAGTTCAGATACTTTTCGACCTGGGAGCGAGCGCTGTTAAGGTCGGTATTGGGGTTGGCTCGATTTGTACCAGTACAGATATTACTGGTGTCGGGCGGCCACAATTCTCAGCGGTTTTGGAAATTGCCGAAGTTGCCAATAAGCTCGGACTGCCGGTAATTGCCGATGGTGGGTTCCGTAGTTCAGCTGACATTGTCAAAGCTTTGGCCGCAGGAGCTAGTAGTGTCATGAGCGGCCGTTTGGTCGCCGGAACCGAGGAAACTCCGGTTGAACCTTTGCCGGATGATGCAACATTAGTGCCTTATCGGGGAATGGGTTCGCGAGCGGCAATGGCAGCTCGTCTTGGCTCTTCCCCACGCTATTTGCAGACAAGAGTTGCTGAAGGCGTGGAAGCAGCGGTTCCGCGCCGCGGATCGGTTGCTCAAGTCCTCTCTGACTTGATGGTTGGGGTTAGGACAGGAATGTCCGAACTTGCAGCTGCAGAGATTAGCGAACTTTGGGACAAAACCTTTTACCAGTACACCGGTGCTGGGCAGGAAGAAGCGCACTATCACGACGTCATGTTGATTGATGAACTGCGCCGGAGGTATCGATAATGCCAACGATTATTGTTATCGGTGGCCAGTGGGGTGACGAGGGTAAGGGTAAGGTTGTCGATTACCTTTCAGCAGCTTACCAACCTGAAGTTGGAGTTCGATTCAACGGCGGTCCCAATGCTGGTCACAGTATCGAAAACGAGTTTGGGAAGTTTGTTCTACACCAGGTTCCGGCAACAATTTTCGACCCGAATGCCCTGTCAATTATGGGTAATGGGGTTGTCATTGACCTTTGGGAACTAACCGAGGAAATTAAAACCCTGGAAAGGTCTGGGGTTGATTGTTCGGGGCTGCGAATTAGTGACCGGGCGCATTTGATTATGCCCTGGCACAAAGTTCGCGATCGGGTTGAAGAAAGAACGCGAGCCGGACACAAAATCGGTACGACCGGTCGCGGTATTGGTCCAGCCTACAGTGACAAATTCGCCCGAGAAGGTTTGCGGGTGGTTGACCTACTCGCGTCGGATTGGCGGGATCGGGTTGTCCAACGATTCCGAAGGCAATCGGAATTAATTGGAAGGGAGTTGTTGAGAGAATCGGTTTCTCTTGGGAGCTTTTTAGCTAGCATCGAGCAGGTGTTCTCGCCTCTTAGGACTAAAGTTGTCCAGACAGAAGCTCTACTGGCAAACTATGTCCAGGCAAATATCTTGCTCGAAGGTGCTCAGGGAACACTCCTTGATCCGGAGTTTGGTTCCTATCCGATGGTGACCTCTTCTCTACCGACCAGGTTGGGTGCCTATCAAGGCTCAGGTGTTGCACCGAGAAGTACGGATGTGGTCCTTGGAGTCTTTAAGGGTTACGCCACCAGAGTTGGTGAAGGACCGTTTCCGACAGAACTCTGTAATCAGCAAGGAGAGGATCTGCGCCAAGCCGGTATAGAGTTTGGTGCAACTACGGGACGACCACGGCGGACTGGTTGGTTTGACGCCGTTCTAGCTCGATACGCGTGCCAAATTAACGGTTTTACCGGTCTAGTTTTGACCAAAAGTGATGTGCTCGACACTATGGAGACAGTTAAGATTTGTACTGGTTACAAACTTGATGGATCTTTGATCGATTACCCACCGACGGACATTACTGAGCTGGAAAAGTGTGAGCCGGTCTATGAGGAAATCGAAGGTTGGCAAACACCAACAAACGAAATTCGGAAGTTGGTGGATTTACCATTTGACATGAAACGCTATATCGAGCGGATCGAAGAGTTGGTTGGAGTTTCCGTTGACCTAATCTCAATCGGTCCAAAAAGAGAGGAAACGATTGAAGTTAGGCCACTAAATTAATCATTAGGACGGTTTTCAGCAATGAAGCCGTCCTTTCTTTTTAAAAATACCCCTTGAAATATTGTTAGAGGATATATAAAATACTTTTATTATAACATTTAGAAACTCGTAATTAAGAAATTATATAAGAATTAATTAAGAAATTATGGCAACAGCTAAAAAAACTGAAGACAAGATAGCAAAGAAAAAAGTTCGAAAAACAGCTTCAAAAGTTGTTAAAACAACAGCAACCAAGAAATCAGAGAAAGTTTCCCTGCAAAAATATTTTTCAGATATTAAAGCCAATTTTAAGAAAAACAAAAACATTTACGCTCGTTACATAGTAATTACACTGATAGTAGTTGTAATTGGGGTATTTGCTTTTTTACAGAAAAGTTGGTTTATTGTGGCGGTAGTAAACGGTCAACCAATAACAACGGTTGAGTTTTACCAAAACCTAAAAGCTCAAAACGGCAAAGATGTTTTGGATCAAATGGTCAGAAATAAACTAATTTTTCAGGAAGCAACAAAAAAGGGAGTGAATGTTTCTGAGAAAGATATCGATAAGAAGTTAACCGAGATTGAAAAACAAGTTGGCGGCAAGGAACAATTGAAAAGTGCATTAGAAGCACGAAATATTTCCCAAAAAGATTTTCGTATTCAAGTAAAAGTACAGCTAATAGTCGAAAAAACCTTGGAGAAAGAAATTGCCGTAACTGAAAAAGAAATCGACAATTTTATTGCGAAAAACCCAACCGATGCCAATGTTACCGGAGAAACTGGTCCCAACCGAGTGGAGATCAAGAACCAACTCCGAAGTCAGAAATTAAATGAAAAGTACCAAAGTTGGTACGACAGCATTGAAAAAGCAGCCAAAATCTCCCGTTTTTAAGGTTTAAAATATTTCAGCGGGTTTTGGGCAACACCGTTTTGGTGAAGCTCAAAATGAAGGTGTGATCCAGTAGAATTACCAGTTGACCCGACTCTTCCGATCAAATCCCCTTGAGACACAACCTGGCCTTCTTTCACTGTGATAGTTGAAAGATGGGCGTAAAAAGTTTCAAAGCCATTGTTGTGACGAATTATGACTAGATTTCCATGACCACTAGTTGTCCAGCCTTCAAAAAACACGATTCCTTTTTCAGCTGCAGCAACCGGACTACCAAGTGGATTTGGAATATCAATACCAGTATGAAAGAGAGAAAAATAGGTTGAAAGATAGCCGTGTATTGGGGAGAGAAAAGATGGAATCTTCTCGGCGATAACTTCACTACTTATTTTAATAATAGAAGCACTTGGAGCTGGAATTACCCTTTCTTCCCAATTGGCTTGTACTACTGTGTGGGGAGTTAAAAATAAATATAAAGCCAAAGGTAAAAGCGTTGCAGCTGAGCTTAATAATAAGGAAAGTTTGTTCTTTGGTTTACGCTGTAGAGAAAAAATAGTAAAAAGCACCTTTTTAACTAGCGGTAAAAACCCAGTCAATGTTGTGGTTAGTTTAGAAAGATAATTACTATTAATTATCTGGAAAGAAATATTCGTTTGTAGAAACAGATTGAGCAGAAAGCAGGGCGCTTTGTTTAAAGCGACAAGATTTCGTTTTAACATAGACCCCCCGACATGTCGGGGAAACAAAAAATCCTTCCGCATTGGAAGGACCATCAGAGAGTCTAACAGAGAAAAGGCCGTTTGTCAAATCTTATAGTGGAGGCGCGGAGGGGATTCGAACCCCTGTGCAGGGTTTTGCAGACCCTTGTCTAGCCACTCGACCACCGCGCCAAAAGAAAAAGAATTATACCAGTCTAGTTAAGGCTTAACAAGCTAATTAAACTCAGCTTTTATTTTATCCCACTCGACCTGGGCTTTTGAGGTCACTTTATCCGATTGTTTTTTTGTTAAGTAACCGACATTGATAACTGCCCTTGTTGCTTTCTTATTCTTCCACTGCGTTTCATTGAGGATATAGCTTTTTCCTGTGGGGTCAATTAAAAGATCAAATCTGGTAGCTAAACTATCGAAGTTCTTCTCGGTTGAAACGATGCCGTTCGCCCAGTCTGCATACGATTTACTTAGATCGACGTACTTATTGGTGACTTGAAAAAAAGAGGCTTTGGAAGAATTATCAATCTTGGCCAAATTTTCAAAAGGATTAGCTGATAAATAAATTAAAGCGGAGAGTTTATAACCCTGCTCGATATTAATCGGTACTTCTCTGGTTAGATAACCTTTTTTCTCGACTTTAATTGTATGTACCCCGGAACTTAAAGATTGGTTAAAAGGTGACTTACCGATTGATTTTCCATCGATTATCAAAGTTGTTCCTTCAGGACGAGTTATAAGCGAGAGACCAGAGAGACCTTCTTTAAAATAAAGATTTTCTCCTGCAGAAAAAGTTTGGCTACTTGATAAATCGATATCCAATATACTTAAAGTCGTGCTATTTAAAGTGGTGTTGGTAGAAAAACGAAAAGATTGTTTGTCAGCAGACTTTAATTCAATTTTATGATCCCCAATTCTAAGATGATCACTGTAGAAAGGTGTTTCGCCAACTTCTTTACTATCAATAATTACTTTTGCTTTATTTCCTGGAGTTTGGATACTAAGTCGGCCATTTGCTGGGTTTAACAACGGTAGGACAAGTTCCCAGAAAAAAAGCAGACTGACAATTAGTAGAATTACCATGCCGACAAATAATAATTGTTTTCTCATAAGCGTGTTTAAAAGGATACCATAATTGCTTATTCTTTTGGTCAATAATAGTTAGGACCACTTGTTTAATCGACAAAAAATTGTTAAATTTTTATAGATGAGAAAAATTTCTGCTCTGAAGTTACTTGACGAGGCCATTTTACCAGTAGTATTGGTTGTTTTTTGCAAAATAGTGGCGATTTTCATTTTAACTTTAGTTTTCAATATCCCTTGGTCTTTTAATTCCACATCTGGTAGTTATAGTTTTTATTTTATTAACTTTAAAGATGCAAGTGGTGTTTTCTTTGTCAGCAGTATTTCAGATTTAGTAATGATACTTTTTGTCGCCGTTGGGTTTTTATGGACGCTTTTTCGTGGCAGCTACTTCCGCGAAGACAAATTGCACCCGATAACAGCAGCACGCTTGCATAAGAAAGGAAAAGAAAGTTTGATTGTTGATAAAAACAAAGCCTACCATCAGGCAGCAGTTTGGCTTAGTCTTTCTTGGTTTACTTTTTTTCTTAGTTTGGATAATGTATTGCAAGGCTCTACCAGCCTACTTACTTTCGGAGTAGCTGTAGTTGCTACCCTTGGTTTAACAGTTGTACTTCTTGAAAATTCCAGAAGTTAGATATTAAAAACATAAATAAAGATAAATACTGTTAAGACCCAGAGTGCTACTGTTGTAAAAAGAGGCAAATCAGAGAACAAAACCTTTTCAGGAGATTCCCCTTCCTTTTTGTCAAAAATTAAGTATAGATAACGAAAGATTCCGTAGATGACCAAAGGAATTGTTAACATCAGCCATCTGGAACTGGCTAATGTTTCCGGTAGAAAATTTGCAAGAGGCGTACTGACACTAGAGCGATCAGTATTAAAGGTAAATAAGCTATAAGTTAAAAGTGAAGAGCCAGCCATCATAAAGGTCAGTCCATCGAGTAAGCTAATCGGGTAATGAGATAAAATTAACCGATGCGCAGTTGCTTCTTGTTGGGACAATAGCGTAACTTCACTTCTTCTCTTACCAATGGCCAAAAATAGAGCGAGCATCAAAACAGTTAATATCAACCAAGATGAGAGTGGTGCTGTAATAACAAAAGAACCCACAAAAACCCTAATCATAAAAAGAAAGGCAATGGCCATAATATCGAGAATTAAAACTTTTTTTAATTTCAAACTATAAACAAATTGGGTTGCAAGAAACAAAATAGCGCTAAATAAAACCAGGTTAGAAATTAGAACCGCGGCCATCACCCCGACACTAGCTAGAACAGCACAGGCAAGTAAGGCAACTTTTTTTGAAAGTAAGCCAGATGCGACGGGTCGATTCTTTTTTGAAAAATGGACCTTATCTGCTTTTGCATCGACAACATCATTAAATAAGTAAACACTTGAGGATAATATGATAAAGATAATAAAAACTGAAAAAACGAGTAGGAAGTCTCTTTGGTTTAAAAGACGACCTCCGAAAAAAACGGCTGCAAAAACACTTAAATTTTTCAACCATTGCCTAGGACGAGAGGATATTAGAATCAAGTAAAGGGTCTTAAGAGTTTTTAACATCATTTAGTGTTAAGCGTTTTAAAACAAAGAAAATAGTAAAAAGTAGAGAAAATAATACTACTCCAATTATAGCAATCGCAAAAAACTTTTCCTGGCTGTCTAAATTTAAACCTAAAATTCCTAGTAATATTCCGGCTAAATAATATATTAAACATACCTGTGGCACAGTGAAACCAAGTTTTAAGAGTTGGTGGTGCAGGTGAAGGTTATCTCCCCAGACGGGAGAGCGTTTATTAGCGATTCGTCTAACTACTGCCCAAAAACTATCCACTAAAGGTATCAATAACACTAGTAAAACCGTTGCCATCTTGGCCCCCGAAATAATTGCCAAGACAGCGATCAAGAAACCAGCGAGAGTCGCACCGCCGTAACCTGGCATTATTTTCTGTGGGTAAAAGCTCCAGGGTAAAAACCCAAGAAAGCTGCCGGCAGCAGCAAAGGCAATAGTCGCTGTTAAAATTTGTGAAGGATCGTTTTGAACAAGACCGACAGAGACTATTCCCAGAATTACTAGCGCAATTGATACAATTCCAGTCAATTGACCATCTACCCCACTTGACCAATTCAAAGCATTCATAATCCAGATAATCCACAGAAAAGCAATAATATCAGCTAGTAATACGATTGAGTGATGACCAGATAAAATACCAAAATAACTAGGTAGTGAGAAAGAATAAACGATTGAGTCGAGATAAATTTGTCCGCCGAAAGGATTGGTAAATGAGCTAATACCGACTCCGAAACCAACTACAATGCCAACGATAATAATGTTTGCAAATAAACGCAGATATGGGTTTAGATCAAATTTATCATCTAAAAGACCAATCAAAACAAGTAAAAAAGCAGCGATTAAAATTCCAAACAAAGGTTTGGTTATCACAAGGCTGTTACTGAGAGAAATAATTAGCAAAATTGAAGCTCCAAAACCGATAAAAGGGGCTAAGCCGCCGCCTCTGGGAATTGGTTTAGTATGGATAATTGCCGGATGTTTTCGCTGTGGATCATCGAGCAGGCCAACTTGATTGGCGAGTTTGATTACCAAAGGAGTACTAACAAAAGAAATGATAAATGCAATAAAAAAAGCAATCAAAATATCCATTAACTAACGAGCAGGATTATTTTGTAAACTGAGATTAAAAAAACAAATGACAAAAAAGCTGTTGTCCAGACTAATATTTGGGCAAGTGTAGTGTGAGTCTTCGCTAAAACTTTACTGATCAAATTACTGCTTAGAAAAAAAACCACTCCTAGAGCCGGTAGTAAATAGAGAAATTCTGGTTTTTCCAGACGAGAAGAACCCCAAGTAAAAGAAAACCACAAGGGTACCAGGGGTGGAAATTCTTTTTGAAATATTATCAGAGCACTCATGGATATTAGTGAAATTAGATTCAGGCAAGCAGCATACAAATTTGTCGGTGCCACTTTTTTAAAGAAGGACATAAGAAAATCTCGAAACTATTTTTCTCGGATAACTGTTGCGGAATTATACCCTTTCCAAACGAAGCTGTCTATTAAGGTCATTTACTACCAATCTTCTCGGTGACTTCTATTTATTATTACTGATTTTTTCTGTGACTTTAAGTTTTCTTAAACGCAAGGTAACACATCACTCCTTTACACTAACTTTTTCGGTTACCTTATAATCCAATCTTTTCCCGAGCAAAATTCGAGTGTGGGCGTCCATTCCGGGTAGTGCTCCAAAAAGAAAACCTACAACTGGGAGTAGTAAATATTGAAGCAAACTGAAAATGAAAAAAGTACGTTTCACCGATTCCGGACGAGGTGGTTTGAGTAAGTAGTCAACAACAATAATGAATATCAGAAAAACCGTACTACAAGTCAGAATAAAACCAGAGAGTTTTGGAAGATAATAGCCTTGGGTGGTTAGTTGAAATTGTTTGTTTAACAAAGGAGGGAGAGTTGCTCCTAGAGTTATGATCCACCAATTTACTGGCCAAAGAAGGTGTTGCTCTAAAGCCTTGGCAAAGCGAAGAACAAAATTTGGAATTGAGATAACCTTACGATGGATCAAAAACTGTTTTAAGGCATAACCAATGTCAACTACTCCCCAGGCCCAACGACGGTTTTGTTGGTATTGGGCTGCAAATGATCCCCAATAACTTTGACTTTCAACAGCATCTCCATAGAGAGGTAGGAAAATCGCTTCAATTTCCACTTCCCCTTTAGTAGCAAAAAAAGCTTTGAAAAACAGATGCCAATCTTCTGAAATGACATCAGGATCCCAAAAACCAGTTTTTTCGAGTAGTACCCAACTGGTTGAATAGGAGGAGTAGATAAAATTGGTTTTCGCTCGCATTAACTCAGCCACATCAATGATGGAATAAATCGTATGAACGATGCGGACGAAGAAAGGAACGCGCCAAATGTTATTGTAAAAAACCAGAGCTCCTTGCCAGAAACGGGTATAGCGATGAGGATTTTTTAGAAATAAATAGGAAAGATTTGAAAAATATTTTAAGTGTATTGAGACGTCAGCATCACAAGAAGTTGAGGTTAAATAATTTTTATCAATTGAATTTTTTTCGATATAGTTTTTTACTACTTGAGCAGCGTAACTTTGATTGGAGCTTTTTCCAGCTACTTCCCCTTCTTTCAATGTGTGGACAGTGACGAGGATGTCATAAAAGAATTGTTTAAAGGTATTTTTTAGCGCACCGACCTTTTCTTCAAAACCCTCTTCTCGTTTTTCACCAGCTAAGACAACGATGATTTGCTTGGCTGGAAATTCTTGTTCGGCAAGGAAAGTTAATGTGCGATTAAGTATTTCAACAGGCTCCTTATAGGTTGGAATGAAAACAATATGTTTCAATTTTGAATAGTCGAGTTTTTCAGATTGCAGTTTTTCTAACCAATTTGTTTTTGTCGAGGTGCGAATTTTTAAATACGAACGTACTGAATTAATACCTAGGGCACTAGCTTTATACAAGAAATAAAGATCGAAAATGAAAATAAAATAAACAACTACATTTGGAACTATGAAAGAAGCCCAAAAAGGCGAAGTTAATAAAATCCAGGATATAAGTGGGGTTGCTAGTTCAGCACTGCGAGTAAACAATTTACTTTTCATAGCTTAAACAATTCTCTAGCATTTTGATTGCTAAAATTAGCAACGTTTTCGATTGTGGTTTTTCTTAACGCTGCAATTTTTTTGGCAATAAGCAAAACATTGATTGGTTCGTTTCTCTCTCCCCGCAAAGGTTCGGGAGTTAGATAAGGAGAATCAGTTTCTACTAGAATTTTTTCTTCAGGGAGAGACTTTGCAGCTTCTTGCATGTGAGTATTTGTTTTGTAAGTCAAATTTCCAGCAAAGGAAATCAGAAGGCCAAGGTCAATGAATTTTTGAGCAGTCGCAAAATCTCCCATAAAACAATGAACCAAACCAGCTAATGGTTTGTAGGGTTTGATTACTTCGTATAGTTCATCATAAGCTTTGCGACAGTGAAAGAGAATAGGTTTTTTGTAGTCTCGTGCCATCTCAATTTGCGGGATTAAGATTTTGATTTGTTTTGCTAAATTTGGTTTTGGATAACCTACGTATTCATGAAAGTCCAAACCAATTTCACCAACTGCAACTACCTTTGGTTTTTGGATTAGCCCTTCTAATTTTGGTAAGTAGGTTTTATTCCAGTGGTCAACGTGATGTGGGTGCACACCAATAGCAGCGTAAAAATTGCTCACTTTTTGTGCAAGTTGAACTCCTTTTTTCGAAGAGTCTAGATCTGCCCCGGGGTTAATAATTGCGAAAAGAGCTTTTGAGTTTCGTTTAATAACAGCGTCTCGATCGGAATCAAACTTTTCAAATTGGAGATGAGCATGAGTATCAATTAATTTGACCATAAGTTAAGTTCTTCTTGGGAAAAGAGGGTCTTGAAGCTGTATTTTTGGGCAGCTGTACTGCTCCTTTATTTTCTGTGCTGTGGAGGGTAGAAACGGAATCAAAAGTTCCTGGATTTCGATAATTTGACGAATTAAATTTTCAACAATTCCGCTAGCTTTTTCGCGGTCGCTCTCGAGTAATTCCCAAGGTTTAGTTTTCTCCAAGCTTTTATCAGCTGCATGGATTTTATCCCAAATATAATCTAAGGCTTGCTGAAATTCGAGTTTATCCAGGTGTATTCTGAAAGCAGAATCGAGTAGAGATTTTTCCTTTGGTTCGACTCCGCTTAAATCTAAACTTTCAGCCAATCGTGCTACCCGGGAAACCAGATTTCCCAGACCGTTAGCAAGATCAGAATTATAAACCTCATTTAATCGTTCAAACGAGAAATCACCATCATTGCCAAACGGGAACTCTTTGAAGAGAAAGTAACGTAAAGCATCATTGCCGTAATCTTGTGTAATTTTGATCGGGTCGATTGCGTTGCCGAGTGATTTACTTATTTTAGTACCATCGATTGTAAAGAACCCATGGGCAAAAATCTTTTTTGGCAAAGGGTAACCTGCCGAAAGCAACATTGCCGGCCATATTACGGCGTGAAATCGCAAGATATCTTTGCCGATAATATGTAGGTCTGCAGGCCAATGTTCTGGGGCAGCTGAAATATAATTGATCAAAGCGTCAAACCAAACATAAATTACATGAGAAGGATCGTTTGGTGCTTTTATCCCCCATTTTTGGGTTGATCGTGTTATTGAAATATCTTGAAGCCCGCCTTTAACAAAATTGTAAACCTCATGGTAGCGTTCCTCTGGCTCAATAAATTTGGGGTTTTTCTCCAACAGTTCTAAGATCTGGTCTTGATATTTTGATAGTTTGAAAAAATAATTTTCTTCGACTAACTTTTCCGGTTTGGTTTTATGGTCTGGGCAGAAACCACTTTCATCTAAATCATCCCTTTTCACAAAAGCTTCGTGGCCAACACAGTAAAAACCCTCGTACTTTCCTTTGTATATATCGCCATTTTTTTCAACTTTATTAAAAAACTCAATTACAGTTTTTTCATGTCTATCTTCAGTTGTCCGGATAAAATCGTCGTTGGTTATTCCTAGTTTCTCCCAAGTTTTTTGCCAAAGGCCAGCCAGTTCATCGGTATAACTACCGATCTCCTTACCAGCTTTTTCAGCGGCCAGGACAGTCTTTTGGGAATTTTCATCAAGACCAGCCAGAAAGAAAGTTTCATCACCGATTTCACGATGGTAGCGTGCTAGAATGTCAGCGGCAATCGTCGCATAGGCGTGCCCGATGTGAGGCACATCGTTGATGTAATATATAGGAGTTGTCACAAAAAACGTTTTTTCTTTACTCATCGTTTCCTTGCTCAAGATACGCTTGCTTAGCGCAAGATTCTAGCGCAGCGAATCTTATTTTTTAGTGTCCGAAAAAGTATACCTCGATTAATACGGCGGCCGAGACTATCAGAATGACATTCAAAGGGTTTGCAAAACCCGTGGATCTCAGGATCAAAATACCTGTAACCGAAAGAGAAAAAAGTATTGCCTGACGAGCCGAACGTTTAAAAATAACCCGTGGCCGGTGAACGGCTTCAATACTTCCCTCACGCCTCCTTTTTAGCCTCAAACTCGAAAGCCAGTATAGCACTAAGGTGGCTATAGAGCAAAGGCCGGTAAAAAGGGAAAGGAAAAAGTAGATAAGATTAATAGATACTAATTGACCAGAAGCTGTTTTTGGTGAAGTAAATTCGGTTATAAAAACAAGCGCTGAGAAGGAAAGGATTGTAATTAAACTAAACAAGGTAATTAGGAGACGCATTAGCTAAATTCTAAGCTAAGGCCCCCGCGTTTACAACAAAATTGCTCTCTGTTAAGATTGCTAAACTCAATAAATATGAATCAAGATACTCTTTTATTCTTTATTATAATAATAATTGCTGTCGCCTTCTTTTTTCTTTTCAGGCAGCTCTCGGAAATAAAAAATAAAAAAACCGACGAAGAGTCGCTTAGAGTACTTACGGAATGGCTGAAAGGAATGCAAATAAGTGTCGAAAGAAATACTGAAAGTACGCAAAAACAATTAGCTGAATCTAGTCGCAGTCTGAACGAACGGCTTGACCGCGCGGCAACGGTAATTGCCGGTGTGCAAAAGGAAGTTGGCCAGATGAGCGAGATCGGCCGCTCGATGAAAGATCTTCAGGAATTTCTCAATAGCCCAAAATTGCGTGGTAATTTAGGAGAACAAATTTTAAAAGAATTGCTTGGGCAATTTTTGCCTAAGGAAAGCTTTCATCTGCAATACCGCTTTCGTACGGGTGATATAGTTGACGCGGCAATTCAAACAGATTCGGGAATTATTCCAATTGACGCTAAATTTCCACTAGAGAACTTCAAAGCTTTACAAAAAGCTGAAACAGAAAGCGAAAAAGCCTCATTTCAGAAAAAACTAACGGTTGATGTAAAGCATCATATTGATGATATTGCCAAAAAATATATTTTACCGGACGAGGGAACAATTGATTACGCTTTGATGTACGTTCCGAGCGAGCCGGTCTATTACGAAATTATTGCTAACAACATGGAAATTACCGATTATGCCCACAAAAAACGAGTCTTACCAGTTTCTCCGTCGACTCTTTATGCGTATATGCGAGCAATCCTAATGAGTTTTGAAGGTAAAAAGATTGAGGAGCGGGCGAAAACAATATTAAGTTCACTAAGAACAATAAAAGGGGAATCTGATAAATTTGCCGAAAGCTTACGAGTTTTAACTAAACATATTAACGACACCAAAAATACTGCTGATTTAGTTAACAGTCGTTTTGCAAATTTAAGTGGAAAAATAGAAATTGCCGGTGGTTTAAAATCAGCTAAAGAAAAAGCCCTAACTGATTCGAATGAAGCGGATAACGAAGAGACTATAGAGTAATCCCATTATGCCAGATATTCTCAGTGGTTTAAATAAAGAGCAAAAACAGGCAGTTACAGAGACAGGCGGTCCGCTTTTGATTATAGCTGGAGCGGGGACTGGGAAAACTACGGTTATTACCCGACGGATCGCTCACATTATCGAAAAAAAGCGAGCGTTGCCTTCAGAAATCTTAGCCTTAACTTTTACGGAAAAAGCCGCTGCGGAAATGGAAGAACGAGTCGATGTGTTAGTTCCCTATGGTTACGTCGACACTTGGATCTCGACTTTTCACGCTTTTGGAAACAGAATCTTACAGGAAAAAGCACTTGATCTGGGTTTAGCACCAGACTTTAAAGTTCTGACCAAACCACAACAAATTCTTTTTTTCCAACAAAACCTTTTTGCCTTTGATCTTAATTATTACCGTCCGCTTTCCAATCCGACCAAGTTTATCGAGGCAATTTTAGCTTTCATATCCCGCTGCAAAGATGAAGATATCAGTCCAGAGGATTACAAAAAATATTTAGCAAAACTAAAAAAAACTCCTGTCAAAAAACTTGGAGTTTCAAAAGAGGAATGGCAAGAAGAAACCTCTCGTCAAGAAGAACTGGCCAATGCTTACGCAAAATATGAAAACTTAAAAATTCAAGCAGCGAAACTTGATTACGGTGATCAAGTCATAAAAACACTTGAACTTTTTCGAACTCGACCCAAAATTCTTAAGGAGTACCAAAAAAAGTTCAAATATATTTTAGTCGATGAGTATCAAGATACAAATTACTCTCAAAACGAACTGGTCAAGTTACTAGCGGGTTCACACAAAAATATTTGTGTGGTTGGGGACGACGACCAAAGTATTTACAAGTTCCGGGGAGCCGCAATTTCCAATATTTTAAAGTTCAAAGAAGATTATTCAAAGGTTAAACAAGTTGTTCTAACCACAAATTATCGTTCAACCCAAAGTTTACTTGATACTAGTTATCGATTAATTCGATTTAATGATCCCGATCGGTTAGAAGTTAAAAATAAAATCAACAAAAAATTAATTTCTGCCCGTAAGGAGATTGGAAATGTACCCAAGGAAGTTTCCGCCCAAACATTATCAGAAGAAACCGATTTTGTTGCCAGTGAAATTGAAAAACTGGTTTTGAAGAGAAAGATTGATTACAAAGATATTGCAATTTTAGTTCGCGCCAATTCCCAAGCCGATCCGTTTCTCCGAGCTTTAAACATCCAGGGGATTCCGTATAAATTTATTGGTAATTCTGGTTTGTACCAACAAAATGAAATTCAACTGCTGATTGCTTTCCTAAACTCAATCTCCAACTTTGATGACAGCTTAAGTCTTTACCAACTTGCTACGAGTGAAATTTACCAACTACCACTTTCAGATTGTATAAGATTAGCGGACTATTCCAAAAGAAGTTCTCGACCGTTAAGTTACACTTTTCAAAATATCGAAAAAATACCAGAAGTAGAAATTTCAAAAGAAGCTTTAGCTATCGTTAAAAAAATAAATAAAGATTTAACCGAAAGTTTAGAACAGTCTCGCAAGGAAAATGCCGGGCAAGTACTCTACAGTTTTTTACAAAAGACAAGATATCTAGAAAGATTGGAACGCGAGAACAACACAAAAGCAGAGGTAAAAATCCAAAATATTGCTAAATTCTTTGACAAAATCAGAGAGTTTATTGACCTGGTCCAAAACGAAGGCGTCCGGGCTTTCGTTGATTATCTGGAAACAATGCGGCTTGTCGGCGATGATCCCTCAACTGCTGATTTTGATCCTGATCTCAATGCAGTTAACGTAATGACGGTCCACGCTGCCAAGGGGTTGGAATTTAAGGTTGTTTTCATGGTCGGTTTGAGTTCCGATCGTTTCCCGTCACGGGAAAGAAGTGAGGCTATTATCTTGCCGACAGAATTGATTAAAGAAGTATTACCCAGCGGGGATTTTCACGAGCAAGAGGAAAGAAGGTTGTTTTACGTTGGTTCGACACGGGCAAAAGATAAGCTTTACTATACCTGGGCAAAAGATACCGGCGGTAAGCGTTTCAAGAAGATATCATCTTTTGTTTTGGAAGCACTAGACAAGAGGGCTGGTGAAAAAGAGTCTTTGAAAAAGAATTTCCGCGAGAGCCTTGAACAATTTGCACCTAAGGTTAAAACATTAGCCTTGATTCCAGGCTACGACGGGAAAATTATTAAGCTCACCCAGGCCTCGATCGACGATTACGAAACCTGTGCCTACAAATACCGTTACGCTCATGTCCTGCGTCTGCCAATTTTAAAGCACCACGCTGTAGTTTACGGTTTTGCCCTACATGCCGCTGCTGCTGCCTATTATCAAGCGCGAATGAATCACGGTAAGCTTTCGTTAAACGATACTTACCAAGTGCTTGAAAATGCTTGGGTGAACGAGGGTTTTTTGACAGCACAGCACGAGGAAAAGAGGCTAGTTCAAGCTAAAGAGGTTATTAAGAACTTTTGGTCACGAGAAGAGGCTAATAAAACCTTACCTACCTTCGTTGAAAAAGAGTTTAGGTTCAGTTTAGCTGCAGGCGAGACCAAGGTGTTGATCTCTGGTCGTTACGATCGGGTTGATATCGAAGGCGATCAGGTCAAGATCCTTGATTACAAATCAACCGAGAACCGGACTACTGACGAACTTGAAAAAGCAGCCAAAGACAGCGTCCAGCTCAAAGTCTACACCCTCGCCTATTATAAAAACTACAAAATTGTTCCCAGTTTTGTCGGGATCTATGATCTTGGGTCTGGTTTGGTTGGAGGCTACGACCCGAAGAAAAAAGACCTTGAAGTGACGGAGGCTAGCGTGGTTGAAGTTGCCAAACAGATACGCGGCAATCTCCAAGCTGACAACTTCCCCGCCAATCCGAAATACTTCGGCCGTAACCCAGCCTGTAATTTCTGTGCATACAGCTCAATTTGTCCATTTTCCCAAATCAAACGGTGAAATAACTAAATACATAGCAAGAACACTTGTAACTATAGGTTAAATGTGCTATACTCTGCTTCGGATCCTCGCTAGAAAGAAGGAGAAAGTGAAAAGGGCACGGGATTTATTGGTGGGGTGGTTTCAGGAATTTTGGCTTGCTCGAGGGAACTACCTCGTTTCAGCCACGATTTTTGAGCTTGTTGACGGTGAAGAAAGGTATCTGGTCGACTTCTCAGAAGAACAAGTAAAATTCTTCGGAATCCATTGGATTCGATATTTTCGAATCCCAGCCACAAGTGAGGAAATCAGCCAATACACCAAGAAACTCCAGTTGAAAGGTGTTCCAGTCTGGTTCCGTGAAATAAGCAGTGACGAGCTGGATAATTACATTAAGGAACTAGATCAAAATTTCTCTTGGCGAAGCACGGACAGTCGGTCATTTCGAACTCGAAAAAGATCGATCGCTCCTAGCTTTACTTAGGGAAATACTCAGGCGATTATGGAAACATGGTCGCCTCTTCTTTTACTCTCAATACACCCCATAGCACTTGACAAGAGGCCTATAATGTGCTATACTAATTTACGTAAGGTTAGAAAAGAACAGAAGGAAGCGAGGGATTTTTTGGTACCTAAAACCTCAACACTATAAGACATAGTATTGAGATTCTAGAAACCACCAGAAGTGCGGTTCTCTAGCGGTTCAAGGAGGTTTGTCCCCGTGAAGACAGTCAATGGCGTGCGCTACCCGACCCCGAGCGCTTCGGCCCAAGCAGCATTCAGGGCTCAGGTTCGGCAATCGTCGGCGTCCACTCGGCTCCCGAATCTCGGTAGGTTCGGTCGGGTCGAGATCGTGCGCAGCGCAGAGGACATCCGGTCCCTTCGCGACGACGGTCACCGGCACCAGTAGTTCTCACAGACACGCAGCCATGAGGGGGAGTTTGACTAGGCGAAAGCTGAAAATCAAACTCCCCCACCAGAAATAGTGGAGGTGACTTGGTACAAATTTAGCCATAACCCGAGATGGCGCAAACATAAGGGACGGCTCGGTATCAGTGCAAAATAAGCACGAAACCGTCCCCTAAATTCTAATCACTACGAACTTGGCTGGAGAGAGGTTCAAAGGGAGGTGAATATTATTTTACCCTCTTACTTTCAGCCAAATTCGTGAGGATTAGGTTCATTTCAAGAAAGGATTTCATTTTGGCCTAGTCGGCGCCCTTTGACAATTTAAAGCAATCAGGAAACCGAGCAGTCCAGCTCGTCACCCACTTTAGGTGGTAGTGAAACACATTTTTGTGTGTAGCCAGGCAGAGAAGGACACCTTGAACTCTGCTTGAAGACAGTTTAGTAGTACGGAGGAATATCGATGTCACGCAAGCCCAGTAAGTCCCCGGCAAATGGAACTCCGGAAGCTGCGGATCTGTCCGCCGCCGATCCGAAGGACGGAAATGCTGACACCAGCGTCGCCGTCGCCACCCAGGACCCGCAGGCTGCGGAGGACGTCAACGCTCGCGAGTGCGAGTTCTGCGCCATGGTCATGCCAGCGGATTCCAAGGACCCGGCCTGCCCAATGTGCTTCCGGGACAATCGGTTGTACATCATGCTCCGGTTCCTGGCGGCGAAGGGGCAGACGTACTGCAACGCCGTCCACGATGGCAAGCGCTGCGAATACGTACTGAACATGAGGTCGGACGGCAAGGACGTCTTCTGCCCCATGGACAAGGCGGATCGGGCGATCTTTGCGGCCGAGCGAAAGCTCCGCGAAGAGGCACCGACAACGGAAGCGCAGGCCAAGCTCGCTGAGGCGAAGGGCTTCTTCAACGGTGGGGACGACTGGAAAGCGCTCAAGGCGGCCAATCAGGTCTTCGATCTGCAGGCCAAACCCTTCGTCGAGGAGGGGCTTTCCAACCTGGTCGAGGCCGAACTCGGCCCGCTGGCACGTGCTGCTTACGATGAGGCTGTCAGCTTCGTCGAGCACGGCCAGTACGTCCGCGCCAGCGAGTGCGTCGTGAGCATGAAGAACATCATGCCGCGCGAGCGCATGCTCATCGCCCATGGCGAGCGCCTGTCGAAGACCGATCAGCAGCGGCGGCAGCGGACCCACAGTCCTGACGTCGAGGACAACCTCGGCAGGATCAAGGGTTTCCAGCAGCGAGTCGCTTCTCACGCTCACGCCGGCAACGACGAGGACGGCGAAAACTAGCGCACCGCAATAGCGACGCGCTCAACAACCATCCAGATTCGGATTGAAGCTGGGTGTGAAATGAAAGGTAACCTCACATGAAGTGACGTTACTTCGAACAATCTCAGCCTCGATTTATCGAGCAAATAGCTGAGAGGGGAGGGTTTCGAACTTGTTCATCATGAACAGGCGCGAACCCTCCCTTTCTCTTTTTTAATCACCTTTCTTTCAGACGAAGAAAGGTTTTTTTGTTTCCAATAATAGCAAGAAACTTGACTTCGAGGCCAAATATGATATTATAGGGCAGTAGTTACCCACAAATTGGAAAAATGGGTAAAGGAGTTGGGATATTGGAAGTACAGTGCGCAGCTGACATTTTGGAAACTAGAGTCAGACTTAATGGCAGTATAATCTGCGAGGCAAAAAACTCATATCTGGAAACGAAACCATTAAGAACCTGGGCACGGATGGCCTCCGACCAACATTTCCCAGAATTGGGAAATGCACTATCTGAATACTATGGATCGATATTCAGATATGTGAAAGGCGCACGTAACAAGCTTTTCACTGGGTCGCTAACTCGCAAGGAAGCGCTTTTCGGCGAGTATGGGCCTTATGGAGAAAATCATGAAGCTTTGGTTACTTTCAACCGAATGATAGATAGTTTGGTGGTGGTAACCTACCAAGATCTCTCTGCGGAAGATTTTGACTACGTGAAAAAGATTTTACAACAAATTGGATTGAGAGAAATTTAAGCTCGAATTTTAGGCAGACGTTGATCTTTTTGGTCCGTCTGCTTTCTTTTTATAAAAATCGAGAGGGCAGCGAAATGGCCTTGGCAACCGAAGAATAATTTTTTACAAACGAGCCAACCAGAATTTTTTCTTCACCCCGAAAGCCGCGTTTAAAATGACTAAAGCCTTGCCATTTTTTGGTTTCCGGTATTCTTGGGTCAACTATTCCTTCTAGATCAAGTTCTTTTAGGTTCAGTGCTTTTGAATTAACGATTGCTTCCCAGACCAATAAGTAAGGCGCAAAAAATTCTCGGTAATTACTTAGAGAGGCAGCGTGATAATAATAAGCAGTTTTATCGTGATGCAAGATTAAACAGCCGGCAATATCGGTTTTATTCCACTGGGCGATCAGTATAAAAGCCCGACCTTCATTAGAAAATATTTCCCAAAGCAAACGTAAATCTTTTTCCGGAAACCAAAACTTTTGGCGTTTTGCAGTTTGCTGATAAAGTTTCACAAACCGGTTTAAGTCGTTGCTGTGGACGACCCGCACGCCGCGGCGTTGTGAAGCCCGGACACTATAGCGCGTGTCTTTTTCCATATTATTTAAAATTTCATCTTCACTTTGGCGCAAATTAATAACCATAGTTTTGGTTGGGTGAAGTGACCAGCGTTCAGACTGGAATTTATTTTTTTCCAACTCCGAAAGAATTTCTTTTTCAGACAAAAGATGATCCGGTTCAATCTTGGCGGAAAAAACCTTGCGATCTTTTGAGAGATCGTTGAGCTTATCAAAGGCAAATGGGAGCCTTATTCGAGGAGCTTTAATCAGCGTGCCAATCAGTGGCAGTTTGTGTAAGTAAATATACTGGTTTTTTGTGTTTTGGTTTAGTTTGACAATTTCCCAGCCTAACTCTTCCATAAAACTTGCCCAGTAAGGTGATTGGCGCAAATCAGTCATATATTTATATTAAACTGTTTGAGGGCTATTTGGGTAGAGAAAGATCAAGTTTTAATTTGAAAGAAGGAAAGCTTCAGTGAAACGAGAAGTCCACCAACCAGTAGCGATGTTATCAAAACCAAGATCGATCTTGTTACCCTTAATGCTACCTCCAGTATCGCCGGCAATAGCGATCCCGTAGCCAGGTACATAAACCTTACTGCGAAGTGGGATTACTTTCGGATCCACGGCAATAACACCATAACCAGCCTTCATACCAATAGAAGTCGTATCGTTGCAACCACGACAGTTGGCATCGTAGGAGGTTGCCCAAACAGTGAGGGAAGTTTTATATTTAATTATTCCGTAAGGTGTCTCAAGAGTTTTTTCTTCAGGGTCAAGTCCAACTGCAATAATTTCCTCAATCGGTTTTTTCTCAGCAATTAAAATATTTTCCCTGGAAAACTCCTGATTTTGGTGGAAAACAATTTTTGTTTGAACAGTTTTTTCACCGCTCGTGCCTTGCTGAATTATCTTTGTTTCACCAGGCTTCAACAGTGGATCCACGGTCGTCTTTTTTTGGAATTTAAGTTTCTGGGTGTGGGTGGTTATTTTTTCGCTAAAGAGAGACTCTGTGTTTGGTTGCTTTGGGGAAGAAAGATTAACAATTTGAGCTCCCGGGATAAAGGCAAAGCTTAATTTTGGGAAAATTGTTTCATAAAACACGAAAACCAAAAGCAAAAAAATAATACCTGCGGATTTGTAGGAGAGTCGGGACAGGAAGAGTGAACCAAACCCTCCAACTGTAGAGTCAACATAAGCTAGCCTGCCTGCCACAAACTGCTTAACAATATTCATCTAATAAGAAAGTTTAGTGAAATTTTTAAGAAAAGTCAAAAGATAATCTTGGCTTAATAACGAATGGAAATTAATAATTTTTCCGGGATATCAAGGACAAAACGGGACAGGACTCCTTCGGTACGGGTACCAAAGTAGAGTCGGCTTTGGGTATAAGTCATATAAAGTTGCTTCTCGGCGCGGGTAATACCGACATAACACAACCTGCGCTCCTCTTCGACACCAGAGGTATCGGTGAGAGATTGGCTATGGGGAAATAGACCCTCTTCCATACCAATCATAAAAACAATTGGAAATTCTAGCCCCTTGGCGGAATGTAAGGTCATCAAGGTAATGGCATCTTTTTTATCCTGATTTTGAACAGCTCTATTTGGCAGGTATTCTTTTTCGACCAAGGAAACGTTCTCCAAAAAATCAACAATTTCTGGGAATTCACTTGCAACTGAGCGAAGTTCTTTAACATTTTCGATTCGCCCGAGCGATTCTTCAGAGTTGTCATCAAGATAATTTAAATATTTTGTCTCAGCCAAAATTAAGTCAACAATGTCGATAGTTTTTAAACCTTCTGATTTTTGCCGAACGATTTCAAAAGAACTTTTGAAATCTAAAACCTTCTGATTGGTTTGGTCAAGTAAAGCCTTGGGACCGATGCCGCGTGGTGGTGTGTTGACGACCCGTTTAAAACTTAAGCTATCGCTTGGATTGTTAATAAAGCGAAGATAAGCAACGATATCACGGATTTCCTTACGGTCGTAAAATCTAGTCCCCCCAACCAAAACGTACGGCAAACCTTCACGCAACAGCGCCTCTTCCATTACCCGACTTTGGGCATTGGTTCGGTAAAGAACAGCAAAACTAGCCAAGGAAAAACCTTGGGAAGATGAAAGCAGCTTTTGGATTGTCCGGATGATAAACTCAGCTTCCTCGACTTCGTTTTTGGCCTCGTACAAAATTGTCGGAACTCCTTCATCATTTTCCGTCCAAAGTTCAAGTATTGGATGAGAGCGGTTTTGATTGATAACATTTTGAGCCGCACCTAAAATATTTTTGGTTGAGCGGTAATTTTGGGAAAGGTTGATGGTTTCAACATCGGGAAAATCTTTGGAAAAATTAAGAATATTTTTATAGTCAGCTCCGCGCCAACCATAGATTGCTTGGGATGCATCGCCAACCACACAAATGTTTTTGTGTTTAGAAGCGATTATTTTGGTTAATATATATTGGGCTTTGTTGGTATCTTGATATTCGTCAACCAAAACATATTTAAAACGGTTTTGGTATTTCTTCGCAACTTCTGGAAACTTTTCAAAAAGCACTACGACTTGCATCAAAAGATCGTCGAAATCCAAAGCGTGATTTTCCTTCAGTGATTCTTGGTAACGAAAATAAACTTTGGCAACAATTTCTTGAAAATAACCGCGGGCAAAGCCTTGATATTCGGTTGGTCCGATAAGTTCGTTTTTTGCCGAAGAAATCGAGTTTTTTATTGAATAAGGAGAAGTACTTTTCGGATCGAGATCAAGTTCTTTCAAAATTTCTTTGATCAAATCCAAACTGTCAGAGTCATCATAAATAACAAACCTTGGACTGATTCCAAGATTTACTCCGTCGCTACGCAGAATACGAGCGCAGATTGAGTGGAAAGTTCCCATCCAAAGTGGCGTAGTTGAAACTAACTTCTTTAAGCGCTCTTTCATTTCACCAGCAGCTTTGTTGGTAAATGTTACCGCTAGGATTTCTTCAGGGAGAGCTAATTTTTGTTCCAAAATGTACGCAATCCGGTGAGTGATAACCCTGGTTTTTCCACTACCTGGACCAGAAAGAACCAAGAGCGGACCTTTTGTTTTCTTAACTGCTCTTTGTTGATCGACATTTAATCCTTCTAAAAGTTTTTCCATTTTGAAGTTATTATATTGCTCTTGCGATTCAAGAATCGAGCGGTATGCTCGCGAGATGATTATAGCGCTCTTGCGATACAAGAATCGAGCGATGTAATCCTGGAGAATTATACTAGCAAGGAGTGGGTTTTGTTGAAAAGTCTTGTGTTATACTGGTAAAAGAAGTATTAATCTCTCCCCAAGTTGAGACAGTTTACCAAAAGTTATTTAAGGAGGCAGCTGTGGCAATAGAGTTACTAGATTTTTATGCAGATTGGTGTGGGCCCTGTAAAGTTATGGAACCAGTCATGGAAGAACTTGAAAGAGAACTGTTAGGACAGATTTCCATAAAAAAAATCGATGTTGATGTCGAAAACGAAATTGCTAGCAACTACGGCGTGATGAGTATTCCAACCTACTTAGTTTTAAAAGATGGCCACGAAGTCGAGCGTTTTATTGGTGCTCAACCCAAAGACGAGTTGGTTAAAAAAATTCAGTCTCACCTTTCGTAACTATCCCAAAAACTGCTAAGATAAATTCATGCTTTCAGTTAAAGATTATCCAGTAGATGGAAAAAGAGTTATTGTTCGCGCTGATTTTGACGTTCCCCTGAGGAATGGGAAAATTACTGAAAAATTGCGAATCGAAAAGTCAATTCCAACCCTAAAATATTTGCTTGAAAAAAAGTGCAAATTATTTATCATCTCTCATCTTGGCCGACCGGAAAATAAAGATCCAAAATATAGCTTAAAAATTGTTTTACCGATTCTTGAAGAATTGCTTGGGGAAAAAATCGAATTCCAAGAAAATCTTGAGCGACAAGTTTTTGGGGAAGTTGTTTTGTTGGAAAACCTACGTTATTGGAAGGAGGAAGAAAGTAATGATCCAGCTTTTTCCAAGAAACTGGCAACTTTTGGTGAAATTTATGTCAATGAGTGTTTCTCAGTGGCCCACAGAAATCACGCGTCGGTTGCCACTTTGCCTACATTATTACCAGCCGCAGCTGGTATAGAGTTCTTCCAAGAAATAAACGAACTAGAAAAAATTTTTAAAGCAGAAAAGCACCCTTTAGTGGCAATTATTGGTGGAGCAAAATTGGAAACAAAACTCCCAGCGATAACCAATATGGCGAAAGTCGCTGATAAAGTTTTAGTGGGTGGTAAGCTGATGTTTGAGATTGACAAAAGCACCTTACCAAGTAACGTGGTTATCGCCGTGGATGATGTTGATCAGAAAGATATTGGTCCAGAAACTTTGAAAACTTTTGGTGCTGAAATCGCAAAAGCACAAATGATTGTTTGGAATGGACCAATGGGAATGTTTGAAGAGGAAAAATATGAGGTAGGAACAAGAGCTCTAGCTAAATTGGTAGCTGATGCTACGGGTTACAGTATTGTAGGTGGAGGCGATACTGTTGCGGCACTGGACAAAGAAGGTTTACTTGACAAGATAGACTTTGTTTCAGTTGGTGGGGGAGCGATGTTAGAATTTTTGGAAGGGAAGAGACTGCCGGCGCTTGTTGCTTTAAATTATTATGGTTGAAAAGATAGAGGAATCAAGAATTAAAAAATGGAAACTTCTAAAACAAGAAGTAGCTTTTTCCAGTGATTTTATTTCAGTTTATAAAGAATCTTTAAAGAGACCGGACAACCATATTGTTGATGACTACTTTTCAGTTAAAAGGAGAGATGCGGTTTTTATAATCGCTTTAACAAAAGAGAAACAAATCCCTCTAGTTTTTCAATATAAAAATGGAGTTAAGGACCTAATCTGGGAGTTACCAGCTGGTTTTATCGATGATAATGAAGAACCACTTGTTGCTGCCAAACGCGAACTTTTGGAAGAAACTGGTTTTGAAGCTGAGAACTATCAGTATTTAGCAAGTTTTTCGCCCAATCCAAGTCTTTCCAGTAACAAGAACCATGTGTTTTTAGCTTTTAATGCAGAGAAAGTTAGCGAACAAAAGTTAGATGATAACGAGGAGATTGAAACGAAACTATTTTTGCTTGAAGATTTAGTTTCAGGGATTAAACAAAGAAAAAGTATTTTTGTTGATAATCAAAGTCCTTTTGGTATACTTTTAGCTGCGGAGGAACTTAAAAAATGAAACCAATAATTGTCGCTAACTGGAAAGCAAATAAAAATATTCAGGAAACAATCGACTTTGTTAACCTAACTAAGAGTAGTCTTGAAGAAGCAAAAAATACACAGGTGGTCCTTTGTCCGCCATTCACCTCACTATCTACATTAGCAGTTTTATTAACGGACTCTTCCGTAAAAGTCGGAGCACAAGATGTTTCCGACCATTTAGAAGGAGCATATACAGGCGAAGTGGCCGCATCAATGTTAAGCGGATTAGTGACACACTGTATTGTGGGTCATTCTGAGAGGCGACGTTACTACAGCGAAAAAGAAGAGCAGGTGGGTGAAAAAGTAAAAAATCTAGTTGAGCGGAATATTACACCAATACTTTGTATAAGTGACATCAACCAAATGGATAATTATTTAGCAGCTAGTGATAGTTTTAAGCAAAACGCTAGTAAAATTGTTTTTGTTTATGAGCCACCAAGTGCAATTAGTGGTGGTGGGGACTATCATCCGGAAAGTCCGGGAGAAGCTTCCACAAACGCCGCTAAGATTAGTGAAAAAATCGGAGCAAGTGTAGTAACCTTATATGGTGGGTCGGTTAGTGACGCTGATGTTGATCAGTTTTTAACTGAAAAAAATATCAATGGGGTTTTGGTTGGTAAGGCGAGTTTGAGTGCGAAAACATTCATCAGTTTGGTTCAGAAAGCCAATAATCTCGTGTTATAATTCAAGTCTTAAGTATTTAAATCCCAAGTAAAAAAAGCAATTTTTATGCAGTATGTTGATTTAGGACGGTTACCACAAAGTAATAATAAGAAAAAAGCAAAAAAAAGAGTATTTAAGTTTGCTTTTCTAGCCCTGCTTTTAGGATTGGTGATTTATTCTGGTTATATACTTTATTGGCCAGTGACAGTTCTCGTAAAACAAATTTTAAAACAGCCAAGTTCTGTACTTTCATTAATCAGAAAACCAGAGGGAGAATTAAGAATAGTTGATGGACGTACTAATTTTTTATTGGTAGGAATAGATAAACGCTCGACTATTCCGTATTCCTACAAACTTGGCAACGACACGGTCAAGAAAAACGGTTTCAATTCAGACACCATTTTAGTGGTCTCTCTTGATCAGAAAACCAAAAACGTCAGTATGGTTTCGATTCCTCGTGATCTTTGGGTAAAAACAAAAGCCAACGGGAAATTCGGAGCCTATTCAGGAAAAATTAACTCGCTCTACTCGATTGGTGAAATGCAAAATTACCCTTCTGGAGGAGGAATGGGACTTTTGAAAAATAAAGTAGAGGAGATTATTGGTGTTCCGATTCAGTACACCTCAAGAATCGATTTTGACGGTTTTCGAAAAGGAGTAGATATATTAGATGGTCTTGATATAGTCGTTGATAATAGTTTTGATGACTATGAGTATCCGAGAGAAGGTTTTGAGAATTCGGTTTGTAAAGACGGGACATATAATTGTCAGGTAGAACATATCCACTTTGATAAAGGACTTGTTTCAATGGATGGATCAGAGGCTCTGAAGTATGCCCGTAGTCGAAAAGGTAATAATGGGGAGGGAAGTGATTTCGCTAGATCAAAGCGTCAGCAGAAAGTTTTAGTAGCCGCCAAGGAAAAAGCGCTGAAAATTCAAAACTTCTTTGATCCAATAAAAATAAATAGCCTTTTTAAGGAATTTGGTCAATCAGTTGAAACAGATATTGATATTAGTGCAATGACTGCTCTATATAACATGTCAAAAAAGGTCAAGACCGACTCAATTAATAGTTTGGTACTGAGTAATGCAACAGATAACTATCTTTATGTACCACCAGCGGATCAATACGGCAGCGCTTATGTGCTGCTACCTAAAGGTAATGATTGGGAAAAAATTCAACAAGCTGTCAAAGATTTGTTGGCTAATGAAACTCAAGATACCCCTGCTTCGGAAAATTAATTTTTTATGATTTATTTACTTTATGGTCCAGACGTTGCATCTTGTAGAGCTTTCCTTTTAAATTTCAAGAAAAACTATTCAGATATCGTTGTAATTTCAGGAAAAAAACAAACTGCTGCTTCCCTTCAGCTTCCCGAGGAAGAAAATTTATTTGGGGGGAAAAAGCTATTTATTATCGAAGACTTTACTCCAAAACAAAAAGAGCCGCTTGAGGAACTAGGAAATATTGACATTCTTATCACAAGCCAAGAATTAATCACTCCTCCAAGTTGGGTGAGTAAAAGTTGGATTTTTAAGCAAGCAGAAACACTGTCAAATTTTAAACTTGCCGATCAGATGGCTTCAGGACAGGAAAAGCAGGCCTTATTAACTCTATCAAGACTGTTGAAACAAAGAACACCTTCGGAATTGATAATCGGAAGTTTGGTAAGACAATTTCGTCTGATCAGCCTGGTATTGTCTGGAGAGACGGAAGCAGTTTCAAAAAGTCCTTTTGTGGTCAGTAAAACCAGTCAGCAAGCCAAAAGTTGGAATTTTTCAAAAGTTAAAAAAGCCCTGATTTTGATTCTTAAAGCCGACTTTGAGATAAAAACTGGATTACTAAATCAAGAGATAGCCTTGACAATAGTAGTTAGTAAAGTAGCATCTTTAGCTCTGGATTAATTGCTGGGCAGAGTTTTCAAGGTCTCTAGTAGTTTAGAGTCTAGCTTTGGGTTTAATTCTTCAATCTGTTTTTGTGTTGGTGGGGGTATTTTGTCGTTAGTTAAAGTACTCACTATTTGTAGTGCCACAAAAGCGACTAGAACTACCAAGAAAATCGCTAGGATTGGAATAAAATTTTTGGTCATTGACCTGCTCCTTTTTGAACTTGGTTTGGGACCACAGTTACCGGCGACCCAAGATAATTGGTTGTTGCCTGAATCGTAAGAACCTGTTGGCTACTATCTCCCTTCATATCAAGTTGCCTTGTACTAGTTATACGGATAAAATTCTCAGCGTCTTTTAAAAATTCATTGAGAGCCATGAAGTTACCAGACAGTGAAAGTGTGTAGTCAATATTCCTGACAGAAAGTGTAGTTTCTTTGTCCGGTACAGAGACTGGCACGTCACTAAATTGAATCGATTTGATAGCAACATTATGTTTGGCGGCCAAAGTCTCTATCGGAGTCTTAATATAATTTTTGACGTCTGAACCTGTGGGAAGTGCTTTTTCAAGAAGAGCGAGGTCACCCTTTACTTCGTCAAGGTTTTGTTCAGCTAGGTTAAGAGAATTTATTTTATCCGAGAGTTTCTTATCCACTACTTTGTTAGTCTCAATCTCTTTGTTGACACTAGCAATATGCTGGATTGCCGGGTAAATCATAACAATTAAAACAATCAATAAGACTAGAGTTGCTGCTCCATCAAAATAATTTTTTTTCTTCGGATCAGCAGTTGCTTTATTGTAGCTAGCTAGTGTTTGCTCGTAAAATTGCATAAGTATTCCTAATTACTACTAAAACCACCCTTATTTATCGAAGTTGAAGCTGTAAATTTATAACTTCCATTTGTTTCTTTTGAAAGAGCGGTGATATCAAGATTGTTAATTTTGTTCGATGTGTTGAAAGAATTTATCATAGTTTGTAGTTGTTGTGGGTCGGGGAAATTTCCAGAAAAGGTAATGGTTTTTCCATCACTCGTCAAGCTCGCAAGACTAAGTCCAACTGGTAAAAGACGGGCAAATTCCGAAAGGACTTTATTTTCCTCAAAGCGAATAGAACGAATTGAAGCTACTTGATTAATCTGATTTTGGATTTTACGGAAACGATCTTCACAAAACTCCTCTGGTTTGTTTGGATCGCATTTTTGTAGTTCATCGACAGCGGATTGTTTGTATTTGATAGAAATTTTAAGATCGTTCTTTTCTTTTGAAAGCCAGACTCCAAATAAAAATGTTCCGAGTGCAATAATTTCAGTGACAATAATTAGATAGCGACCAACTGTTAGAACCCAATGAACAGCATTATTGGTCGAAGTAATCGGATTTTCGTTGGGGAGTAAATCAATATTTAAATCAGGCGATTTTGGGGCAGCCTTAGGCATTTGCTTAAAAGTATAGCATCAAAGCTAGACGTTATCAACTCGATTTTTTCTTTTTTGAAACTGCTTTTTTAGCCTTTGGAGGTTTAGTAGTAGTAGAAGAAACAATGACCTTTTTTGAGAGGCGAGATTTTTTTCTGTCTGCTCGTGCTTTGGGTATCAAACCTTTCTTTGCCGCCCTATCTAGACTACTAAAAGCCTTACTTAAATTTTCATTTGATGGGTTGGTAGTTGCAAGTTTAATTGCTTTTTTGAGCGCGCTTATTTTTGTTCGGTTGCGTAGAGTTCGAACTTTGTCCTGGCGCATTTTTTTAATAGCTGATTTAATCAAAGGCATATGTAATAGTTTACCTTACACTGTCAACTAAGTTTAAAGTTATTGTTATCAGTTAGGCAAGTTGATATACTTTGAACTTAAGATATGGTAAATAAAATTCTCAGACAAGGTAGTTCAATTCTATTCAAACGTCAGACAAATATTCTTTCCGCAGCCTTAATTATGATGGTTTTAGTTTTAACGAGCCGTTTTTTGGGTTTGTGGAGAAACTGGTTTTTGGCACGGTACTTTGGGGCTTCGGGAACACTAGATGCCTTTAATGTTGCTTTCGTTATCCCGGATTTGATTGCCAATGTTTTGATAACAGGCGCTTTGTCAGTGGCATTTATCCCAGTTTTCACAACTTACATTACAAAAAAACAAAATCATGAAGCCGAGGATCTAGCGTCGACGATATTAAATTTAGTTTTATTAGTTTATTCATTTCTGGCAATAATTGTTTTTATCTTTCCTTTGCAAATCAACAGTATGCTTGGTTTGAAGTTAAATGCACCTTTTGACCAGCAAGCAGCCAACCTTATGAGAATAATTATTTTCGGTGAGTTTTTTCTTGTAATTGGTAGTTTTCTAACCTCGGTTTTGCAAAGTTACCACCGCTTCTTAATTGCGGCTCTGGCTCCGGTTTTATACAATGCGGGAATTATTTTTGGGATAGTTGTTTTAAGTCGCAGTTTTGGAATTTATGGAGTGGGTTTGGGAGTTGTTTTTGGATCCTTGTTTCATATGTTAATCCAATTTTTTGCACTGAAAAGTATGGGTTTTAACTACCGCTCAATTTTAAAGCTAAAAGACCCAGATGTTATCCGAATTCTAAAACTCTCGCTGCCAAGGGCTCTTGGAGTTGGTGTGGGTCAAATTGAGGTGATGGCTAATGTTATTTTCGCTTCGTCTTTGACTATTGGTTCGATTGCAATTTTAAAATTCTCAGCCGACCTCCAAAATTTACCAATTGGTTTGTTTGGACTTACTATTGCTACAGCTGCACTACCAACTTTTTCGGCAGAATGGTCGGCTGGAAAAATTGAAGAGTTTAAAAAAACTTTTTTAAACTCACTTTTTCAAATGCTTTATTTGGCAGTACCAGTGAGTGTTTTACTGGCGGTATTGCGTATTCCGGTGGTGCGATTGGTATTAGGATCAGGGCTTTTTGATTGGCCAGCCACTGTTGCAACAGCAACTACACTTTCTCTTTTTGCAATTGGGGTATTTGCTCAGGCGGGTTTCCTTTTAGTTACTCGCGCTTTTTATTCGATGCATGATACCGTAACTCCGTTAAGAATAGCCATTGCAAGTTTGATTGTTCATATCTCGTTGAGCTATTATTTTATTTTTATTCTGGGGAAAAACGCAGCGATCCCGGTTGCTTATTTAGGACTAGCAACGTCACTTTCGGGGATGTTTAGTTTCTTCTCACTGTTATTTTTATTAGATCGACGGTTGCACAAATTTGATCGTAAGCAGCTTTTTTACCCAATGGTAAAGATTGTTGTTCCGGCAATGATAATGGGAATATTCCTTTATGTTCCACTGCATTTGCGCTTGCCAAACGGGGAGTTTATCATCGACTATATTATTGATACCAAAAGGGCTCTTAACCTACTATTTTTAACAACTTTTGTTAGTATCTCAGGATTTGGAGTTTATATATTGACTACATGGTGGTTTAAATCTGAAGAGTTGTTTTCATTCATAAAAATGATACCGGATTTGAGAAAAGTAACTAAAGCATTAGAGTTGGAAGAGCCTGTTGATACCACACATAGTGCCCCGCATATTTAACTTGTATTGTTTTAAGGAAAACTCAAGAAATTAAAAATATGAAAAATATACGAAATTTTGCAATTGCTGCCCATATTGATCACGGCAAATCAACTTTGGCTGATCGTATGCTAGAGATTACCGGTACAATTGAAAAATCAAAAATGAAAGATCAGCTTTTGGATCAAATGGATATTGAACGAGAGCGGGGGATCACAATAAAACTACAACCAGTCCAAATGAATTGGAAAGGCTACCAACTTAATCTCATCGATACCCCAGGGCACGTCGATTTTAGTTATGAAGTTAGCCGCTCCCTGGCTGCTGTTGAGGGAGTACTTTTGCTAGTCGATGCAACTCAAGGAGTTCAAGCGCAAACACTAAGTAATTTTTATTTAGCCAAAAAACAAAACCTTAAAATAATTCCTGTAATCAATAAAATTGATATGCCGTCCTCAGATCCGGAAAAAGTCTCAAGTGAAATGGTAGAAATTTTAGAAGTAGAAGGCTCTTCAATAATTAAGATTTCCGCAAAGCAGGGGATTAATATTGAAAAAGTACTCGACACAATAGTTGAAAAAATCCCAGCACCTGTATCAACTCAAGAAGAAAAGCGGGCTTTAATTTTTGATTCAAGTTTTGACCCTTTCAAAGGGGTGATTGCTTATGTGCGGGTAGTTGATGGTAATTTTACAAATGGTGAGGAAATTGTTTTCTTAGGGACAAAAGGGAAGGCGACTATTGTTGAGGTTGGGGTATTGAAGCCTTCATTAACAAGAAGGTCAATGATTGAGGAAGGGGAGATTGGTTATATCGCTACTGGTTTAAAAGATGCAACCAAGGTAAGGGTGGGGGACACAATCGGATCAGTTCTGGAGAAGACTACCCCTCCCCTGTCGGGTTATAAAGAAGTTAAACCAATGGTTTTTGCTGGCTTTTACCCGGCGGATAATGATAGATTCCCAGCGTTAAAAGACGCTTTGGAAAAATTGAAGTTAAACGACGCCTCTTTGACATTTGAAGCTGATAGTAGTACTGCCTTAGGATTTGGCTTTCGCTGTGGTTTTTTAGGCTTACTTCATTTTGAAGTTGTCCAGGAGCGCTTGGAACGGGAATATAATTTGGACTTGGTTGCATCCAGCCCAACAGTGAAATATCAGATTGAGCTAACCAACGGACAAGTGAGTGAAATTTCCAACCCAACAAAATTTCCCGATCCGAGTGAGATAAAATCAATCAAAGAACCGATCATTACCGCCACAATTGTCTCGAGAAATGATTATCTTGGTGGGGTTTTGGAACTTTTGAACAACCGTCGGGCAACGGTTTTTGATATCCGTTATGTTGGGTCCCAAGTGGTGATTGAGTTTACCCTTCCCCTAGCCGAAGTGGTTAGTGATTTTTACGATCGGCTGAAATCTGTTTCTTCAGGTTACGCATCATTTGATTACGAACTCGCTGGTTGGGAAGAAGTTGAGGCAGTCAAAATGGATATTTTAGTTGCCAAAGACGTAGTTGACGCTCTCTCCCAAGTTGTTGTAAAGAAAAAAGCTGATGAAGTTGGTCGGAAATTAGTTGAAAAGCTGAAAGAAGTCCTTCCCCGCCAAAATTTTGAAGTTAGTATTCAAGCAGCAATTGGCGGAAAAATTATCGCCCGCGCCGATGTCCCGGCTTTTCGCAAAGATGTGACCGCCAAACTTTATGGGGGTGACGTAACTCGCAAAAATAAGCTTTTGGACAAACAAAAGAAGGGTAAGAAAAGACTAAAGCAGTTTGGAAAGGTACAGATCCCGCAGGAGGCGTTTTTATCGATCCTGAAAATTTAACTATGAGTGACAAAAGTTCAGTTATCAATTATTACAATAAGACTCTTGCCGATTACCAATTTGTTTATTTTCGCAATAACGATCACTCGATGCATTATGGTTATTGGGATGAAAAGGTTAAGAATTATCACCAAGCATTGGTAAGGATAAATGGAGTAATTGCGGAAAGGTTAAAGCTCAAGAAAACAGATCTTGTTCTTGACGCTGGATGTGGTTTGGGAGAAACTTCTTTTTGGTTAGCCAACAATATTGGTTGTTTAGTCGAAGGAATTTCTATAACCAAAAGCCAAATTGTAAAAGCCAGAAAACTGGCAAAAGAAAAGGTAAAGGGAGCAAGGTTAAATTTCCGCACTCTCGATTTTACAAAAACAAACTATCCAGATAACCACTTCGACGCGGTTATTGCAATTGAAGCGATTTGCCATCTAGAAGACAAAAGCGATTTTTACCGAGAGATGTTTAGGATTTTGAAACCCAACGGACGTTTGGCCGTAGCCGAATATACCTTGAAGAAACTAAAATTAACGGTTGTGCAGCAAAAGCGAATGCGAAATTGGTTAGATGGTTGGGCAATACCAAATATTTGGACAGAAAAGCAGCATTTACAGGCACTTGAAAAAACTGGGTTTATTTCGGTTTCTTCCGAAGATTACTCTGCCAAAGTTACTAACGCAGCAAAATATCTATATTTTTCAGCCCTACTAGGTATCCCGGGTTACAAAATACGTAGTTGGTTACACCTTTTGGACAGAGAGCGGTTAAAAAACGCCCAATCTTGTAAGTACCAGTGGTTAACTAAAAAAGAAAACTTATGGGGTCACAATCTGTACTTGGCCAAAAAACCTTGATACAATTCTGCCATGAATGAAATGGTGAAAATTATTGTTACGGTTCCGGTGGCTGATGCCGAAAAGTTAAGAAACGCGATTGGTCAAACTGAGGCCGGAAAACAAGGAAATTACGATTTTTGTAGTTTTTCCACCAAAGGAATTGGTCGGTTCCGACCACTCGATGGTGCCCACCCGACTATTGGTGAAGTTGGAAAACTAGAAGAAGTTGAGGAAGAAAGAATCGAAGTTATTTGTCCTAAAGAGAAACTTTCAGAAGTCGTTAACACTATTAAAGCCGCCCACCCTTACGAAGAGCCCGCAATTGATGTCTATCCGTTACTGAATCCTTAATATGAAAAAGATTACTCCCACAAATGAAATTTACGTTGGTGCTTCCAAAGTTAAAGGTGCCGGCCGGGGTGTTTTTGCCGCAAAGCGAATACAAAAAGGCGAAATTATCGAAAGTTGCCCAGTAGTTGAAATAACTGAGAAAGAAGCTTCTCTTTTGAGAAAAACAGAACTGAAAAATTATTATTTTCTTTGGGGCAGCGACTTAAAAAAAGTAGCATTGTGTTTGGGGTTTGGTTCAATTTATAACCATTCGTACTCACCAAACGCAACTTACAATAAACGTACAAAGGAGAGGTTAATAGATTTTGTTGCAATAAAAGATATAAATAAGGACGAAGAAATCACCGTAAACTACAATTTTGGAAAACCAGACGATAAAAGTCCTTTATGGATAAAATCGATAAAAACACCCTAAAGATACTTTACTCAATCTTGTAGATAAAAATACTCTTCCCTGCTTTAGCGATGGGGGTATATTTATCCACAATCCAAGAGTAGTCTTCGGATGTATCCTTGCGGGTTACTATTACCGATGTGGATAAGGCGACCCAGCCTTTGTAGTTTTTAGCTGTAGGAGTGAGCTGCATAACTGGCAATTTATAGTAATCTCTGGCAGCATAGATTCCGGAATAATTGTCGATCGCAAGCGATTTTATCTTGTTGGCTCGGACAAAATCGGCCAGGCGCTTTACATCCTGTCCCCAATCATAGTTGGCATCGTTAGCGACTTTCCAGCCGTTGTCAGTTCCTCCAACTGTAAAATTAAAATAGCTCAAGAAATGTGGATAAGTTGTCGCGGTTGACCAGATTCTCCCACCAAAAATTGTTAAAACTAATAATGCTGACAAAGTTAAGGAGGTTTTTGGTTTGAACCTTCGAAGTATTAAATGAATTAGAGAGGCAAATCCGCCAGCTGCAAAGATAATCAAAAATGGATAGATCGGAAGAATATGACGAATTCCGATATTAAATTTGGAAAAAACTGCGGTCAGGAAAAAAAGTCCAATCGGCAAAACAGAAATTAGTAAAGCCTTTTTAGGTAGGACTATTTTTTTAAAAAAAACTAAGATTAAGGCAATTAAAGCTCCAACTAGAGACAAAATTTGAGTTTTTGTCGCAACTAAAACTGGGAAATAGTACCAACGAGAGCCGAAATAATTGTCACCAAGGAGATAAGATGATCTACCATCTTTCGAAACAGATAAGAAAACTCTTCCTGCGCCTTCTAAATACCTCCCAGGGAAAAATCCAGTTAATCCTCTATCTCGAAACGAAACTAAACCGTAAAAAATTGGGATTGCAAGAAAGATACTTCCAAGTAAATAAAGAATATGTTTTCGAGGACGAGTTTTTTGAGTTTGGTAAATTAATTCCATGGAAATTACTACGATTGGTAATAAATAAAGGGCTGAGAATTTGGTGAGTAGAGAGAGTATTAGTGAAAGAGTTAGGAAAATAAGTCTTTCGATACTCTGTTTCTCCGAATAAAGCCAAAGGGCAAAGATAATTAAAACAAAAAATCCAGCAGCGGGCATATCAGTATTGAACAAAGAACCGTTGGATAAAATCACACCCTCAGTGCTATAAAGAAAAACCGCTATTAGTCCGGCAAGATTGCCAAAAAGTTTCTGCGCAAAAAGAAAAATTATTAAGCCAAAAGCGGCTGTTAGAAATATCATCAGAAGTCTTGTGTCAAACAGAATTTTATCTGGGTTGTTTGTTTGATAATTCAAAAACGCTTGTGAAGCAGAAAACATCTGGTCAATCTCTAAATTACTTCTTTGGATTTTGTAATGCGGGTCATTCAAATTAATTTTGGTTTCTTGAAACAGAAGAGGTGTTGCAGCGTACATTTTGGCAAGCAGCGGGTGTTCAATATCGATATAATCATGGCCATATCTCAGCGCCACATATCCGGAAAGTAGGTGTGGGGGTTCATCGAAAGTGGGTGAATCGTTTCGGCTTGCAAAAAGCATTAAAATAACCATGGTGGCAAGATTTAAAATTACAAGTATTTTAATTAACGATTGTTTTGACATAAAAAATTAGAATTTTGATCGACTTTCCTAGCAACAGAAAAGTTAAACAATATTATACAGGTAAGCAAATCTTGACAGTAGTTAGCACTCGTGCTAAATTGTTGCTACTTCAAAAGAGGAGGTAAAATGCCAGAATTGTCCGATAGACGCAAAGAACTACTGAAAATAATTATTGACGAATATATCGAAAGCGCCGAACCCGTTGGTAGCGAAACGATTGTCGAGAAGTACAATCTGGGTGTTTCTCCAGCAACGGTACGAAACGAAATGGTTGCTTTAACTAAGGAAGGGTTTTTGAAGCAACCGCACACTTCAGCCGGCCGTATCCCGACCCCAATGGGTTTGAAATTCTATATCAGCGGGTTGATGAAGGAAACCTCAATGCCAGTTCGAGACGAGGTTACGATCAAAGAATCACTTTGGGATCAGAGGTTTCAGTTTCACAAATTGCTTCGCCAAGCCGCCCGCGAACTCTCCTCCCAAACCGGAAATTTAGCCGTTGCCTACAGTGAGGATGGGGATATGTTCTATTCTGGGGCCGCCAATATTTTGGAAATGCCAGAATTTTATGATATTGATTTAACTAAAGCAGTTTTGGCAATGATTGATAGCCAAGAAACTATTTCTGAGATTTTCGATCGAGCAGTTGGTGAAGAACCAGTACACATATTGATTGGCGAAGAAATTGGTCAGGCTTATTTAGAATGTTGCGGAGTAGTTTTTGCTCCCTTTGGTTCTGGTAAAAAAAATGCTGGGGTTATTGGGGTGATTGGTCCTGCAAGAATGCATTTCAACCGAGTGATTCCGACGGTTCGTTACTTTGGTGATCTTTTAACTGAGCTCTCACGTAGTTACTAAAATTCTGATTTTTGCAGGAATGTAACGACTACTAAAATTCTGATTTTTGCAGGAATGTAACGACTACTAATAGAATGAAAAAGACAAAAAAAGACACAGATAATAAAACAAGTGAACTCGAAAGCCAGCTCAAAAGAGCTCTTGCTGATTATGCAAATTTACAAAAAAGAACTGAGGAAGAAAAAAGAGCAGTTGTAAAATTTGGTAACGTAGTTTTGATAGCAAAGTTTTTGGATATACTAGATCACCTTGAGGAGGCACAAAAAACAATTAATTCTGAAGGTTTGGAACTGGTTATCAAAAAATTTAAAGATACCTTAGATTCTGAAGGAGTAAACGAAATTTCAACTCAAGGGGAAGTTTTTGATCCGGTCAAACATGAGGGTATTGCAACAGTCGAAGGTAAAAAGAATGGTGAAATTGCACAGGTTTTGCAAAAAGGCTACGAGCTGGATGGAAAAGTCATTAGACCAGCCAGGGTACGAGTTACTACAGCTGCTACAGTAAAGGAATAATTATGGTTCGGGTACTTTCTTTAATTTGGACATTAGCTCTCTCGATCGGTGTGACTTCGGTGAGTTTCTTTTATGTCCGGGATGAAATTAAGCATGGTTTTCCTTTCTCGTTTGCGAAAGATACTTTAAATGGAGATGGAACGAGTGGTTTTAACATAAATTATTGGTCAATCGGTTTTGACATTTTAGTTTGGTGGCTGCTATTTAGTTTACTTTGGATAATTATCAAAAATTATGTTTTGGAGTTGGATTAAAATATTACTAGTCTAAAATTATAACGCGCTAAAGCGCGATGTATTTTTTGACAAAAACTTATTTATAGAAGGGGTAATGTATGTCAAAAATTATTGGTATTGATTTAGGAACAACAAATAGTGCGATGGCCATTATTGAGGGTGGTCAGCCAAAAGTTATTCACAGCGCTGAAGGGGAAAACACGACTCCATCAGTCGTTGACCCGATTAAAAGAGTCGTTGGTCGCGTGGCAAAAAGACAAGCTGTTGTTAATCCAAAAACGACAATTTTTTCCGTCAAGCGTTTAATGGGTCACAAATTCAAGGATGAAACCGTGCAACGGGATGTTAAATGGCTTCCCTATACAGTCAAGAGTGGTAAAAACGATATGGCAGTAGTTGAAGTCGAAGGTAAGGAGTTTACTCCCCAGGAAATTTCCGCCCAAATTTTAGGAAAAATCAAAGCTGATGCCGAAAGTTATTTAGGCGAAAAAGTTACTGATGCAGTTATTACCGTGCCGGCTTACTTTGATGATGCGCAGCGTCAAGCCACCAAACAAGCTGGAGAAATTGCCGGTCTTGACGTCAAACGAATCATCAACGAACCGACTGCGGCCGCTCTGGCTTATGGTTTGGAAAAATCCCAGGGACACACAATTGCCGTTTACGATCTTGGTGGTGGGACTTTTGACGTTTCCATTTTGGAACTTGGTGAAGGTGTTTTTGAAGTAAAATCAACAGCTGGTGATACCCATCTTGGCGGCGATGATTTTGATCAAAAAATTATAGATTTCTTGGTTGAAGAATTTAAAAAAGAAAATAGCGTCGATCTGTCAGCTGATAAACAAGCTATGCAGAGATTGCGTGATAGTGCTGAGAAAGCCAAGATTGAGCTTTCTAGTTCTTTAGAGACGGAAATTAATATTCCTTATATTACTGCCGATGCTTCCGGGCCAAAGCACTTACTGGTAAAACTTTCCAGGGCAAAACTTGAAAGCATTGTCACTGATTTAATCGAAAAAACTTTCACCGCGACCAAAACTGCGATCAAGGATGCTGGAATAGATGCTTCCAAAGTTGACGAAGTTGTATTAGTTGGTGGTATGACTAGAATGCCGGCAGTGCAAGAAGCAGTCAAAAAATTCTTCGGCAAAGACCCACACAAAGGCATCAACCCAGACGAAGTGGTGGCGATTGGAGCTGGAATTCAAGGGGCAGTTTTGACTGGAGAAGTTAAAGATGTCGTCCTTTTGGACGTGACCCCACTCTCTTTGGGAGTCGAAACGCTTGGCGGTGTTAGTACAGTTTTAATTGCTAGAAATACCACAATCCCAACAAATAAAGCTGAAACTTTTTCAACCGCTGCTGACAACCAGACTTCGGTTCAAGTTCACGTTCTACAAGGTGAAAGACCGATGGCAGCAGACAACAAATCACTCGGACAATTTATTCTTGACGGAGTACCACCCTCCCCGCGTGGTGTACCACAGGTCGAGGTAACTTTCGATATCGATGCTAACGGTATTCTCAATGTTCACGCCAAGGAGAAAGCCTCTGGTAAAGAACAAAAAATCACCATTACCGGTTCCACTGGTCTTTCCAAAGAAGAAGCCGCCAATATGGCTGCCGAAGCGGAAAAACACGCCGAGGAAGATGCTAAGAAAAAAGAATTGATCGAAGCTCGAAATATCGCTGACAGCTTGGTTTACACAGCTGAGAAATCAATCAAAGATGCTGGCGACAAACTTAAAGAAGATGTTAAAAAAGAAGTTGAGGAAAAAGTTGCCGCTGCTAAAGAAGCCATAACTAAAGACAATGCTGACGATATCAAAAAAACAGCCGACGAACTTGGCCAAGCATTACAAAAGATTGGAAGTGCGATGTACGAGACTCCTCCAGGAGCAGATCCCGAAGGTGCCGGTGTCCAAGAAGAAATCCCACCAACTGAAGGTGAGGAAAAAAATCCGCCAGCTGGCGGAGGAGAGGACGGAAAAACTGTTGAAGGTGAAGTGGTTGATGAAGACAAGAAGTAAGTGGTGTATAATGTATAGTGTATAACGCGCTGATAATTTATTTCAGAGAAACAGGCGCGCGATATTTGTCGAGGACGAAAATGAAAAGAAAACAAATATACCTTACTGAAACCTTAGATCGAGAAATTGGAGAATTGGCGAAAAAGGAAAATAAACCACAAGCTGTGGTTATTCGTCAGCTTCTAGAAAACAGTATTCAGAAAAAATTGAGTAGTGGGGAATTCCTATTGAAGTTGGCTAAATATGCAGTTCCTGGACCAGGTGATCTGTCTACCAACCTCGATCGTTACCTCTATGGAGATTTGTCTCCTAATTATGGCCATCTCTACCGAAAAAAGAAAAATTCTAATAGACGCTGATGCTTTTATTGGGTTGATCTACGCAAAGGATGCAAACCATCAATTTGCAAGTAAAATAGTTGAGTTACTAACAGATGTCCAGCTGATTACTTCAAGTCATGCTTACGGTGAGGCAATTACGATACTCAGCCAAAAAGCTGGTCGAAATGTAGCATTTAAGTTTATCTACGATATAGGTAGAAGTTCTACCCAAATTATAGATGTTGGTTTTGCCCTGCGATTGGCCGCGGAGAAAATTTTCAAACGACAAACTTCTAAGAACGTCTCTTTCACCGATTGTGTCAATATGGCGATTCTTGAAAAGTTTGGTTTAAGAGAAATTTTTAGTTTTGATTCAGACTACAAGAAGAATGGGTTTGTACGAGTTGGTGTTGATAAAAAGCTTGAAGGGGAGGTGGTTAACGAGGAAAAGAAGTAATGAACATTGATGTAAACAAACTAAGTGCATTTTACGTTGAGCTTTGTGAAAAGCAAAAACCAGAAAAACCTTACTATTGTGAAACACAAGAGCTTAAAGGTTTCGGAACGGTAAGCTCGGGTACTATTGTCCATCAACAGACAACGGTTATTGTTGGCACTGTTGGAACTTCGGCCGTCACTATAAATCCTAACTTGTATTATTCCATAGGTACTATAGTAAAGAATGAGTTATGAAATATGAATTCATTGCTGTAGATATCCAGAATGAGTTTGCCACTGAGGGTGGTCTTCACTATACTCCAAAACCCTCCGTCCGCTTTCTAAATGAAAATATATTCCCGGTTTTTGAATCCAGAGGGATAAAAATAAACAACATTGTCTCTGATTACCGTCAACCCAGGCCAGGAGACTGGGGTAAAGGTTGTATTCCAGGAACTTGGGGTTATGAAACTTTGGTCCCAAAAGACTTAATAAAATCTACATGGATAAAGTGCATGAATTCCCCGATTTGGGTTCGGGAAAATATTGGCGATCCGAACAAAGAACCAGGACTGCCTTATCAAGATCCAAAAAAATTCCAAGAATGGTTAGATAAAAATATTGGAAAACCGGATGAAGTTATCCCAGTTTTAATGGGGTTGACTATTGATTGCTGTGTTCTCTCGACCTTGCAAGAACTGAACTGGCATGGTTATTACCCATTGATTTTAAAAGAAGCAGTTGACCATGCCACGGGAAAAATTGAAGATAGGGACAAGGTGCTTGAAACCCCAGCTTCTAATTGGGGAAAAGTTATAAGTTGGGAAGAGTTATCCAAGCAACTAAACCGACAATGAAAATCTGTGTTTTTGGAGACAGTATTACTTGGGGAGCTTTTGATCTAGAATCCGGTGGTTGGGTTGAGCGACTCAAAGTACATTTTTTTAATAACAATACCGAAACTTATATTTATAATTGTGGAGTTTCTGGGGACAAGGTAAACGACCTATTAAAAAGATTTGATACCGAAGCAGTTTCACGAAAACCGGACAAAATTATATTTTCCATTGGAATTAATGACAGTGCAAACAAAGATAACCCAGGTGGAACACCAATAGATGAATTCAAAAGTTCCTATAAAACTCTTTTAGATAAAGCAGAAAAACTCACTAAAGATATTTTAGTAGTTGGGCTTAACAATATCGATGAGGCAAGTAACAAATTTGGTTATAGAAACGAAGAAATTAAGAAATACAACGATGTAATCAATGAAATTTCCCAAGAAAGAAACCTCAAATTTGCGGACTGTTTTGGAATTTTGACAAAGGAAGATTTTTATACTGATGGTGACCATCCAAATTCTAGTGGGCATCAGAAGATTTTTGAAAAAGTTTTACATATCCTCAAATAAATTGACCCTAGTGGTATAATAAATTCCCATATTTTGCGAAGGAAGGAGGTGAATAAATGGTAGAGGTGCAAGTGGCAACTCCAAGTGGAGAACCGGTAGTGGAAGCCTGGTCGCACACTTCGAACGGAGACCGATTCCGGCCTTGGGTTTCGGAAGATCACTGGGTTTTTAAAGCAGGGGAAGATTGGGAGATAGTTCGTGACGAAGCTTCAGCAGTTGTATTTCGAATTCATCCTGGGCATCATCTGATGTTCCCCGGCAGTGAGTTTGTGGCGACTACTGAGGACGGTCGAAAGATCCGCACTCGAGGTACGTTGACCACAGAAGGTGACGAACCTGTGGATCTGGTTATGAAGGGCCACCGTATCAAGGCCTACCGTAGTCCGGACCACCGAAACTTTCCACCCCGGCCAATCGACATCGACAACTGGTAGCAGATAGGAAAAACCCACACAAGCCCCGAGGAGAAAAACTTCGGGGCCTTTTCTTTTCCAAAAAATAAAAGGTGAATGTTGCCATCCACCTTTTTGGGCTAACTTTCCACACCAACCCTTGCTAGTTCCTGATCAATTACCTCAACCACTTGCTGAATGGTATCTGGGTTTGCTTCGTCAGGAAATTCGAAATCCGGATTATTTTTCTTTACCTCTTCTTCGAGACGGTAGAAGAAATAAGCTGTTCCGACAAACGCATCAACCAACCCAAGACTGGACACGGTGGCATTTGGCCCGAAAATTCGCTCGTTACGTTTACCTGGTTCGATTTCAAGAGCAACCCTCTTGACCAACTCGTAAGTTGTTTCAGCCATCCTCTTCTCCTATTTTCCTGTTGGCACTTTATCCAACTTTTTGTCCACCCGATCAACAACTTGTTGGATAGTGTCTATTTCCATCCAGTCATCTACATCAAGCTCGAAGTCTGGATGGTCAGTCTGGAAATCTTCTACTAATGCTTCAAAGAAGTCTATCACGCCAAGACCAAGCTTTTTGAGTGTAGATTCTGGTTTTACAGAATTCGGATCTAAGTCTTTCGTACCCCTAGTTCTCAGAAAGTTCATACGAACACGATTAAAAGTGCTGGACCAAACCCTTCTCTCCCGAGAGAACATAAGAGAAGTGTCTAGGGCTTTGACTAAGTCCCCAACCGTTTTAAGTGCGTTATTGGGGTCGAAATCGATCGAGTTGCTGAAAAGATATTCTTCCTTCTTAAAAAGCTGCTGCAACTCTCCGAAAAAAAGAAAACCAGCCCAGAGTGGTTGTCTGGTGCTACCAAAGATATCAAGTAGCGGTGTCTCTGGATTGATACCCGTTTCGGGAATCGTGATGGCCTTTTGTTCAACGATAACTCGGAAAACCTTCTGGAAAGTCGTCTCTACTTTCTCTGTCACTTGTCTTTCTCCTTGCTGAACTCTCGAGGACAATATAACACAACTGAATTAATTAGAAAAATTAAAGGCCTTGTACAAATTTTGTACAAGGCCTTTTGGGTTTATCCCGGGACCAATTCTTTTTCTCCGGTCAGGACTAGCTCGACGATCTCGTGAGACTTAAGCGCATCCGAGCGTTGATTACACGCTGACTGAGCCCTTGCCTTCGCAACCTGGTCAATTTCTTCGAGGGACCAAGAAGAATCCATCTCTGTTTCAAACGAAAACTTTCTGCCGGAAACGGTTTCGACGTTAACAACGACTTTGTAATGGTGTTGAGTAACAGCCGGTTGATCCATAACTCTCCTTTCGGCAACCTCCGGTTCTAGCCGTCTTGTCCGTACCGCTGGTTCGCGGTTGTCGCAAGCAGGGCTACCCCAACCGTTGTCCTCATCTCCTTCACGACGTGCAGGTTCTCGATTATCACAAGCGCCCCATCCCATTAGACCTCTCCTTTCCAATTTCTGCTTGGATTGTAAAGCAAAAAGCTATTTTTGACAAGCAAGATTATAATTGTAATTGGTTATAGGTCTTCCTATAATTTATCCAAGGTTGGTTTTGAAAGGAGAGAAAAGTGGTAGATGAAAAAGCACCTCTAGACCTGGGTCGTTTGACCAAAATGGCGGAAGATCTGGCAGAAGAGCTTAATGTTGCGGCCGCAAAGTCTACCGATGCAGAGACTAAACTCAGAGCTGGAAGAGCGGAAATTTTTTCAAGAGTTTTGATCCTGACTTTGCAAAAAGACGAAAGAGAGGCAGCTCGTTACGCCGCTGGTTTCGTTGGAGACACCTTGAACAATGTTCTTGGCGTCTTTGGATTCGAAATAAAGCGAAAGGACAAGTAGTCATCGTTAAACCCCGGAAAATTTTTCGGGGTTTTCACTTTTCTGTTACTATATTGAAGTGATAAAAGCAATTATTTTTGATTTCTTTGGGGTGATTTGCCCGGATCTTTATTGGGGATGGTTGAGAAAACAAATTCCGGATCTTGAAAACCAGAGAGGCTATTTTCAGGAACTTTCCGACCAGTTTGATTTGGGAAAACTCTCCACAACAGCGCTTATCAGAATTCTTTCCGAAAAAACTTCTGTTAAAGAAGAAAAGGTTATTCCTTTTATCGAACAATCGGTTCAGATCGACACTGAAGTAGTCGAAGTAATTAAGTCGTTAAAAAGAAACTACAAAATCGGTTTATTGTCCAATTCTAATACTGAATTTATTGAAGGTATTTTGAAAGATCATAATTTGAACGACCTTTTTGACTCGATTGTTATTTCCCAGAAGGTTGGTTTTATAAAACCCCAAAGAGAAATTTTCGAAATAGCACTTAAAGAACTAAATGTCGAAGCAAGTGAGGTTTTGTTCGTCGATGATCGCGAGAGTAACACTTCGGCCGGCGAAAAACTTGGTATCAGAGGAATTCTTTATCGAGGTGCCAATACTTTAAAAGAAGAATTAAAACATCAAGAAATCTTAGTTAATTAAGGCCATCAGTTGAAATATAAAATGAAAACCCTTGGAAAACAAAAAGTTCAAAAGTTGTCTACGAAAATTAAATTTTAATTCCAATCTTTTGAGATGAAGTTTATTTTACAGTAAATACTCAGTTTTGATAGCTACATACAGAAAAAGCTAGACTTTTTTTGGATTTTGTTGTCTAATAGGATTCTATAGGAGGGTCTCTTTACTATGTTTAAACGCTTAAGTGTCACCACTGCTTTATATTTTGCCTTAGTTTTCTTTGTTGCATCAAGCAGATCATCCCATGCTTACCTGGATCCCGGAAGTGGAAGTTTTGCTTTGCAATTTCTACTTGCTGGAGGTTTAGGAGCATTATTCTTTGTTCGCTCTTACTTTTCAAAAGTAAAGAATTTCTTTTTTAGTATTTTTGCCAAGAAAAAAACGGACACTGCCCCTACCAAGGGGAAGAATGGCAAGTAGACACCCGGCCTCTTTTCGTGATCCAAGTGGTTTTATATTTCACTCCAAGATTGGACTACTTCGCCAAATAAACGCTTCTTACCAGAAAAACTACGAAAAACTTATTAGTAGTGGTTTATTCCAAAAATTAGTTACAGAAGGTTTGTTGGTGGATCACAAAGAAGTTGATCTCAAGCAGTTCTCCCAAAGTAGTGAAGCTTACAAAATTATCCAGCCACAAAAAATTGATTTTATTTCGTATCTCTATGAGTGGAGTTTTGGGCAGTTGCAAGATGCAGCTCTTCTGACCCTAAAAATCCAAAAAATCGCTTTGGAATTTGGAATGAGTTTAAAAGATGCTAGTGCTTACAACATTCAATTTTTTCAAGGCAAGCCGATTCTTATCGACACCCTGTCTTTTGAAATTCACAAAACTGATCAACCTTGGGTGGCTTATCGTCAGTTTTGTCAACATTTTTTGGCCCCACTGGTTTTAATGTCTTATCTTGACCCGAGACTTTTAAGATTAAATCAGCTTTTTATTGACGGAATACCGTTAGATTTGGCAGCCAAACTTTTGCCTTTTAAATCAAAACTCAATTTCAATTTATTTCTACACTTACATTTACACGCCTCAAGTCAGAAAAAACATTCCGTCAAAAACAGAAAAATCATAAGAAAAGCTAGTTTTAGCATGAATTCTTTTATGGGTTTGATCACAAGTTTGGAAAGTAGCATCAAAGGCTTGAAATGGCAACCAAAAGGAACAGAATGGGCGGATTATTATGAAGCTAACAATAATTATGAAAAAGCATTGAGTCAAAAAGAAAAGCTGGTTGATGAGTTTTTGAAAGTAGCCAAACCGACTTCAGTCTGGGATTTGGGAGCTAACACTGGACTTTTTAGCAGATTATCAGCTGACAAAAAAATTTCAACAATATCATTTGATATCGATTTAGAGGCAGTTGAGCTAAATTACAAAGCCGTTAAGGAACAAGAAGAAAAATTTTTACTGCCGCTTTTTTTGGATTTGACCAACCCTCCTCCAGCCATTGGTTGGAAAAATCAAGAAAGAGAGTCGCTAGTTGAGCGTGGGCCAGTCGATACAGTCCTTGCTTTAGCTTTGGTTCACCATCTAGTGATCTCAAACAACTTGCCTCTTGAAGAACTGCGTGATTTTTTTGCCAGTATTTGTTCAAAATTAATTATCGAATTTGTTCCCAAGAGTGATTCACAAGTTAAAAAACTTCTTTCAACCAGAGAGGATATTTTTCAGAATTACGAGCAAAAAAGTTTTGAAAATATTTTCCGCGAAAAATTCAAAATAGCTAAATCTAGATTAATCCCGAAAACAAAAAGAACACTTTATTTGATGATAAAAATTTAACTTTTTAAAAGTTAGTCAGGGAATTTCTCAAATGAACCTCCGAGGGTTAAAACCATTGGTTTCATCTGAGAAGCTTCGTTTTTGATGACAAAAATAAAAAAGGGTGATAAGGAGAAATTCCCCATCACCCCTACGAGATTACCCATCCTTTATCCCGATTCCTTTTAGATAATCGATCGCGTCCTGAACAGTGAAGATCCTTTCAGCAGCCTCAATTGCGATTTCAAAGGTCTTTCCGTCTTGGAGAGGGAACTCTTCTTCCACTGTCATTATGAGTTCAACCAGGTCAAGACTATCGGCGTTGAGGTCGTCAACGAATGATGCGCTGGGAACAACTTGGTCTTCTTCAACTCCAAGTTGGTCGACAACGATCTTGCGAACCCTTTCGAAAACTGTTGCCATAAATCTCTCCTAACTAAGTGGCTCTTTTCTTGGTTTGAATTTTAACACACCTAGCAAAATTTGATAACCTGTAGTAAAGGGCTGGCAATAAAAGATGTTTTCTGCTAGAATTGTCTACTAACTATGGCTAAAAAAGACTTAGATTTTCTTAAAGCGCAAGATTTTGGAGGAACGTAGTGACGAAAAAAGATTATCATGAGGTTTTAGGCGTTGCAAAAAGCGCCTCGGACGAAGAAATAGACTGCTCGTATTCTGTGCCTTTGATGATTACATCAAAGCCGAATACTGTGCATTCTGCAAACACTTTGTGTTAGTAAAAAAAGCTTATGAATAAAAGAGATTACTATGAAATTCTAAAAATTTCAAAAAATGCTTCTTCCGAGGAGATTAAGAAAGCGTACCGTAATTCAGCACGGAAGCATCATCCTGATGTGGATAAAACTTCCGGTGCGGAAGAGCGTTTTAAAGAAATTAACGAGGCTTATCAAGTACTTTCGGATCCACAGAAAAAATCAGCTTACGATCAGTTTGGGCATAGTGCATTTTCTGGCGGTGGGGCTCCAGCTGGAAATGGTGGCTATTCTTACGGCGGGCAAGGTGTAAATGTTGATTTTGATTTTAGTAACTTCCGTGATCCGTTTGAAATTTTTAATGAGTTTTTTGGTGGGGCTTCTCCGTTTGGTGGCAGCACTCGTCGGGGTGGGCCAAAACGAGGGGAAGATCTTCATTACGAGATAACTATCCCCTTTGAGCAAGCTGCCTTTGGTGTTGAGAAAAAAATTGAAATACCACGCTATGAAACTTGTAGCGACTGTTCCGGTTCTGGTGCCGAGAGAGGTTCAAAAAAGACTACTTGTAGTACTTGTGCTGGTCACGGCCAAGTTCAGCAGGCAACCAATTCAATTCTCGGACAAATTTTAACCAACCGTATTTGTCCTTCTTGTCACGGGGAGGGTGAAGTAGTTGAAAAGAAATGTCCAAAATGTAAGGGGAGTGGGCGAGTTAAAAACGTCAAGGAAACTGAAATCAAAATTCCAGCTGGAGTTGATGATGGCGATACCGTTCGTTTTGCCAATCTTGGTCAGGCTGGAGAAAAATCCGGAAGTTATGGTGATCTTTATATAACAATTAGAGTTGCAGGGCATCGGGATTTTAAGCGAGCCGGTTACAATATTTATCTCGAACAATCAATTTCTTTTACTCAGGCAGCATTAGGCGATACAATCGAGGTTCCAACGTTAGATGGAACTGTTAAGTTAAAAATCCCTGAGGGGATTCAGTCCGGAACCGATATAAGAATAAAAGAAAAAGGAATTAAACATGGAAATAATCGCGGCGACCAGTTTGTCAGAGTAAAAATAATTACCCCAACCAAACTATCCGGGAAACAAAAAGACCTTTTGAAAGAATTCGAAAGCTAATTTATTGGAAGTTAGATAAAGATAGGCAGGCCGTATCGAGAAGATCGATAGAGGGCCTGCTTTTGATTGGGACAGGAACAGATGGGGTCGTCCAGTTAGGGGCGATCTGTTACTGTCTCGTTGATCGAACGGAGACTAGTTTTCAGTTAGATCAATTTTGGTCGCAGCGCTGGTGGTTGGTGTGAGTCCAGATATCTTCGGATTTCCGGCAAACCAAGCACCAGCGCCGCTTCTATAAGAGAGCAACATCTGCCCCCGAATAGCTGAAGCAAGAAAAACTTGCGGATCTCTCTTTGGAGCGGAAGACAGGATTCGAACCTGTGACTTGCTGTTTACGAAACAGCTGCTCTACCACTGAGCTACTTCCGCGTTGGCGACTACGGAGGGATTCGAACCCACGATCCTACGCTGTCAACGTAGTGCTTTAAACCACTGAGCTACGTAGCCTTTACTCCGAAAATTCGGAGGAATCTCTTTTGGTGGGGCAGACAGGAGTCGAACCTATAACCTCTTGCACGCAGTGCAATTGCTCTCCCAATTGAGCTACCACCCCGACCTCTTCACAATCGCAGATTTTATTGCTTGCTTGAAGTCTTGTCAAGATAGTCTTGACCAAGAAACCTTTTGGTGGTATAGTGCAAGAAAGTTTAATTAGATGGTTTTTAAAAAAAGACGGGTCTACTTAGTAAAACCCGTCTCGTGTGTTCAGCCACCACCGCGCTCAGATAGCTCAGCAGCAATTCTCTCCAACCTCTCTTGCTCCGGACACTCATGAAGCAAATATGCGATTCGAAGAACCCGCTCGGCTTCAATTTCGTCGCAGAGAAATTCAGCAAACAGGCATCCTAGAGGAGGCATCCTTTCGAATAGATGAGAATCTGCAGCGAAGTACACCACTGCAATTTCCAGATCTTCAGCAGTTCTTAACCATCCTGAAAGAAGCCTTTTGATCTCGGTTCGATCAAGTTCAAGAATTCTCTTTAGGACGGTTTGTGACTCTTCCGGTAACTCACCTTCGACCATAAGCTCTAATTGCTCATAATCGAAAAGAGTGCCAATAAGACCACTCATCTGTGTTTGGTGAACAGTAAGTTTGTATCCCAGAACCCGGCTTTTCTTAAATTCGTTCTCGGCTAAAATTCTATCCTTTATACCGGGCATAGATCTCCTCCTTACTTAAGAACCTAAGTAAAGTAATTTTAACAGAGCATAAGGTAAAGTCAATACTATGGGGCTAAAATATATTGAAAATAGGTAAGGTGTGGTGATTCTAGCGAGCTACTTGTCAAGATAGTCTTGACCAAAAAACCTCTTGGTGGTATATTGCAGCTAAAGTTAATTAGCTTGGATTATTAAGTGGGAATAAAATCCCACTTTTTTGATTCAGATCAAAAAAGCAGTCTTTGCGAAGCAAAGTATACTTTTTTGATTCCAAAGTTTATTTTTAGGAGGAATTTTAAATGGCTTTAAGAACAGAATTTGCAGCAGCATTAAATCAAGCAGCGGCCGAGCGTGGAGTTGAGGCCGCCGAAGTAATCGAAATTATTAAAGAAGCAATCAAAGCAGCTTACCGCAAAGATTACGGTGGGGAGCTCGAAGAACTTGAAGTTGAGCTTGATACCGAACAAGGTGGTGTCAAAGTTTCCAGAAATGGTGAGGATGTTACACCCGATGGTTTTGGACGAATTGCCGCCCAAACTGCCAAGCAGGTTCTATTGCAAAGAATTCGCGAAGCAGAAAAAGGTGCGATTCTAACTGAGTATGAGAAAAAAGTCGGAACAATTGTAAATGGAATGATCCAGAGACTAGAAGGTCCGAATGTGGTTGTTGATATTGGTAAAGCAGAAGGGATTATGCCGACTTCTGAAAAAATCCCAGGTGAGGATTTGCGCTTAAACCAAAGAGTTAAATTTTATATTGTCGGGATAAAAGAATCACAGCGCGGTCAAGACATAATTGTTTCCCGGGCTCACAAAGGCCTAGTTGAAGGTTTATTTAAACTTGAGGTTCCGGAAATCGGCTCAGGAATGGTGGAAATAAAAGGTATCGCCCGGGAAGCCGGAAGCCGCAGCAAAGTTGCTGTTTCTTCCCGTCAAGCTGGAGTCGATCCAGTGGGAAGTTGTGTTGGTCAAAAAGGGGTCAGAGTCCAAGCAGTAATTGCTGAACTTGGTAATGAGAAAATCGATATTATTCAATTCAGTGATGATCCAGCAAAATTTATTGCCACATCTCTTTCCCCGGCTCAAGTTGGTAAAGTTGCTCTCAATGAAGAAGAAAAAACAGCTCATGTTGAGGTTCCTGAGGATCAACTGTCGTTGGCGATTGGAAAAGATGGTCAAAATGTTCGACTAGCTGCAAAGTTAACTGGTTGGAGAATTGATATTAAAGGAGCTGAAGGTTTGGGAAGTTTGAGGGATGAACCTGAGAAAGTAACAAAAAAAGTAGCGGTAAAGGAAAAGAAAACTAAAAAAGTAGTTGTAAAGAAAAAAACAACTAAGAAAACTATTAAAACCAAGAAAAAGAAATCTGCAGAAAAAGAAGATTAATAACCAATTTATTCTTGTGGAAAGATTTTGGCAGTGGAACACAAAATTAAAGATACAAAAGCAAATAGCCTTAAGCGAGCTCCAGTGGTTACGATCATGGGGCATGTTGATCATGGAAAAACAACCCTCCTAGATTACATCCGCAAAACCAAAGTTGCGCAGCGTGAACATGGTGGAATTACCCAACATATCAGTTCCTATCAAGTCGAAAGCGACGGTCAGAAAATAACCTTTATTGATACTCCAGGCCACGAGGCATTTTCAGCCATGAGGTCAAGAGGAGCTAATGTGACCGATATTGCCATATTGGTTGTTGCAGCTGATGACGGTGTGATGCCCCAAACCAAAGAATCAATCAGCCATATTAAAGCTGCGAAAACTCCAATGATTGTGGCAATAAATAAAATGGACTTACCCGGCGCAAATGTTGACCGAGTTAAGAAAGGTTTAGCTGACAACAGCGTTTTAGTTGAAGGTTACGGGGGAGATGTAGTGGTTGTACCGGTTTCAGCAAAAACTGGTTCTGGAGTTGATGATTTGTTGGAAATGATAAAACTAGTTGCGGAGATTGCTGAGCTTAAAGATGAAAGCAAAAAGCCGTTTGAAGCAGTGGTGATCGAATCTTCCCTTGATAAATTTAGAGGTCCAGTAGCAACTATTTTAGTTAAAAAAGGCAGTGTTAAAATTGGTGATTTTGTTAAAACCCCAACTATAAGTGGGAAAGTTAAAGCTTTGATTGCTAGTAGTGGTGAGCAAGTTAAAGAAGGCACAGTTTCGATGCCGGTTCAGATCTTGGGTTTGGAAAAAGTACCAGCGGTTGGGGATATTTTAAACCTTGGAGGTAAATCAGAGATTATTTTTCAGGAAAAAGAAATTACTAGAAAAACCGCTTTAGAAAAACTCGCAGAGCCAAAAACTACGGAAATTAATTTGGTCATTAAAGCCGATGTTGCTGGCTCACTCGAAGCAATTAGCGCAGCATTAGAAGCTTTGGGGGATAGTGAGCACAAAATTAATATAATCCAAAAGGAAACCGGGGAAGTGAGTGAATCAGATGTTCTACTAGCAGCTGCGACCAAAGCAATAATTATTGGCTTTAATGTCAAAGTTTCCAAAGCAGCTGAAAAACTTTCTGATGAAGAGAAAGTGATGATTAGAACTTTCAATATTATTTACCAACTTCTTGACGAACTCAAAGAGGGTTTGGAAATGTTGGTTAATGCTAAAAAAGAGCAGGTACTTGGAAAAGGAAATGTTATCCAAGTTTTTGATACTAGTTATGGTCGAGTGGCGGGTACAAAAGTTACTGAAGGTCGATTAAATAAAGGTGATCGTATTAATCTGTATCGAGATGAGGAACAAATTATCTCAGCAAAAATAAAAACGATCAGGCATCTTCAAGAAGAAGTTAACACGGCCAAAGAGGGTTTGGAATGTGGGGTTTTGCTTGAAGGAAAAGCCGAGGTTGCAGTCGGTGATATAATTGTAGCGATCGCTTAGATCTATGGGTCTAAATGGTTTAAATTAATTAAGTTTATGCAAGTTAACGTTATAAGTTACTCGTTAAAAGAATTGTTTGAAAAAGCCAAGAATGTTTTGGTTGTTCTGGGAAGTGATGTTAACGAAGACAGTGGGTCATTGGCTGCGAGTTTGGTCGAAATTTTTTCAGGGTATAGCAAGAATGTTGAGCTTTTGACAAGAGAGGAAATACCCTTGGCTGCTCGCCCGTTAGTTAAAAGTGAGCAGGTCAAAACCAAAGTTGAGCCAAAAAGTTTAGTTATTAGTTTTGACTGGACCAAAACAGCGCTTGATAAGGTAAGTTATAATCTCGAAGGCGATAAGTTCAACTTAATAATTCGATCAAAATCAGGAAAACTAGATGCAAAAGATGCTAGCTTTTCTTATAAAGGCAGTGATTGGGATTTAATCGTAACGGTTGGAATAAAGGACATTAGCGAGTTGGTAAATTTAGGATTTGAGCAAGATAATTTCAATCGTAGTGCCAGTATTAATTTTGATAAAAGTGAAGCCAACACAAATTTTGCCAAGCTAAATATTGTCAATCCGGAAGCCGAAAGTCTTTGCGGTCTGGCTGTAAGTACCTTTAAAGACTCAGGTATTAAATTACCAACCCGGGCGGCGGAAACTATGCTTTTCGGAATTAGGGCTGCAACAAACAACTTTACTTCAGTTTCTGACCCGCAGATTTTTGAAGCAGCTGCTTACTGCAAGCGTTCAATGATACCGGGGATGGTTACTGAAAACATTGAAATAAAGACTGAAAAAAACGAAAATCAAGAAAAAGACACCCCGGAAGCTTGGCTGTCACCAAAAATTTTCCGAAGTAACCGAGTGTCCTAAATTAATACCGGTTGCCAATTGAACCTAAAACCTGCTATAATCCCGTTAGGGGAAATATCGCACTTGTTTCGCAGAAGCGATATAATTAAATTGAGAAGAAATCTGCCAACTGAAAAAGTATTAAATATATGTCATTAGTAAAAGAGGATAAGCAAAAAATATTGGTTGACTTTGCGCAGCACGATGGGGATACTGGTTCACCAGAAGTGCAGATTGCTTTGTTGACCGAAAGAATCAAAAGGCTAACAGAACATCTTAAAGCACATAAGCAAGATGTTCACTCTCGTCGTGGTTTGCTGCAAATGGTAAACAAACGTCGCCGAATCTTGCTCTATCTAACCAGAAAAGACCCAGACCGTTACAAACAAATTGTAGAAAAACTTGGTCTGAGCAAGTAAATTATTACGTAAATTAAAAATTAAAGGAGTAAACAGGTAAGTTCTAGTAGCCGATGTAACCAAGAAAGCTTCTAGCTTTGAATTTTTTTTGGTCACGTTGGTTTCTAGATTTCCCCTAAAACAAAAATAAATGACAAGAGAACAAAAAAATGCCCAAACCCCTATTAAAAAGGCCATAAATTGGGGTGGCCGTGAACTTAGTTTTGAAACTGGTCGAGTTGAGACTCAAGCTGACGCTACTATTTTAGCTCAGTACGGTGAAACTGTGATTTTGGCTACAGTTGGACATGCAATCGCTAGCGAAGACCTCGGTTATTTCCCTCTTTCTGTCGAATTTGAGGAAAAAATGTATGCTGCTGGAAGAATTTCTGGCTCTAGGTTTATTAAACGCGATGGCCGACCAACCGAATCAGCGATATTAGCCGGTCGTTTGATTGATCGTTCAATTCGTCCCCTTTTCCCTAAAGATTATTTTAACCAAGTTCAAGTAATTGTCACTGTACTTTCCTATGACACTGAAAATGATCCGGATAACTTGGGTTTAATTGCGGCCAGTATGGCACTGCATGCTTCAAGTGTACCGTGGAATGGGCCAGTGGCTTCGGCTCAAGTTGGTTTAATAAACGGTGAATTTATTCTCAACCCAACAAAAACTCAGTTAGAGGAAACAGAACTAGAAATTTTGGTAACTTTCAATAAAGACAAAACTGTCATGATCGAAGCTGAAGCCAAAGAAGTTCCCGAAAAAATTGTTAAAGAAGCAATCGATTTTGCTAGGAAATCAGTTGAGCCAGTCTTTAAGTTAATTGAAGACATGTACAAAGAAATGGGTAAGCCTAATCATGATTATGTGGCCAAAGAAATTAACCAAGACATTAAAAAAGAAATCGTTGAACACGTTAAAGAAAACTTCAAAGAAGCTCTTTTCAATCCAGAAAGAGCCGCTCGTGAAACTGCTGCTAAGGAATTGAAAGAAAAAATTTATGTCGATTACGAAGGTAAGCTTTCCAAAGATATTATGGGTGAAATATTTGAAGAAACTGTCAAAAAAATGGTTCGAAAAGCCATTATTGATGACGGAAAGCGACCGGATGGACGAAAAACAGATGAAGTAAGAAAGATTGATATTGAAGTTGGGTTACTACCAAGAACTCACGGGTCAGCACTTTTCAAACGAGGGGAAACTCATGTTTTGACAACTGCTACTTTGGGTTCAACTTCCCTTGAACAACTAATCGACACAATGGAAGGTGAGGATACAAAAAGATTTATGCATCATTACTACTTCCCACCGTATTCAACCGGGGAGGTTCGTCGAATGGGAATGGCGGGAAGACGTGAAATTGGTCATGGAGCACTCGCTGAAAAAGCACTAGTAAATGTAATACCACCGACTGATAAGTTCCCTTACACAGTTCGACTTGTTTCTGAATGTTTAAGTTCCTCAGGTTCAACTTCAATGGCATCAACTTGTGGTTCAACTTTGGCTTTGATGGACGCTGGAGTTCCAATTACAGCCCCAGTTTCTGGAATTGCTATGGGACTTGTAACCGAAGGTGCTAAATTCAAAGTGTTGACCGATATCCAAGCCCTTGAAGATTTCTATGGCGATATGGATTTCAAAATTGCCGGGACAGAAAAAGGAATTACTGCAATCCAACTTGATGTTAAAATCGATGGTTTATCAGCGGAAATTATCGATCAAACATTTAAAGATGGTAAGGTTGCCCGAGATTATATTCTCGACAAAATGTTAGCAACTATACCTAAGGTTCGGGAAGATATGTCAAAATACGCACCAAGAGTGAGTGTCATGCATATTTCCCCAAAGAAAATTGGAGCAGTTATTGGAACTGGTGGAAAGACAATTAATAAAATTATTGAAGATACTGGGGTTGAAATTGATATTGATGACGACGGAACGGTGATGATTTCTGGGACGGACCCTGTTGGTGCAGAGAAAGCAATGGAAATTATTGAAGGTTTGACTCACGAGGTTAAACCAGGGGAAGAGTATATGAGTACGGTTAAAAAGATTATGCCGTTTGGAGCTTTTGTCGAAATTTTGCCTGGGGTTGAAGGTTTGGTACACATCTCAAGTATTGCTAAGTATCGGGTCGAAGATATCAATAAAGAAGTAAAACTGGGTGATAAATTCAAAGTTACTGTCAAAGAAATTGACGACAAAGGTCGGGTAAATTTAATCCGTAAGTTTGAAGATTAAAAATTAAGAAGCTATCGAAATGGATAACAAGGCTTTACTTGAGGGTTTAGCTCTGAAAATCCGAACTTGTAATTTGTGTCCTTTGTATAAAGGTACAACTAACGCCGTACCAGGTGAGGGTGATCCAAACGCAAAGTTATTTTTTATCGGCGAAGGTCCGGGTTATTACGAAGATCAGTCTGGCCGACCATTTGTTGGTCGGGCTGGGAAATTACTGGAGCAAACACTAAACAAAGTTGGGTTAAAACGAGAAGAGGTTTTTATTGGTAATGTCGTTAAGCACCGACCAGTGGAGAACCGTGATCCATTGCCAGCAGAAATACTAGCTTGTAAAGGTTGGTTGGAGCAACAATTGGCAATTATTAGACCAAAAGTAGTCGTAACGTTAGGAAGATTTTCAATGGCCCATTTTTTAAAGAACGTAACGATTTCCCAAGTCCATGGTCAACCACGAAAGGTTGCTGACTATATTGTCCTTCCGATGTATCACCCAGCCGCAGCTTTAAGAGGAAATACTATGCTAGCTGCTTTCGAAACTGACTTTTTAAAAAACAAAGAATTATTAGACAATCCCGAAGCTTTTTTAGAAAAATTTTCAGATTCAGAAAAGGAAGATTCTTCAGATCAAGTTAAACTTTTTAATTAAAATATGAACAACACATTTAAAGAAATTAAACAAAATCAAAAACCAACTAAAGTCCTTAAGTTTATTCCTTTGGGTGGTAACGGTCAGGTTACTAAGAATATGTTCGTCTACGAATACGGGGACGACATAGTTTTAGTTGATTGTGGTATGGGTTTTCCTAGTGAGCAGCTTTACGGAGTAGACATGGTTATCCCTGATATTTCTTATTTGAGAGATAAACAAACAAAAATTCGTGGGCTTTTAATTACTCATGGTCATGAAGATCACATTGGCGCAATCCCATATTTGATTGATAAACTCTCGACAACTGTATACGCAACCAGGTTAACAGTTGGTTTAATTAAAAATAAATTAAAAGAAGCCAATAAATTAAATACCACTAAAGTTGTTCAAATTAACCCAGGAGAACAATTTAACCTGGGGGCTTTTCGAGTTGAAGCGTTTCGAGTGAGCCACTCGATCCCAGATTCGGTTGGTTATGCTTTGACAACCCCACTTGGGACAACGATTCACACCGGGGATTATAAATTTGATTGGACCCCACTGGATGGCAAAACCACTGATGTTGACCTCTTGACCGAGTATGGCCGTAAGGGCGTGTTAGCCTTGATGAGTGACTGTCTTAGATCCGAAAAACCCGGAAATACACTTTCCGAAGCGGCTATTCAAGTTAAATTTGAAGAAGTAATGGCCCACGTTTCCGGGCGTGTACTCATAACCACTTTTGCCTCCAATATCTCCCGGGTTCAGCAAGCGATCAATGCTTCGTTGAAATTTAATCGCAAAGTTTGTGTGGTTGGTCGGTCAATGGAAAACAACCTATTAACCGCCCAAAATTTAGGTTATATCTCAATACCCAAGGATCTGTTAATTAAACAAGATCAGATTGAAAAGACTAATGATAAAAATCTGACACTGATTGTTGCCGGAAGCCAAGGTCAGCCAGGAAGTGCTTTGAATCGAATCGCCAACGGTGACCATCGTTTTATTTTTATTAAACCAGGGGACGAAGTTGTTTTTTCCGCTGACCCGATTCCGGGTAATCAAGACGCTGTTTACGAAATGATCGACAGTCTTTCCCGACTGGGAGCGAATGTAAAATATTCCGATATAACCTCTGACTTCCATGTTTCCGGTCACGCTGCTCAAGATGAATTGATTTTGATGCTCTCAATCACTAAACCGAAATATGTGGTGCCGATTTCGGCAATGCACCGGATGATGAAACAATACGGAATGCTGGCGGAAAGTACCGGTGTGCCCAAAGCAAATATCTTTATTGTTGATGAAGCCGGGATTATTGAATTTGACGAACATGGCGCCAGGATAAAAGGCGAAATTCATACGGAAAATATTTTTGTTGATGGTATTGGGGTTGGCGATGTTGGGGAAATAGTTTTGCGGGACCGAAAAGTTTTAGCGGAGGAAGGCATCGTCGTGGTTATTTTAACAATTGATAAAGCCCACAACGAAATTATTGGCGAGCCTGACATTGTTTCTAGGGGCTTTGTTTATATGAAGGAATCGGAACCTTTGATTAAACAAGCAACGGAAGTAATTAAAAAATCCCTCAATGGCGATAAAAAAATCAAGAATTGGATGGCCGTGCGGGAAAAAGTTACCATGGATTTGGAACGTTTCCTCTACCAAAAAACCCAACGCAAGCCGATGGTTGTGCCGGTTATAGTGGGAGTATAATTACAGTAATGCGTCGATTATTATTAAGTAGGCAGTTTTCTTGGAACACTTCTAGTTTAATAGTAGGAGCAATTTTCACACTAATTTTCGGAGTTGGTTTGATTTTATCCATTTTTATAGCGAATAAAAATGGTACCGGTTTTGACGCACTCGGTTATTTTCTAGCTGGTCTTGTATGGAGTGCTGTATTGTCATTTACATCATGCTCTTTACTAGGTTATAGATTGAATAGAGATAGAAACCTAAAAGGAATAGTATTTAATCTAGTACTTAGTTGGTTACTCATGCTAGTCGGGGGAACTATTGGATTTTTTCTGATACTATTTATTTACCCAATAGTACGCGACGTTTTCTAATCCCATAGTTTGACAAGTCCTGAATTTTCTGTTACTCTTTTTTAACCTGCCGAACTCTAAGACCCAAGGTCGCAGAGCACTTCAGTGATCTATTAAAAAAACTTCGGCCGAGATATAAGCACTCGATAAGATCTCGCGCTTGTATCGCAGAAGCGATATAATTAACTCAATGCGGCACCGACAAAAATCGTTCCGAAGTCCAATTAAGATCAAACTTAAAAAGAAAACCCTGCAAACTATTGCTGGTTTAGCATGTATTGGTTTTGCCGGCATCTCACTTTTAGCTTTTTTTGGTGCTGATACTGGATTTGCGGCAGTTTTAAAGCAAAAAGAATTTGAATATTTTGGTTGGGGTTCAATTTTTCTACCCCTTGCTTCTGCACTTTTGGGAATAGTTTTTCTAAAAATTGGTTTACCCTTCAATAGTTCCAACACTGCTTTTGGTTTTTCAATTTTTCTAGTTTCGATAATTGCTTTCACTGCGACTTTTTTACCAGAACAATCAGGGATAATTGGTTCGTCAATTGCCAATGCAATTAGTAGTTTGGTCACTAGAGTCGGAGCAGCCTTTCTATTATTTATACTTTCTTTAATCGCCTTGGTTGTAACTCTAAATACTTCACTGGAAACTGCTTTTGGTGCACTCGGAAAAGGTGCCAGCCTTTCACTGGGAGCAGCAAAAACCCTCGCGGGTAAAGGCAAAAAAGAAGAAGACCAAAAAGACCTACCGTTTGCCACCCGAGGTATGAAAGTTAATGAGCACAAAAAACTTGAAGAAGTTCCAGCCTTAAGTACAGCGGTTGTCAGTAATCTACCAGGAGATTCTCAAGTTTGGGAATACCCCCCACTTGATTTGTTAACGGATAGTTTAGGGGCAAAAGCCGAACGAGGGGATTTGAAACATAACGCTTCAGTTATTGAAAAAACGCTAGAAAGTTTTGGGATTCAGGCTCGAGTGGTGGAAGTTAATATGGGTCCGGCCATCACCCAATACGCAATTGAAATTGCCCTGGGGACTAAATTAACTAAAATAACCTCACTTGCCAACGATATCGCATTAGGATTGGCGGCTCCAACTGGAACCGTTCGTATTGAAGCCCCCATTCCAGGGAAATCACTAGTTGGAATTGAAGTACCAAATATTACTCCCGAAGTAGTACCACTGAAAACAGTTTTGTCATCTGGAAATATGCAAAAAGCCACTTCCAGACTTTCACTAGCGCTTGGACTGGATGTGTCTGGTACCCCGCTAGTAGCTGATCTAGCCAAAATGCCTCACGTATTGATTGCCGGAAGTACTGGAAGTGGTAAAAGTGTCGCGATCAATGCCTTTATTTGTAACTTATTGTTTCGTGCTAACCCTTCGGAAGTAAAGATGATTTTAGTTGACCCGAAGATTGTCGAGCTCTCTGGTTGGAATGGGATTCCTCATCTTTTGACACCAGTGATTACAGAACCGGAAAAAGTTCTCTCAGCTCTCAAATGGGCAACTGGAGAGATGGAACGACGCTACAAAGCTTTTGCTGAGATTGGGGCCCGAAATATTGACCAGTACAACGAAATGAGTGGATTTCAGGCCCTCCCTTACATTGTAATTATTATTGACGAATTAGCTGACCTTATGCTTTTTGCGCCAGTGGAGGTTGAAGATGCGATTACCAGGCTTGCTCAGATGTCGCGGGCAACTGGTATTCATATGATTTTGGCCACGCAAAGACCAAGTGTCGATGTTATTACCGGATTGATCAAAGCCAACATTCCAACTCGATTGGCTTTCAACGTTGCTTCCCAAGTTGATAGCCGAGTAATTATTGACCAACCCGGAGCCGAAAAACTACTTGGTCGAGGAGATATGCTTTATGTTCCACCGGACGCATCCAAGGCAGCTCGTATCCAGGGAGTTTTTGTTTCCGAACCGGAAATTAATAAACTTAAAGAATTTCTTAAGAAAAGTGGAGTTGAGCCACAATATACCGCTGAAGTTACCCAGATGCCGATCAATAAAATCTCTGGCCGTGCTGGAACCGATAGTGGCAACCGAGACGCTCTTTTTGAGGACGCAGTTCAAATAATTTGTCAATTTGACCGTGCTAGCGCTTCACTACTACAGAGAAAACTTAGTATTGGTTATGCTCGTGCTGCTAGGTTATTAGACGAACTTGAAGCGTCTGGAGTTGTCGGTGGCGCCGATGGTTCCAAACCGAGAGATGTTTTGGTAAAAGACCCTTCAAGAGTTTTAGGTGGGGGTGAAGATACAGGCGAGGGTTAATAAAAACTTGCACAAAGCAGTCCTTTGAGTCTAAAATCCCATTGTGAAAACTGTTGGACAAATTTTAAAAGAAGAACGAACTAAAAAAAATTTTACTCTCGATGAAGTCGAACGAGCGACAAAAATTCGCAAAAAAATTCTAGTCTCGTTGGAGGAGGGTGATTGGAAAAGCTTACCTTCAACCACTTTTGTTAAGGGTTTGATAAAAAATTACGGCCGATTTTTGGGTTTAGATCACAACGAACTAATTGCCTTTTTCCGACGGGAGTTTGATGAGAAAAAACAGGTTAGAAAACCTTTTGATATTAGTAATGTAAAAAATAAAGGATTTCGCCTGACACCACAATTTGTTACAGTCAGCGCAATTGGTTTGGCTGTCTTGATCGTCGTTGGTTACTTGTTTGTTCAATACCAAAGCTTCACTGGCCCCCCACTTTTAGAAATAACTGAACCGCAAAACAATATTAAAGTAAATAGTTCAGAAGTTAATCTAGTTGGTAAGACTTGGGAAGACGCAGTTTTGAAAGTTAATGGTGAAAAAGTTTCTCTATCTCCTGGAGGAGCATTTTCAGTAGCAGTTGGTTTAAATCAAGGTGTCAATGTGATCACTGTGACGGCAATAAATCGTTTTGGCAAAATTGCTACGGCAAAGCGAACAGTTGTAGTCGAAATAGTTAAAAAAGTAGAGACTGACGTTTCGCAAACTGGTGTGAGCATTTTAGTAAAAATAAATCCTGATTCAACCAATATTTTAGTTGAAGCAGACGGGACAAAAATATTTGAAGGTGTTTTAGTTGCTGGTACAGAAAAAACCTTCAGCGCAAAAGATCGGATTAGGATTCTTTCTAAAAACGCCGGCTCGACGAAAGTAGTTTACAATGGTGTTGAAGAAGTACTTGGTAAGGTCAGCGAAGAAGCTGAAAAAGTTTACCAGAAGGAGTTCCCAACCCTAGTTCTTATAGAGCCACTTGCCCAAAGAGCAACGGTATGGTATCTTTTCAGCAATTGTTAGGGGAAAATAAACCAATGGATACTGCCACCTTTTTTACCATCGTCACGATTTTAATTGCCCTGATTTTGTCAGCAGTTGGCGCTTATCTGGTTTTAGTCCTCCACGAAGCTCGTACATCACTTAAAAGATTAAATCGCATTTTGACCCGAGCAGATAAATTAGCTGAATTTGTTGATGATAAAATCGCCCGACCCAGCGCAAATTTCGCCTCAATATTTGGATTATTGAATGAAGGTTTACAGTTTTTTAAAGACCTAAAAAGAACAGTTAGAAAAACTACGGATGAGGAAACAAGAAATGAGTGATCACAACGATACTGGTTTTCACAAAGGTTTATTTTACGGGGTTTTACTTGGGGTCGGTTTAATTTGGTTTTTAGGAACAAAAGAAGGAAAGAAAATCAAAGAAGAAGTTCTTTCTAAGGGTGAGGATTTGTTAACCCAAGCTTCAGAAACCATTGAGGCAACACTGGAAGAAATCCCAGAAAAGTCCCAAGAATAATTAAAAAATCAGTTTCTTTTCGAGTTCCAGGATAGATCGCTTCGCGTTCTGATTCTTCGTTAGTTTTTAAAATACTAGTTTTTTCTCAATCTCAGAAATAAAATCTGGGTAGTAGTGGGAAATTACAGTGATATCAAATTCTTGAAGAATATTTTCCTTCGGTTCTCTCTCAAGCAGAAATTCAAAGGACTTTTCAACGACTTTTTCAGGATCAAGACTAGCTCCTATACGAGTTACAAAATCCTTGTCCATAGTTACAGTGTATTCACCTTGCGAGTTTTCATCAGTTACAGTTACTGAAAAATGCCAACCCATATTCGTGGCCCTAGTTTTAATTTTTATATCCATTCTTTTATATGATAACAAAAATTTACTTGATTGAGAAACTTATTACTGATATTCTTGACCACAGAGATGACTGCAAAAGAACTACGAGAAAAATATTTAAGATTCTTCGAGAGCAAAGGGCATAAAGTTATCCCTTCAGCTACTCTTGTTCCGGAACATGATCCAACGGTACTTTTTACCACCGCCGGAATGCACCCGTTGATCCCATACTTAATTGGACAAGAACATCCTCAAGGTAAACGTTTGACCAATGTTCAAAAATGCCTGCGGACTGACGATATCGATGATGTTGGCGACAACTGGCACAATACTTTTTTTGAAATGCTGGGCAACTGGTCACTTGGTGATTTAGATTCCAAAGGGAGCGCAGGCACTGTAGGTGGCTACGGAAAAAAAGAAGCAATAATCTGGTCCTACGAATTTTTAATCAACGAGCTGCAGCTAGATCCAAATAGAATTTCCGTGACTGTTTTTGGCGGTGATCCGGAAATACCTGGTATTTTGGAAGACACTGAATCAGTCGAAATTTGGAAAGAGTTAGGCATTCCTGAGGAGCGTATATTCCGCCTTGGAAAAACAGACAATTGGTGGGGGCCAGTAGGGGAAACCGGACCTTGTGGACCGGATACTGAAATGTTCTATGACACAGGCAAAGGGGATCACGGTAAAGTTTGCCGACCCGGGGAGGCTTGTGGGAAATACACGGAAATTTGGAACGATGTTTTCATGGAATACAACCGTACCAAAGATGGAAAATATGAGACGTCAAAACAAAAAAATGTTGATACAGGGATGGGATTAGAACGAACAATTGCCCTTTTGCAAGGTCGAGAAAATATTTACGAAACAGAGCTTTTTTCACCAGTACTGCAGCTGATTAAAGATTTAGCAACTGACTACAAAGAAACATCCGCAAGAATAGTTGCTGACCACTTGCGATCAGCCACCTTCTTATTGTCCGATAAAATTATTCCGGCAAACGTTGAACGTGGTTATGTTCTGCGCAGATTAATCCGACGAGCTATTCGCCACGCCCGCTTGTTGGGAATTAATGGCAGTTTTGCTGCCAAAATAGCTGAAAAATTTATTGAAATTTATAAAGATGAGTATTCTGAACTTGTCGATAATGCTGAATTAATTTTCCGGGAACTAAACATTGAAGAAGAGAAATTTCAGAAAGCTTTGGCTTCAGGTCTTCGTGAATTTGAAAAATTCGGTGAGAAATTAACCGGTAAGGATGTTTTCTATCTTTATGAATCCTTTGGTTTTCCACCAGAGTTAACCTACGAACTCGCCAGTGAAAAAGGCATAAAAGTTAACCATGATGAGTTTGAAGTAGAACTTGTTCGGCATCAAGAAACTTCCAAAGCTGGTAGTGAGAAAAAATTTGCTGGGGGACTTGCTGATCATACGGAAATTACCGTCCGTGGCCATACTGCTACCCATCTGCTTCACCAGGCCTTGAGAGATGTTTTAGGTGGTTCGGTCCACCAAACTGGGTCTAATATTACTCCCGAGCGAATTCGCTTTGACTTTTCTTACGGTGAAAAAATGACAGAGGAACAAATAAAAAAAGTTGAAACAATCGTAAATTCAAAAATTCAAGCAGATTTGCAGGTCAAAAAAGAACTCCTGTCCCAAGACGAAGCCGATAAAAAAGGAGCTATTGGTTTATTTAAAGAAAAATACGGCGACAAGGTGTCAATTTATGAAATCGGTCCTTCGACCCATTCGACGGACTCAGGGCAAGCAAACTCAGGACGAGGTTACTCTGTTGAATATTGTGGTGGCCCGCATGTGGAACATACCTCTGAGGTTGGAAGGTTCAAGATAATAAAAGAAGAGTCAGTTTCCGCTGGTCAAAGACGAATCAAAGCAGTTTTAAATCCCTAGAGGACTTAGGTAAAAACAATTTAAATCCAAATTCTTTCCCAATAGACACACACTTGACAGAAACTATAGGACTGTAGTATATTGTTGCGCGCCAGCCTATAATCCATTTCGATAAAGAAAGGAACTGCCCATGGTTACTGCCACAGCCGCAAAGAACGGCGCATCTGCCGAACCTGTGACATCGCGCCGCGACACTCGCGCCAGCAAGGTTTCGGCGGTCAAGACAGAGCAATCGTCCAAGTCCAACACGGGTTGGATGCACGTCAGGATTCACTGTGTCGGGCGCACCCCCCTGCTGATGGATCCCATGACTGATGGGACCATCGAGGAGCTGGAAACTGGGGTTCGCAAGCCGATCAACAAGCAACTGACGCGTTACCAGGTCTGCGAACCCAAAGTCATGCACAATGCTGCTGGCTTGATCGCGGTCCCCATCGACAACTTCTTCGCCTGCACTGTCGAGGCCGGCCGGAGAATCCCGTTTCAGAAGATGAGCAAGATGAGTACGGCTACCAGCACGACTTTGCCGGAGTACTTCCGCTTCATCTCGGAGGATCTGGTACTACTCGACAATAAGGGTAAGCCACTGCCGGACTGGGACGGGAAGTCGAAGAACGGCAGCTGGAGCGTCGATGTGCGCCGTGGTTGTCTCAAGGATGGCACGGCTGTGCCGATCCGGCGGCCGAAGTTCGACCACTGGGAATTCGATGTCGAGTTCGAGTATGACATGGGAGTCATCTCGGACCAGAAGCTTCTCGATCTGATCAAGATCGCCGGCACGACCATGGGGCTGTGCAGCTTCCGGCCGAACAAGAAGGGTCGCTTTGGCACCTTTGCGATGACGCGCTGGGAAGAGATCGCTCGCCGTGAACAGGATACCGAGGTTGAGATAGTCAGGTTGAAGGCCGCGTAACAACAAAGGGTGACGTACAGTACGTTTCGTTAGGTTGGCACAACTGCACTGTCGTCATTTGCACTACAGGGTGGGGAACTAGGAGTCAACTTCTTTTTCCCCACCAAAACTCTTTTTTGGTGGTTTGGTATCGGAATAAATTTCGTTACTAGAGCATCAAAACAAATACTTGGAGAAGATCAATCCAGAGTTGGGCCAAGCATTGTGGACATACCTGCCCTTTCGTCTACTGCTGCCCACTCCGCTGCGTCATGGGGCTGGATCCGATTATCGCAAGACGATCGGATCTGCCGACACTAACTACCTCGGCGTTGATGAGTGCGTTTCACTGACGTGAACTGCTTTGCACTTTAATGCGCTCGAGTTAAGTAGAGGGCTGGGGATCCGGAGAGAAATCAAAGGATCTCTGCCAACCTTTTGTTTTCAAGTAGCCTGGGGCGGACTTCATAACAGTGGAGTTTCCTGGGGTCACCTGCAGGGCTGGGTTCCGAGAGGAAACAATCGGAACCTGCCACCTTGTTGACGGACTAAGCTGACGTTCAGTGTCGAACCGTTCGGTTCAGCACGCTCACGTGCGTCAGGTTTTAGTGGGGTGCAGGGCTGGGGGTTTCCTTGGGAAACTAGGGAAACCTCTGCCAACCAATGTTCGGTGCGCAGTTACCTCTCGTATTGATCGCCTTCCTGCTGTTGGCTACTCTGTCGTTTGGTGACCTGCTGTAATCTGAAGGGCTGGGTCCGTTTACAGAAATGTATCGGACTTGCCAAATTTGTGGTCTAGGGTGCGGTTTGGTTAACTCCACTAGCGTGCGGAAAACTGGCCTACACCTAACTGACGTCAGGGGCTGAGGACCCGGAGAGAAATCAAAGGGTCTTTGCCAACAAACTCAATTCGTTCCCCTGCTGTGAAGATGGCTTAACTTCAGTTAAGTTCTCCTTACTTACGTGGGGTATCGTGGAGTATGGGGCTGGGGATTTGCTCTGGAGAAATCTATTCAAGTCCCTGCCAACAACTTAAGTTGAACTTAGCTGCAGCTGACTTCTGTTCGCTGGGCTATTGTTACGTGCAGGGCTGGGTCCGTTTACAGAAATGTATCGGACCTGCCAAACCAATTTTGATGAATTGATTCTGAAAACATAAATTTCAAAACCAGCTCATCAGGGTTTTGAGAGAGTTATCAAGTGCGCTAGACCACTGTTCCCTAAAGCACCCAAGGGTTCAGCCCACTTTCGTGGTCTTCGCAATGGTACTGGGCTGGGGACCCGGAGAGAAATCAAAGGGTCTCTGCCAAAACGCTTTCAACTTAGGTACTGTACCCCGTTCTTCGGTAAACAGTCCTGTCGCATTGTTTAGGGCTGGGGAGTTGGTTAACTTTGGTTTTCTAACTCCCTGCCAACCGAATTAGATTTTCGAGGGGTAGTGTTGTGTATGGCAGCGTCATGCTCCGTCTGCTTCAGTACACCAGGTTGCCCCATAGTTCAGGACTGCCCCCGATGTTTCGAAAGAATTATCGGGGGTGTCATTTTTCAATATTTACCTAAAAAATTCTGTCCCATTTTGTAACAAGGCACTTTAACAAGTGACAAATAGTAAAGGAGAGGGGACAACAGTGCCTTCATCGCAACATCGTGGTAGGCCTTCTTTCGAGGAGCTTACCTCCGCCTGGCCAAGGCGGCGACTTGGACCCATGTGGTCCGAACAAGAAGAAGCCTTTGAGGTCATTGCCAAACATGGCAGTTGTACCTTGGAGGTACCGACTGGTATGGGCAAAACCGCTATCGGTTACACGACGCTCAAGGCGTTGGGCAACCGTGGTGAAGGCCCACTTTTCTACATCGTGCCGACCAAAACTTTGGTTGGACAGGTAGCTGAGATGTTTCCAGACGTCACTCCGGCCTATGGTCGGAATGAGTTTGATTGTCTCTACTACGACGAGCCGTACAAAGCGGACGAAGTCCCTTGCCTGCTATTGCAGGACTGTGTCCATCGGGTCGATCAAGAGACTGGCCGGACTGCTGGTCGAGGAGCAGAACGTTGCCCCTACTACCACGCCAAGTACCAAGCCAAACGCGATCCGAGTCGGATCGTAGTCTGCTCGATGTCGTTTTACCTTTTCACCCAGCTTTTCTCCAAGGAGTTTGAGAATCCAGCTGGTTTGGTGATCGACGAAGTTCAGCAGATGCCAGATGTGGTCCGTAATGCTCTGTCTTTTGACATCACGGACTATCAGTTGCAACGGGCGATCAACCTACTGTCAACCACAGCTGCGGATGAAGCTGCTGGTCTCGAGATCTTTCTCGATACTATGTTGCGGATCATTCGACTCAAGCCTTCGAAGGTGCCGGTAATGCTCGAAGATGTCGAGTTGCAGGAACTGCTGTTGGTCTTGCGAGATATTGACCGCGATGGTCTGCGTCGCAAGATCGCCGAGGGTATCCGCTCGGGCGACATTGATGTCGTCAAAGAGCGAGAAGTCCTGACCAAAGTTGAGCGACTGGTCTATGACCTGTACCGTTACGTGCGAGCGTTTGAATTTTCGCTCAGCAACGAAACACAACGGCCACTCAACTACACCTACGCAGTTTGGGACAAAGAACCAGCTGAGGGCAAAAAGGTCCACAACAAGCTGACCGTCAAGTCCTACTACGTCGCGCCGGTGATCAAGAAACTGCTGTCAGCCAATCTGACAGTGAGTTTGGGAGCGACTATCGGCGACCCGAACGTGTTTGGTTACGAGTCAGGGATCGATCCGAGGCGAACGCCGATGTTCACTTTTGACTCGAGTTTTCCGGTCGGCAACACCCGGATCTACGTTCCGTCGGACTCCTTTAGCTTGGCGGAAAAAGAGGTCAAAAATCGTGGTAAAGCCACAATGGTCCGTCGGATGGTTCGCTCGGCCAAAACCTTCAACCAAAAAGGTGAGCGCGTGTTGTGCTTGGTCGTCTCTGACACCGAGCGGCAGCGCTTTATTCGGATGGCCACTGAAGACGATGTCAACTTCATCACTTACGGTGATGGCGTGACCGCGCGCGAAGCTGCGGACCGCTTCCGTGCCGGAGAGGGTAAAGTCCTGCTTGGGACAGACGCCCAGTACGGCCAGGGTGTTGACCTGCCAGACGGTATCTGTCGGGTGATCTTCTACCTGCGACCCGGTTATCCGCGACCAGATGATCCTCAGACCCAGTTTGAGGAAAAGCGTTTTCGCTCACAGAAGTGGGCAATCTGGCAGTGGCGACTGATCATGAAGGCGATGCAGGTGCGCGGTCGTAACATCCGTGGTCCGGAAGACAGGGGAGTGACGATTTTCTTCGACAGCCGTTTCCGGCGTTTCCTTTTCGGAGGGATGCCCAAGTGGCTCCAGCCGTCATATCGTGGAGATCTGACACTGCAAGAGTGCATTGAGGACGCGCTCAAGGTGTTGAAGTAGAGAGTCAACCTGTGGCCTAGTCAAGTTAACCGAGCTGTTCTGTGGTGACTTGATGTCGGCTATTCAATTGCACAGGGTGGGGATCTGCTCTGGAGAAATCTATCCAGATCCCTGCCATTTTCTTTTTTCAACGAGTGCAGTTAGGCAGACAATGTCATTGTCCTGTTTACCTAACTGGTGTTCGCTGCAGGGCTGCCTCGATAAAACCGAAAGGATTTATCGGGGCGCCATTCTTTTGATAGTTTAATTTTGGAAATATTTTCAAAACTAGCCTATCAAAGAAAAACGATATGGTATTCTTTTGTCGACGCGGCGGTCTTCAGTTCGCTAGCCCATGCTGCCGTTCGGTAGAGTCGGGAACGCTAGAGAGTACTGAACCGCAGTATGGGGCTGGGAACCTGCTCTGAGTAATCATCAGGTTCCTGCCAACGTTCACTTTCGTGCGGTTCAACAGCGTAGGGACTCGCCAACTGTGGTAAAGTTCTCTATTGTAGTGTTAACCGCGCTGGTCTAAAGGGCTGGGGATCTGCTCTGGAGAAATCTATCCAGATCCCTGCCAATTTCACAAACTGACTCAAGCAGGGCCATGTCCACAGGAGTTAGGTGGCCTGCGCTTTTGTCTAGTTTAGGGCTGGGTCCGATTTCAGAAATGTTTTCGGACCTGCCAACTCAATTTCGGCGGGATTCAAGTTTTTATTAACTTGGTCCCGCTTTTTCTTTTACCAAATTTTGTTTCGAGATTGAAAATGGTATTATAATAAGAGACGATCTGCCAAGATACCGCGTTAAATGTAATTTAGATAAATTAAGAACTATTTTATGCGCGCGATATTTCGTCATCTAAAACTGCCAAAATGAAATTTATTCCAAATATTATTCCCAAAAGAGATAAAAAACATTCCCGCTTTGTCGTTTTGGATATTGGTTTGGGAAGAGTCAATATTGCCATTTTTGATACCACGCCCGAAGGTCCGAAGTTTGTTGGAGTTGGTAGACGCAGCTTTGGAGCAGCCGATACGATTTTAGACGCTACCTTGGAAGCCACTGACGCTCTGGGAGCAATCGTTGACGAGCTGCCTTCAGCTGCAATCGTTGGGGTAAGTGGCGGAAAACTCGATACAATTTCCACAATCGCAAAATACACCCGCGAAAAACCAAAACAAGCAATCGATAAAAATGAAGCCTCGTCAGTCCTAGAAAAAGTTTCTGCAGAAGAAAAAGAAAATCTCAAAATATTTTTTTCAACAATAACTAGTGCAAACATCGACGGAGCAAAACTTACAAACCCAATCGGGGTTAAGGGGGAAAAAGCAGAGGTAAATTGTTTTATTGCCTTTAAACCAGAAGAAGAGCTGAAGATTTATGACCAAATTATCGATGAGCTAGAACTGAAACCAGAAAAAATTATCCCAACTTCATTTGCTGTAACCCAAATGGTAAGTAAAGATTTGACCGGAAATACTCTGCTACTTAGAATTGGCCAAACAAAAACAGAAGCAGCTCAAGTACACAGAGGAAATTTAATTAAAGTAACAAACATTGACCTTGGGGCGGAACAGCTTGATTATTACCCATTTGCTTTGGAAGCATTGTTGGAAAAACAAAACCCCGAGGAAAGAACTAGCCTTATTTGGCTTTATGCTGACAGCGACGAGGTTAATTTAGTTGATATTGAAGAAAAACTAGCAAGTGTGGATTGGAAAAAGAAATTTGATTTTAAAGAAGAAATTAAGATAGAAAGAGCTTCAGGAGAAAATAATTTTGGTCAATCGGATATGGGTTTACTTGCCCTTTCTTTACAGGAGATTTTTAACTGATGCGTCAACTCGAGATCGATTCACAAACCAATCTTTCACATATTCTTTCAGAACTTAAAACCACTGATGAAAATGGGCTGGAATTAAATGTTGTTCCAAATGAAACTACTGTACTGGACAATCCAATTCATAGATTAATTATTGAAAAAGCCGCTAAAGATTTTAACAAAGAAGTTGTTTTTCCAGCTTCTCCAATTGAAGACGCTCCGGAGGTGGAAAGTGACGATTTGGGTTTTGTCGAAGGTGAGGATATCGTTGCTAAAACCCCGATAGAAGAAGTCCACAAAATGATTCAGCCGGCAGCAGTTATTTCTAAAGAAGTACTTGCCAAAAAGAAAAAGTTTACTCTACCGAAATTCCTCAAAAATAAATTAGTCTTACTTGGTATCGGGGTATTTGTCTTAATAATTGCGTTCGGTCTTGGAATTTATTTTTTACCCTTCGCCAAAATAGAATTAGTACTAAGCAGTGAAACAAAAGACTCACAAATAACTTTGACTGGAGATACGACGCAAAAAGAAGTCGATATTAAAAATAAAGTCGTTCCCATGAAAGCAATTGAAGTTTCTAAAGAAGGCGATGATGAGCAAACAACAACCGGCAAGAAAACAGTTGGCACTGTAGCTAAAGGCAGAGTTACTATCACAAACAGAAGTGTAGAAAAAACTTTTATTGCCGGAACAATCTTAACCCCAGTTGCTACTAGTAGTGCTACCTTTAAGTTGGATAATGACGTGACTATTCCGGCTTCGCAATGGCCTCTAGGTTCGGACGGGACAATTGGTGTTAATGTTACCGCAACTGCAGCAGGAACAGCAGGAAATTTGGCTGCAAACACCTCATTCAAAGTTGGAAGTGCCTCGACCATAGAAATTTCTGCGAAAAACGACCTAGCTTTATCTGGAGGATCTTCCAAACAGGTAACGGTTGCTTCTGCTGATGACCGGGAAGTTTTAAAGAAGCAGATCGTCGATAAGCTAACAGCCGATGCCAAGAAAGATACGGAGAAAAAAACTAAGGATTCAATTGTGCCCGACGAGGGCTCGATTGTCGAAGTCGTCAAAGAGGAATATGAGCCAAAAGATATAAATGCCGAAGCAGAAAAACTCAAAGCAACAATTTCGATAAAAGTTAAAACCTTTGTCTTTGATAGAAATGATTTAACAAAAGTCTTTGTGGAATCGTTGGAAAAATCGGCGAAAGGCTTTAGTGTTGATAAGGAAGTTTCCAAAATAACCCTGCAGCAAACTGAAAAAACTTCCGAAACAGTTGCAAAATTTATCGGTAAAATTAAAGCAGTTTTGCATCCTGAAATTAATAAAAAAGAGATAACTCGGCAAACAACCGGCAAGAGTTTGAACGACGTTGATTCGTATTTAGACTCGTCCGGTAATATAAGCAGTTACAAAGTAACTACCTTTCCGGGATTTTTTAAGTTTATGCCGTTTAACCAAAGTAAGATTGAAGTAAGGCTGAAAAACGACTAGTTTAGAAAAATCAAAAAATTATTGTGGAAACAAATTGGATCAAAAAAAAGAAAATTTTTTCTAAACGTTGGTTTCTTACAATAGCAGTTTTTCTTCTTCTGACCATCCCACTTGTTACAATTACCTTCTGGGTAAACTGGGCAACGGCAGCCCCAGAAAATAGCGGCAAAGAAAAGATTTTTGTTATTAAGGAAAACGAATCAATTATTAGTATTGCTAAAAGATTAAAAGCAGAAGGTTTAATACGGGACGAGACTGTTTTTAGAATTTATACAAGAATAAACTGCAAAGGTATTGATTTTAAGAATTTGGCAACATTATTTAAAAAATACCCGCCCAAGGATTGTCTAAGCGGTAATATCCAAGCTGGAAGTTTCAAGCTTTCTCCAGCCCTGAGTTTAGCTACTCTTTCTTTAAAACTAACCAGCGGTAAGATTGATAGCTGGATAAAAATTGTTGAGGGTTTGAGAAACGAAGAAATTGCACAAAAGCTAGAAAAGCAATTCCCGATAAAAAAAGATGATTTTCTAAAGATTGCAGAAATTGGCTACATGTTTCCGGATACTTATCTTTTTAAAGTTAATTCAACTGCCGCAGAAGTCGTGGAAAAAATGAGACAAACTTTCGATTTACGATTTGAGGAGAGTTTGCAGGAGAAAGTAAAAGCTCAAGGACTTACAGTTAACGAAGCGGTAATTTTAGCATCAATTATTGAAAGAGAATCTAGGGATACAGATGAGCGGCCGATTATTGCCGGAATTTTATTAAAAAGACTGTTCGAAGGTTGGAGACTAGAAGTTGATGCGACGATTCAATACGCTCTTGGTTATGATCAAGACAACAAAACTTGGTGGAAAAAAAGTTTAACAATCGAGGATTTGGCAATTGATAGTCCATACAACAGCCGTAAATTTGCCGGTTTACCACCAACTCCAATTGCTAATCCAGGACTTTCATCCCTTAAGGCTGTTGCCCAACCAGTGGAATCTAGTTATTACTTTTATCTACACGACAGTAAAGGCGAAATACATTTTGCTAAAACCCTGAATGAACACAACAGCAATAAAGTAAAATACTTGTAGCTAAAATGATAGGTCTTGACAGAATAATAATGTTTGGGTATTATAGGGTTATAACTGAATATTTTTGTGGCGTACAACCGTACGGGTACGTCTTTGTTGGTTGGAAATAAACTGCCGAATATTTTTTAATAACACTTGTATCATTACGATACCAAGGAGCTAAAGGGTAACATTATAGATGGCAAACCAAGTTAGAAAAGTCTTCGGAACAGAGGGACACCCATACCCACTTACTAATTTAATAGATTTACAAACAAATTCTTACAAATGGTTGCTTGAGCATGGAATAAAAGACAGTCTTGCTGAGATATCACCAATTGAAGATTTTACTGGTAAAACGTTTTCCCTTTCATTTTTGGAACATTCTATCGGCGAGCCGAAATATTCACCGGAAATGGCGATTGAAAAAGGTGCGAGTTATTCTGCTCCAATAAAAGTTAAAGCACAGCTTCTCAACAAAGAAACCGGCGAAACTCTTGAGCAAGAAGTGTTCTTAGGCGACCTTCCTTTGATGACAACTTCCGGAACCTTTATCATTAACGGTGTTGAAAGAGTTATCGTCACCCAACTTACCCGCTCAAGCGGAATTTTTTATACTTCTGAAACCGAACCAACAACTGGCCGTAGTCTTTTTAAGTCTGAACTTCGTCCGACTCGGGGTAGTTGGCTTGAATTTGAAACAGCTAAGAATGATGTTATTACAGTCAGAATTGACCGAAAGCGTCGAATTCCGGCAACTACACTAATGCGCGCGATTGGTTATGGAACAAATGAAAAAATTCTTGATTTGTTTAAAGAAGTTGATACAAATCCTGATCATCAGTATATCCACACAACTTTGCTAAAAGATTCAACAGCAACAGCCGAAGAAGCTTACTTGGAAATTTATCACAAAATGCGACCTGGAGATCCGGCAATTTTAGAAAATGCAAAAGCACTTTTGGAAAATCTTTTTTTTAATTCTCGTCGTTACAATTTAGGCAAAGTTGGTCGTTACAAGGTAAATAAGAGACTCGGAAATGATGTGCCAAATGATCCTGAACATTGGACTCTAAGCCCAGATGATATTGCAGGAGCGATCAAACTCCTAATTGATTTAAACAACGGTAACGGTGATCCAGATGACATCGACCACCTGGCCAATAGAAGAATCCGTTCTGCCGGAGAGCTGATTCAAAACACACTTCGAGTTGGACTCTTGCAAATGGAACGAGTAGTCAAGGAAAGAATGTCAATTTCTGCAGATGTAACTTTGGTTACCCCAGTATCGTTAATAAACGCTCGTCCAGTTGTTGCCCGTTTGAATGAATTTTTTGCTGGCAGCCAACTTTCCCAGTTCATGGACCAGATTAACTCACTTTCAGAGCTCGAGCATTTACGTCGGTTGTCGGTAATGGGACCAGGTGGGTTGACTCGTGAGCGAGCAAGTTTTTCGGTGCATGATATCAACAATTCACAATACGGCCGAATTGATCCAATCAAATCTCCAGAAGGTCCAAATATTGGTTTGATTACACATCTAGCTTTAACTGCAAGAGTTAATGAGTACGGTTTTTTGGAAACCCCTTATCGCAAAGTTGTTAAAGATAAAAACGGCAATCCACAAGTGACAAACGAACTTTTGTGGGTGATGGCTGATGACGAGGAAAAATATAATATTACCCACGCTAACGTTGCGATTGACCCAAAAGGTTATATAACTGAAAAACGAGTCCCAATGCGAATCAAGGGACAATTTACTACCGGGGCTGCCAATATTGTCGATCTTATCGATGCGGTACCTTGGCAGATTGTTGGAGCTAGTTCTTCTTTGATTCCTTTCCTCGCCCATGACGATGCTAACCGCGCGTTGATGGGAGCAAATATGCAAGGTCAAGCAGTACCTTTAATTAAACTACAATCACCAACCATTGGAACTGGTACGGAGTTGGCAGTTGGATCCAATATTGGGAGAGTGCTAAAAAGCCCAGTTGATGGAGTAATAAGTTACGTTGATGGTCAACATATTATTGTAACTGGCAAAGATAAAAAAGACCACAAACTTACTCTTTCTAAATTTGTAAAATCAAACCAAAACACTTGTTACTCTCAAAGACCAATCGTTAATGCCGGACAGAAAGTTACCGTCGGGGAAATAATTGCTGATGGCCCAGTAACAGTGGCTGGCGAACTCGCACTGGGACAAAACTTGTTAATTGCTTATATGACTTGGGAAGGTTACGGCTATGAAGATGCAATTGTGATCTCAGATCGGTTGGTTCGAGAGGATTTACTTACCTCTATTCATATCGAAGACTATGAATGTTCAGTAACTGAAACAAAACTTGGTCCTGAAGAAACCACTCGTGATATTCCAAATGTTGGTGAAGAAGCACTTGCCAACCTAAGTGAAGATGGGATTGTTTATACCGGAGCAGAAGTCGGGCCAAACGACATTTTAGTCGGAAAAATTACTCCTAAAGGTGAAACCGAATTAACTGCTGAAGAAAGACTTCTCCGCGCAATCTTTGGTGAAAAAGCTAGGGAAGTTCGTGATACGTCACTGCGTATGCCCCACGGTGAACGTGGGACAGTAATTGGCGTTCAAGTTCTTTCCAAAGAAGCCGGAGATGATCTTGATCCAGGTGTACAAAGATTAATCAAAGTAAAAGTAGCCCAAACCAGAAAAGTTACTGTTGGAGATAAGCTTGCCGGACGTCATGGGAATAAAGGTGTAATTTCTCGGGTAGTTCCAAGAGAAGATATGCCTTATCTCGAGGACGGTACTCCGGTAGATATCATTATTTCTCCACTTTCTGTTATTTCACGTATGAATCTAGGACAACTTTTGGAAACACACTTAGGTTGGGCTGCTGACAAACTTGGTTACAAAGCTGCAATTCCTGCTTTTGGTGGTTTTAGCGAGGAAATGCTTGAAACTGAGTTGAAAAAAGCCGGGCTTCCTTTGGATGGGAAAGCAATAATGTTCAATGGTAAAACCGGTGAAAAATACGATAAAACGATTACAGTTGGAATAAATTATATTTTGAAACTTGTCCATATGGTTGATGAAAAGGTTCATGCTCGCAGTACCGGACCTTACTCTCTTGTTACCCAACAGCCTTTAGGTGGAAAAGCACAAATGGGTGGTCAAAGACTAGGGGAAATGGAAGTTTGGGCGCTGGAAGCGTATGGTGCTGCTCACATGCTTCAAGAAATGTTAACCATAAAATCTGATGACGTTGTCGGGCGAGCTAAGGCTTTTGAAGCAATTGTCAAAGGAACCGATATCCCGGAAGCAACTGTTCCGGAATCATTTAAAGTATTAGTTAAAGAACTTAACGGTTTAGGATTGAAGGTCGAATTGCTTGGAGCTAAGGTTGAGGAAACCAAAGAAGAGACCCCAGAAGAATTAAAACAAGAACAAAAAATTGAAGAAGAGGCACAAAAGTTGGCAGAAGCTGCCGGTGAAGAAATTATCGCTAATGACGCTGAAATTGAATCAGAAAAAAGTCCGATGGAAATTGAGGAACCGTTTGCCGAAGGTCCAAAAGACGAAGAATTAATTAAAGTTAAGGTTGGAGAATAACCATGAACGAAATATCAACCAAGAAGAAGTTTTTGACAAATTTTGAATTTATTAATATTACGGTAGATATTTCATAAAACCATGAATGAAATTAAAGATTTTAAAGCACTAAGAATAGTTTTAGCCTCAAACGAGGATGTTATGAGCTGGTCTCATGGTGAAATTACCAAACCTGAGACTATTAATTACCGAACTTTTAAACCAGAAAAGGACGGTCTTTTTGATGAAAAAATCTTTGGGCCAACTAAGGATTGGGAATGTTATTGTGGTAAGTACAAGAGAATTCGTTATCGAGGTGTTATTTGTGATAAGTGTGGTGTTGAGGTAACTCAGAGCAAAGTTCGACGCGAGCGAATGGGTCATATTAAATTGTCTGCTCCTGTAGCCCACGTCTGGTTCTTTAAAGGTACTCCGAGTAAACTTTCTCAGCTTTTGGATCTTTCCCCAAGAAGTTTGGATGCCGTTATATATTTTGCAGAATACTTGATCATTAATGTAAATGAAGATAAGCAAAAAGAAGCAATCGAGAAACTTGAGAAGCAATTAGACGAAAAGAAAGCTGAAATCCGCACAATCTTCGTTGACAGAATCAAAGAGTCAGAAGTTTCCTACAAAAACGATATTAAAAAAGTTGATGTTAAGAATAAGGAACAAAAAGAATTAATTACTTCTGAAATTGAACTAAAAAGCAAAGCTAAAACTGCGAGTTTACGGGATGAGGAAGTTGCGGAAATCACTCGGCTTGAGAACATTTTTAAAACAATTATCGAGAAAGTAAAAACTTTGCGAAAACTCTCCCTTCTTTCAGAAGAAGATTACTATCGTTTTCTTGAGTACGGGATTGATGGTGTAGCCAAAATCGGTATGGGTGCGGAAGCAATAATGGAAGTTCTCAAGGACTTGGATTTGGCAAAACTAGCCCAAGAATTACGTGCCGAAGTACAGTCAACCTCAGGACAAAAACTACTTAAAGCAACCAAAAGACTGAGAGTGGTTGAGAGTTTGCGAGGTGCTGGCATTGATATTAGTTGGATGGTATTGGGTGTACTGCCAGTAATTCCTCCAGATCTTCGTCCAATGGTCCAGCTTTCAGGAGGGCGTTTTGCAACTTCTGATTTAAACGATCTTTACCGCCGAGTGATTAACCGAAACAATCGACTTAGACGATTAACTGATCTTGGAGCCCCAGAAATAATCTTAAGAAACGAAAAAAGAATGCTTCAAGAATCTGTCGACGCTTTAATTGATTCAACCCAAAGACCAAGTTCAAGGGCCACAGTTACTAAACAACTTCGCTCTTTGTCAGATATGTTGAAAGGTAAGCAAGGAAGATTCCGTCAAAACTTACTTGGTAAACGAGTTGATTATTCTGGACGTTCTGTAATTATCGTTGCGCCTGATATCAAACTTAATGAATGTCGGTTGCCAAAAGAAATGGCTTTGGAATTATTTAAACCATACGTTCTTCGAGAACTTATCGAACAAGGACACGCTCCAAATGTAAAAAGTGCGAAGCATGTATTTGAAAAACGTGGGGTAGAAGTTTGGGATATCTTAGAAGCAATTACCAAAAACCACCCAGTTTTGTTGAACCGAGCACCAACCCTTCACCGACTTGGAATTCAAGCCTTCTTCCCGATTTTAACTGAAGGCTCGGCTATTGGTATTCATCCTTCTGTCTGTGCTGGTTATGGTGCTGACTTTGATGGTGACCAAATGGCTATTCACGTCCCACTTTCTAAAATGGCTCAAGAAGAAGCCATCAACTTAATGATGACCACAAACAACTTACTTCGTCCAAGTGACGGTGAGCCGATTATGACACCTAAGCACGATGTTTTTCTTGGTTGTTATTACCTAACACAAATGAAAGAGGAGGATGAAGCTAAAAGAACTTACTCCGAAGGAGATGCAATTTTGGCTTTGCAAAGTGGAGCTATTAACATTCATGAACCGATAAATATTATTTTTCAAGGTGAAAAGATAAAAACAACTGTTGGTCGTTTGACGTTTAACCAAATTTTGCCGTTAGATATGCGTTATTTAAACCAAGTTATTAAAGGCGGAAAATTAAAGGAATTAATTTTAAGCTGTTTGAGCAAATACGGCAAAGATCGAACAGTTGAATTAATTGATGATTTAAAGAGACTCGGGTTTCAATACTCAACCAAATCTGGAGTTTCCATATCAATTAGCGATGCTGTTATTTCACCAGAGAAGAAAAAAATGATTGCGGTAGCAGATTTAAAAGTTGAGGAAATTGATAAAAATTACCGCAAAGGACTGATTACTGAATCTGAAAAACTTCGTTTAACTGAAGAAATTTGGGCGGCTTTGACAAACGAAATTGACGAAGTGACTTGGAAGAATCTCCCTAAAGAAAATTCTTTACATATTTTGCTTGATTCCGGTGCTCGTGGGTCACGTGACCAAATTAAACAGCTAGCTGGTATGAGAGGTTTAGTTGTAGATCCAATGGGCCGAATTATTGAGTTGCCAACAAAAACTAACTATCGAGAGGGTTTAGGAGTTTATGAGTACTTTACATCTACTCGTGGTGCTAGGAAAGGGTTGGTTGATAAGGCTTTGAAGACGGCTGATGCAGGACATTTGACCAGAAGATTGGTCGATGTGACTCATGATGTAATTACTAGGGAAGAAGATTGTCATACACAAGAAGGAATTGTTTTTACTAATAACGGTAATTCAAAGAAATTTGCTAATCGGTTACTTGGAAGAGTTGTTGCAAGCGATATAAAAGAAGAAAACAAAACTGTGATTAAAGCTGGTGAGTTGATTACAGAAGTGGTTTTGTCAAATGTGGATCCCGAAAAAATAAAAGAAGCCTATGTTCGTTCCCCATTGACCTGTGAAACAAAATATGGAGTTTGCCAAAATTGTTATGGTTATGATTTGGCGGCAAAGAAATTGGTAGAAATTGGAGTTCCAGTTGGAGTTATCGCTGGTCAATCAATCGGTGAGCCGGGAACTCAATTGACAATGAGAACCTTCCATTTGGGGGGTATCGTTGGACTAGATATTACTCAAGGTTTACCACGGGTTGATGAAATATTTGAAGCACGAACTCCAAAAACCGGAGCGGTTATCACGGAAATACCTGGAAAGGTAAAAATTATTGATGAAGATGATAGCCGAAAGGTTAGAATCACCGCCGAGGATAAGAGTGGCAAAGTCGAAAAAGATTACATCATTCCAGTGGCGGCTGAACTTCGAGTAAAAGACGATGAGCTTGTTGTTCCCGGTGATGCCCTGACTTCAGGACATTTGGATCTTAAACTCTTGTTGGAAACAAAAGGAATCAAAGCTGTGCAACAGTATGCGATTTCTGAACTTGAAAAAGTATATGACTCCCAAGGGGCACCGATTAATGAAAAACATTTCGAAACAATTGTTCGAAAAATGAGCGAAAAGGTAAAAATTGAAACCCAAGGCGACACAAACCTCCTTCCAGGAGAACTCGTGGATAAAGTTCGTTTTGCCGATGAAAACTCGAGAGTTTTGGCAGCTGGGGGTGATCCTGCAACTGCTTCTGTCGTGATACTTGGAATCACTCGAGCGGCTTTGTACACTGAATCTGTTCTTTCAGCGGCCAGTTTCCAAGAAACGATTTCAGTTCTTACTGAAGCTGCAACATCGGGAAAAATTGATTACTTACGTGGGTTAAAAGAGAATGTCATTATCGGACGACTGATACCTACTGGTGAACGCGCTCGTATTGGTTCGGTTACTAAGAAAGAAGATGTCGAAACCTCTTCGGTTGTGGCTAAAGAAGTCGAAGTTGTAACCATTTAGGTTTAATTCCTAAATTATTTCAACCGAGTTGATAGTTAAAGGTGTTGTCGGCTTATCGTTTTGGTCTTTGGCAACTTTAGAGATTTTCACAACTACACCCTCACCCTCAATAACTTCACCAAAAATTGTATGTTTGTTATTTAAATATTCCGTTGGGGCTACTGTAATAAAGAATTGACTACCATTGGTGTTGGGACCAGAATTAGCCATCGCCAACATCCCAGGTTTTGCAAATGTTAGGTTTTGGTTAAACTCATCTTCAAATTGATAACCCGGACCGCCGCGTCCTGTACCTTCGGGATCGCCGCCTTGAATCATAAACTGATCGATAACACGGTGAAAAATTAAACCGTTGTAAAAGCCATCTTTAGCCAAGGTTATAAAGTTGCTAACAGTTTTTGGCGTTTTATCTCCGAAAAGTGAAATCGTAAAGTTACCTTGATTGGTGCTAAACTTAGCCTTCTTTCCGATTAACTCTGACTCTGGTAATATTGCTGGAGACTCTGAATAAGATTTTTTTTCCACCGAATTTTCCTCCTTTGTTTGTTTTTGGTCTGCACTTGAACTATTTTCTTTGCCTTGTTTTCCACTTGTTACTAGGGTGAAGAAGACACCGCCGACTATTAGTAGTGAAACTAGAATAAAAGGTAAGTTTTTCATAAATCTTCATTTTGGCAGATTTATTGTAAATGGTAAAAAATAATTATACCAGATTAATTTTATCATCAAGTTTTATTGAAAATTTCTCAATTGAGTGAGTAGGCATTTCCAGAACATATTTTGCTTGCCAAACAATTGGCGAGATTCTGAACGGTTTTAGATAACTAACCAATCTTATTATATGCATATTTTTATCAAGAAAAACTAAATCCATTGGGAAACGTACAAAGAATGTGTGAACTGAGTTGGTATTTGTTAATAGTAAACCATTGAAGTCTCCAAAACTTTTCCAACCAATTACTCCAATACCAATACTAATAATATCGTTGGCTTGTTTTATTTTCGTCAAATTGACTTTACTCATGCTAATTAATAATACCAGATTGTTGACAGTTAGCTTCAAGCTGTATATAATCGGTCAGCTACCAGAATTAGGTAGTTTTTTGAACGTAAATTATGCCTACTATAGCACAACTTATACGCAAGGGGCGTAAAAAAACATCAAAGAAAGTGAAGGCGACTGCGCTTCGGGCAAGTTTTAATGCCAAAGACCGCCGGCCAGTTTCAACATTCAACCCGCAAAAACGGGGAGTTTGTGTAGTGGTAAAGACAATGACTCCAAAAAAACCAAACTCTGCTTTACGAAAAGTTGCACGTGTTAGATTATCAAATCGTAAGGAAGTGACAGCCTATATTCCAGGAATTGGCCACGAATTACAAGAGCATTCTATTGTTTTAGTTAGAGGCGGACGTGTCAAAGATTTACCTGGTGTAAAATACCACATTGTTCGTGGGCATTTTGATGCTTCTGGAGTACAAAATCGTAAACAAGGTCGTAGTAAATACGGAGCTAAAGCAATGAAAGAGAGTAAATAGATCGCTTCGCGCTCTGCGACTAGGAAGTCTAAATTATTAATGAGATAAATAGTTAGTTTAGGAAATTATGCCAAGAAGTGGACGTATAATTAAAAGAAAAATTGAACCAGACCCAATTTACGGAAGTAGATTGCTCACTCGTTTTACAAACCGTTTAATGTTTGATGGTAAAAAAAGCACGGCCTCAAGAGTTATTTATTCTGCACTTGAGATGATTAAAGAAAAAAACCAAAATCCTCTCGAAGTTTTTGAAAATGCTTTGAAAAACGTATCTCCTAGAATGGAAGTTAAATCCAGGCGTGTTGGCGGAGCCAACTACCAGGTTCCAATGGAAGTTCGTGGAGACCGCAAAGAAGCCTTAGCGATTCGTTGGATTATTACTGCTGCCGACAGTCGGCCAAGTACTGAGTACAAAACCATGGCTGCTAAACTAGCAGCTGAGTTTATGGATGCAGCCAACAACACTGGTGTTGCAATCAAGAAAAGAGATGATACTCACCGAATGGCGGAAGCGAATAAGGCGTTCTCTCATTTTCGCTGGTAGCGAAAACTCGCTGCCGCCTTGCATTTTGGCTGCGCCAAAAAGTAAAGCTTAGCAGACTAACACCAAGGGGGGTGTTTTTTGATGGAAAATAAACAAGCAGAAGAAAAGTTAAAAGATTTTGAAAAACTTGTCGAAGATAAGAAAACAGAATCAGAAAAATCTACTTTTCTGCAAGGATTGGGGGATAGGAGCAACTTACCTTGGCACCAGCAAGACTGGCCAATCGAGACGATAGCTAGGAAAAGTTTACTAACGGCAATAATTATAATGGTAGTTGGTTTTATCGTCGTAGCGTTATTGGTCGCAATTTTTAACTGGAAATATTAAATTTTATGGCAAAAGAAGTTACGCTTGATAAGATTCGAAATATTGGAATTATTGCTCATATTGATGCCGGGAAAACCACGGTGACTGAACGTATCCTTTTTTATACTGGAAAAACTTATAAAATTGGTGAAGTTCATGAAGGTGCTGCGGTTATGGATTGGATGGCACAGGAACGGGAACGTGGTATCACGATTACCTCAGCGGCCACAACAGCCTTTTGGACTACCAATGTCGGTCCAAACAAAGATCAAAAACACCGTATTAATATAATTGATACTCCTGGGCACGTCGACTTTACCGCCGAAGTTGAGCGTTCACTAAGAGTTCTCGACGGCGGTGTTGTCGTTTTTGATGGTAAAATGGGAGTTGAGCCGCAGTCCGAAACTGTTTGGCGTCAAGCCGACAAGTATCACGTCCCACGAGTTTGTTTTGTTAATAAATTAGATGCTATTGGCGGTGATTTTTATATGTCGCTCGATTCGATTAAAGAGCGTCTTGGTGCTAACGCTCATCCGATTCAACTTCCAATTGGGGAAGAAAACGGCTTTAAAGGTTTGGTCGATTTAATCCGCCGCAAAGCTTTAGTCTATACGGAAGACATGACCAAAGATCCAGAGGAAGTTGAAATCCCAGCCGATATGAAGGAAAAGGTTGAAGAGTATCGTTCAAAACTGGTTGAAGCAGTTGCCGAGCAAAACGACGACCTACTGGAAAAATATCTTGGTGGGCAAGAATTAACCGAAGAGGAAATTGTCAAAGGTTTACGCGCTGCAACGGTTAATTACAAAATTGTACCAGTCCTTTGCGGATCAGCTTTGAAAAATAAAGGGGTTCAGCCGCTTCTCAATGCTGTTGTAGACTATCTTCCCTCACCGCAGGAATTACCGGCAGTTAAGGGAGAAAATCCTAAAACTGGAGCAGAAGAAGAAAGAAATACTGATGATAATGAACCGTTTTCGGCCTTTGCTTTTAAAGTTATGACCGATCCGTTTGTGGGACGATTAACATATTTCCGAGTTTACTCTGGAAGTATTACTGCCGGTTCTTACGTCTATAATTCAACTAAGAATTCAAAAGAGCGTTTAGGTCGTATTCTTTTAATGCATGCCAATAACCGCGAAGATATTACCGAAATCAATGCTGGAGAAATTGGGGCAGCCGTTGGTTTGAAAGATACTTTCACTGGAGATACTCTTTGCGACGAAGCAAAACCAATTGTTTTGGAAAAAATTACTTTTCCCGAACCGGTTATTTCACTAGCAATTGAGCCAAAGACAAAGTCCGATCAAGAGAAAATGGGTATCGCCCTGTCAAAACTTTCTGAAGAGGATCCAACCTTTACTGTCAAAACTAACCAGGAAACAGCGCAGGCAATCATTTCTGGAATGGGTGAACTACATTTGGATATTATTGTTGATCGAATGAAGCGAGAATTTAATGTCGAAGCCAATGTCGGGCGTCCGCAGGTTGCCTATAAAGAAACGATCCATAAAATTGCCCAGGGTGAAGGTAAGTATATTAGGCAATCTGGAGGTCGAGGTCAGTACGGCCATTGTTTAATTCGAGTGGAGCCTAAAGCACGCGGTGAGGGCTACGAATTTGTTTCTGAGATTGTTGGTGGAACAATTCCAAGAGAATTTATCAACCCGATTGAAAAAGGGGTTAAGGAAGCCATGGACACCGGTGTCTTAGCTGGTTACCCAATGGTTGATATGAAGGTTGCAGTTTATGATGGTAGTTACCATGAGGTTGACTCGAGCGAATTTTCTTTCAAAATTGCAGGGAGTATGGCTTTGAAAGATGCTACCAGAAGGGCCGATCCGGTTATACTTGAGCCAATCATGAAAATCGAAGTCGTAACCCCGGAAGACTTCTTGGGAGATGTTATCGGGGATTTATCAAGTAAACGAGCGCAAATCGAAGGTAATGAACCGCGCGGAAATGTACGGGTTGTGAAGGCTCAAGTACCACTTGCGGAAATGTTTGGTTATGTCACTACACTTCGAAGCATGACTCAAGGTCGGGCAAGTTCTAATATGGAACCGTCGCACTATCAAGAGGCACCGACTAGTGTTGCAAATGCAATAATAGCTAAAAATACCAAAGGCGAAAACAGCTCTGGTTAAACAAAGCTGGTTAATTGTTGACTTGATCTGGTAAAATGTCTTCGGTTAATTACTTGTTGCTACTAGCAACATAACAGTTGTTGTGATAGAATAGCTTCGTCCTGAAGCTAGGTCAGTTATTAAAATTATTAAAATTGTCAGGAGGAATTTTACATGGCAGAATCAAAGAAATTTGAAAGAACCAAGCCGCACGTTAATGTTGGAACTATTGGGCATGTTGATCACGGTAAGACCACATTGACCGCTGCAATTACTAAAGTATTGGCCGACAAAGGTATGGCTGATTTTCGTGCCTTTGATAGTATTGACAACGCTCCAGAAGAGCGCCAGCGTGGTATTACGATTGCTTTAGCTCATGTTGAGTACGAAACTGAAAAAAGACATTACGCCCACATTGATGCTCCGGGACACGCTGATTATGTTAAGAACATGATTACCGGTGCTGCTCAAATGGATGGAGCAATTCTCGTTGTATCTGCAGCTGATGGTCCGATGCCACAAACCAGGGAACACATCTTGCTTGCTAAACAAGTTGGAGTTCCAGCAATTGTTGTTTTCATGAACAAGTGTGACACGGTTGATGACAAAGATCTTTTGGACCTTGTTGAAGAAGAAATTCGAGAGCTTTTGACAAAATATGAATACCCTGGAAAAGATGTACCTGTAATTCGTGGTTCAGCCCTAAAAGCACTTGAAGGTGACGCTGAAGCAGTCAAAGGAATTGAAGAGTTAATGAGTAAAGTTGATGACTACATTCCTACTCCAGTACGAGAACTTGATAAGCCTTTCTTGATGCCAGTTGAAGATGTTTTCTCAATCAAAGGACGAGGAACTGTTGTCACGGGAAGAATTGAACGTGGTAAGGTGAAAGTAAACGAAACAGTTGAAATCGTTGGAATTAGACCAAAAAGCACAAACACAGTTGTTACTGGAGTGGAAATGTTCCGCAAACTTCTTGATGAAGGCCAAGCCGGCGACAATGTTGGTTTACTACTTCGTGGTATTGAAAAAGACGATGTTGAACGCGGTCAAGTAGTTGCAGCACCAAACTCAATCAAACCACATACCGAATTTGAAGCTGAAGTTTATGTTTTGACTAAAGAAGAAGGTGGACGTCACACCCCATTCTTTTCTGGTTACCGACCACAGTTTTATCTTCGAACAACCGATGTAACTGGTGAAACTACACTAGCTGAAGGAACAGAGATGGTGATGCCTGGTGATAACACTAAAATGAAAGTCAAACTTATTGGACCGATTGCTCTTGAAGAAGGTTTAAGGTTTGCTATCCGAGAAGGCGGTCACACTGTCGGAGCTGGAGTTATTACAAAGATTATTGCTTAAGAAAAGAGTAAGACCAACAAAATTTTATGGCAAAGGGTCGTATTAGAGTACGTTTAAAGTCATATGATAGCCGAGTCATCGATGACTCTGCAGAAGAGATTTTGGATACCGCTATCCGCACTGGTGCAAAGGTAGCAGGTCCTGTTCCTCTACCAACCGACAAAGAGCGGTTTACGGTAACCACTTCTCCCCACGTAGATAAAGATGCTCGTGAGCAGTTCGAAATTCGAACTCACAAGCGGCTTATTGATATTATCGAGCCAACACCAAAAACCCTTGATGCACTTATGCATCTTGAACTACCAGCCGGTGTCGATATTGAGATAAAGATGTAACCGTCAAAAACGGTTTTTCTTTTAGAAAAAGCCTAAAAAAGGCTTTTTTCTTTTCGGGAAAATATGTAGATCTCTAAAGAGCTCTGCATTTAGTAAGAACAAAATGTTGAAAGCATTGATTGGGAAAAAACTAAATATGTCACAGATGTTCGACTCGCATGGTCGGGTAACTCCAGTGACAAAAATAAAGTTTGAGCCAAATGTTATCGTAGCCTTAAAAGAGAAAGAAACCGATGGTTACAAAGCAGTACAGATTGGTTCTGGGAATTCTAGGAAAGTGACAAAGTCTTTACAAGGACACTTTGATAAGGCCAAATTAGTTAACAAACCTAGAATATTGAAAGAAGTTAGTTTTGATGGTGAATTGAAACTTGGTCAGGAAGTAATAATCGAGGAGGTTTTTCATAAAGGCGCTTTGGTTGATGTTGTCGGTAAATCTAAGGGTAAAGGATTTGCTGGTGTAGTAAAAAGACATGGTTTTCATGGAGGTCCAAAGACCCATGGTCAGTCCGATCGTCATCGTGCTCCAGGGTCAATCGGTTCGGGAACTACTCCCGGACGTGTTATGAAGGGTTTAAAAATGCCTGGTCATATGGGAGACGAGCGAGTAAGCATTTTCGGATTAGAAGTAATGCAAGTTGACAAAGATGAGAACATTTTGGTTGTAAAAGGTTCAGTCCCTGGTCCAACTGGTGCTGTTGTTTTAGTGAAAAAATCAAAGAAGAAGAAAGCAGACTATCACGAACCAGAAATTCCAGCCATGCCTACTATTGGTGGGAGTACAGAAGAGGAAAAACCAGCTGAAAACCAGGAAATTTCTACTGAAAATAAAGCTGTAGAGGTAAAAGTGGAAGAAACAAATACTGAAAAGATTAAGGAATAAATTAATATAATCTAGAACTTATATCTCGCTAAAGCGTGATATTTTGAAGACAAAATGGAAAAAAAGATTACAGCAGTAAAAAAGAAAATAACAAAAGAAGCAAAACCAAATGAAGGTAAAGAAGTTGTCAAGAAAAAAACTCCCTTTTCAGTTGAGGTTTTTGATATCTTCGGAAAAAGTGTTGATCAAATTGAACTCTCACGAGAGGTCTTTGGAGTTAAACCAAACAAAGACTTGATTGCCCAGGCAGTTAGAGTTTTTTTAGCTAACCAAAGAGAAGGTAATGCAGATACAAAAGTACGTGGAGAAGTTCGAGGAGGCGGTCGCAAACCGTGGAAACAAAAAGGTACTGGTAGAGCTAGAATTGGATCCACGCGTGCCCCACATTGGCGAGGCGGAGGAGTTACTTTTGGACCAACACCAAGAGATTTCTCATTAAGTTTACCTAAAAAAATGAAAAAAGCAGCTTTAATTTCTGCTTTGTCGGCAAAGTTTAGTGATAAAGCCATAGTAGTGTTAAAAGACCTTAAATTTAAAGAAGCAAAAACAAAGGAAGCAGTAGCGATGTTAAAGAATTTAAATATTAAAGAAAAAAACATGATTGTGGCAACAAGTTTTGATAATACCGAAAAACGAGCTTTGGCAAACTTAACCAAAACAAAAATACAAAGAGCCAGTGATCTAAATGTTTACGAGGTACTTAATAATAAAAAGATGTTAATAACAAAAGAGGCCGTTGGAAAAATTGAAGAAATCTTAAAAGGCAAGGAATAGTTATGGATGTGAGCAAAGTAATTGTTAAACCAGTCTTAACGGAAAAATCCTTAAAAGATGCTTCTCGTGGCGAGTATACATTTGTCGTTGACAAAGATTCTTCAAAAAGCCAGATCTTAAGGGCAGTAAAAGAATTATTTAAGGTTGATGTGCTATCAGTTAGTACAAGAACAACCAAAGGTAAATCTAAAAGAGTTTTTAGAACTAGAGTTAGAACTACTTTGGGACCGATCAAAAAAGCAACCGTAAAAATTGGTAAGGATCAGAAGATAGATATATTTGAGGTAAAAAGCTAATGGCTATTCAAAGAATTGGTGGGAATACCCCATCGAATCGTTTTGCAACGAGGGTAAAAGAAAATATTTCAAAAAAGCGGCCGGAGAAACGGTTAACTTCAGCTTTACCAAAAACCGGTGGTCGTGACGCATCTGGTCAGGTTAGTGTGCGTCAAATTGGCGGTCGTCACAAAAGACTTTATCGCGAGATTGATTTTAAAAGAAATAAGTTTGATGTAGCCGGTAAGGTTGTTTCGGTCGAATATGATCCAAACAGAACCTGTTTTATTGCCCAAGTTAATTATATAGACGGTGAAAAGAGATATATTCTTGCTCCGTTGGGTCTCGAAATTGGAGTGGAGGTTGTTTCTGGAGAAAAAGTTGAGATCAGGATGGGAAATGCCATGCCTTTGAAGAACATTCCTGTTGGGACGGTTATTCACAATGTCGAGCTTATTCCAGGGAGAGGAGGAGCGATCGTTCGTTCCGCTGGGGCAAGTGCAACGTTGATGGCAAAAGAAGGTGGTTTTGCACACTTGCGTTTACCTTCAACTGAGGTAAGAAAAGTTAGTGTTAATTGTATGGCGACAATTGGAAGTTTAGGAAACCTTGATTGGAAAAACATAACTCTTGGAAAAGCTGGACGAAGTCGCAGAATGGGTATTCGCCCGACTGTTCGAGGAGTCGCCCAAAACCCAAGTAGCCACCCACACGGTGGAGGAGAAGGCCGTTCCGGTATCGGAATGAGTTCTCCTAAAAGTCGCTGGGGTAAGAAAACATTGGGAAAGAAAACAAGGAATAAGAGAAAAAGTAATAAATTAATTGTCCAAGGAAGGAAACGATAGAATGTCTAGATCGCTAAAAAAAGGTCCTTATGTGGACGCGAAACTTTTGAAAAAAGTGAAAAAAGCAAAAGAAGAGAACTCAAGAACTGCAATTAAGACTTGGGCTCGTTCTTCCCAAATCTCGCCAGACATGGTTGGTTTGAATTTCTCAGTGCATAACGGCAAGAATTTTATCAATGTTTTTGTAACTGAACCGATGGTTGGGCATAGACTTGGAGAGTTTTCTCCGACTCGTAATTTCAGAAGCCACGGTAGAATTACTGACAGAACTGTAACGCCAACCTAAGGAGTAAACTATGAGCGAAATAATTGCTGAAGCAAAAAATGTTAGGATCTCGGCCAGAAAAGCCCGTTTGGTTGGGGAAACCTTATCAGGTAAAAACGCCTTATCTACACTCGAGACTTTAAAGTACGAACCTAGAAAAGCTGGACTTATGATAGCTAAAGTATTAAAATCAGCAATCGCGAACGCAACTAACAATAATAAGCTTACAGATAAGAAATTGGTTATTAAACAAGTAATCATAAACGAAGGCCAGGATTTAAAAAGAGCAAGACCAAGAAGTCGAGGTATGTCACATCCTATTCTTAAAAAGAGCAGCCATATAAGAGTAATTTTAGAAGAGTCAAAATAATATGAAGAAATATTTAGTAATAAGTAAAAAGAAAGGTTTTTGTTAATAATGGGACAGAAAGTTAATCCAATAGCCTTTCGGCTTTCGTTAAATAAAGATTGGTCAAGCAAATGGTTTGCTGAAAAAGGTCGTTATAAAGAACTTTTGGCGATGGATATTAAAATTCGGGAGTTTGTTATGAACAAGCTAAAACCTGCTGGTGTTAGTCGATTGGTAATTGAGCGATCAATAAATAAAATTAACGTTATTATCCATGTTTCCAGACCAGGTATGGTTATTGGAAGATCTGGAGCTGGAATTGAGGAAATAAGAAAAGAGCTAGAAAAAATGGTTGGTCAAAAAATTTCTGTTAACGTTGAAGAAATCAAAAGACCGGATTTAAATGCTTATCTTGTAGCTCGAGGAATTGCCGACCAAATTGAAAGACGAATGCCAGTAAAGAGACTTATGATTCAGTCGTGTGATCGAGTAATGCGTTCAGGGGCACGCGGTGTAAAGATTATTTGTTCCGGAAGATTAGGCGGGTCCGAAATAGCCCGATATGAAAAACGATCTACTGGAAGTATTCCGCTGCATACTCTGAGAGCTGATATTGATTACGCAGCAGTTCCAGCAAAAACTTTGACAGCCGGTATTACCGGTGTAAAGGTTTGGATTTACAAGCCAGCAGAAAAGGAAGGTAATTAAAGGAATATGGCGGTCGCTTCGCGAGCCGCATAATAAGAATTATGTTGCAACCTAAACGAGTAAAATTTCGTAGGCAGTTTCGGGGCTCTAGAGATGGGGTTGCTACTCGTGGTGCTAATATCGAGTTCGGAGATTTTGGATTAAAGACAATGGAATCTGGTTGGGTTACGGCTCGTCAAATCGAAGCGGCCCGTCGAGCAATGACACATCACACAAAACGTGGTGGGCGTATTTGGATTAGAATTTTTCCTGATAAACCAGTAACCAGAAAACCACTGGAAACACGAATGGGATCTGGAAAAGGTGCAGTTGACCATTATGTTGCCGTCGTAAAACCAGGGACTATTTTGTTTGAAATGGGTGGTATCGAGAAAAGCGTTGCTCAAGAGGCAATGCGTTTGGCAGGAAGAAAAATTGCTCTTAATTTAAGATTTATTGATAAAAACGAAATTTAGAATTATATGCCGCTAAAGCGTCATATTTTAGAAGACTAAAATGAAGAAAATAGATTTACAAGGAAAAAATATTGAAGAACTAAGAAAAGATCTCAAAGACGAGCAGAAAGCTTTATTTGATCTTAAGATTGAAAACGCTTTGGGGAAATTGAAAAACGGTAAAAGTATTGGTTTTAACAAAAGACAAATAGCTAGGCTAAAAACCGAAATTACAAACAAGGAGTTAATTAATGCGAGGTAAAGTGGTTAGTACAAAAATGAATAAAACAGTAATTGTAGAAGTGGAACGATTAGTTGTTCACCCGATCTACAAAAAAAGAGTTAAAAAAACCAATCGTTTCGCCGCACACAACGAGGTTTTAGTTAAAGTTGGTGATACTGTTGAAATTGCAGAGACTAAGCCATATTCAAAAACTAAGAAGCATAAAGTTGTGGCGGTAATTGATACAAGGAACAAAAAATGATTCAAAATAGAGCAATGATAAATGTAGCAGATAATAGTGGTGCAAAAATCTTACAGATGATAGGGCAACCAGGTCGAAGTCGTCAAAGGTGGGCAATTTTAGGTGAAGTGGTAACTTGTGTTGTCAAAAAAGCCGATCCAAATGGGACAGTGAAAGACGCTGAAATTGTAAAAGCAGTTTTGGTGAGAACCAGAAAAGAGAATAGACGAGTCGATGGCTCTTATGTACGTTTTGATGATAATGCTGCCGTTATAATCGATAAAGATGGTAATCCAAAAGGAACACGTATTTTTGGACCAATTGCCAGGGAAATTCGAGACCGAGGTTTCTTAAAGATTGTTTCTTTAGCTCCGGAGGTAGTCTAAAAATGAAGCTTAAAATTGGTGATGAAGTCTTGGTTGTTTCCGGACGCGAAAAAGGAAAAAAAGGAAAAATCGAGAAAATAATACCAGATCTAAACAAGGTTGTGGTTACGGGAATAAATCTTTACAAAAAAAATAAGAAAGCCTCAGGTAGTAATCAAAAGGCAGGAATTATTGACATTATTAAACCTCTTCCTGTAGCAAACGTAATGTTTCTTTGCCCAAAGTGCAAACTGTCAGCCCGACTTGGGTTTACGGTTAAAAATAACGAAAAAAGTAGAGTTTGTAAGAAATGTGATCAGATAGTTTAGAGCGGAATAAAATATCCCGCTAAAGCGTGATATAAATAATAATTTATGAAAGTCTTGGAAAAATACGAAAGCAAAGTAAAAGAAAACCTAAGCAAAAACTTTTCAATAAGCAATATTTTTGCATTGCCAAAAATTGACAAAGTAGTTTTAAACGTTGGTTTTGGCAAATCAAGTTCTGATGATAAAGCTATAGAGCAAATAGCCAGTGATTTAAACAAAATAACTGGCCAAAAACCATCAGTTCGCAAAGCACGAAAAGCAATAGCGGCCTTTAAGTTAAGAGCCGGCCAACCAATCGGTGCTCAGGTTACTTTACGAAAAAAGAAAATGTACGACTTTTTGGATAAACTAACGGCAATAGTTTTACCAAGAGTTCGTGATTTTCGCGGCGTTTCCGAAAAATCCTTTGATGGTAGAGGCAACTACACACTTGGGTTTCGGGAAATTAATGTCTTTCCTGAAATTGAGTACACAAAGAACGATAAGCAAAATGGGGTGGAAATAACAATAGTAACTAGCGCAAAAAATGATGAAATAGCTAAAGCATTGTTGGAAGGAATTGGTATTCCTTTCCGAAAGGCACAAGAATAATGGCTAGATTGGCAATGATAGTAAAAGCAAATAAACCGTCTAAATTCCCAGTTCGGGACAAAAACCGCTGCAGTCAATGCGGACGTTCTCGAGCCTATATTAGAAAATTTGGAGTTTGCCGAATATGTTTTCGACAACTTGCCCACAAAGGAGAATTACCAGGTGTAATTAAAGCCAGTTGGTAACATAATTATCAATTATTTAAGAGGAAAAAGATGACAGACCCAATTGCAGACATGTTAACAATAATTAGAAACGGATACGCTGCTTCGAAGGAAGAAGTTACTGTGCCGTTTTCAAAATTAAAAAAAACCCTTGCTGATAAACTTTTGGCGATTGGTTATCTTGATTCTGTAAAGGAAGATAAAGTGAATGAAAGAAAAACTATTCGTATTGGTTTGAAATATGAAAAAGGCGAACCTGAAATTCAAGGTATTAAGAGAATTTCTAAACCTGGTCTAAGAATTTATCGTGGTAAAACCAAGATTCCTTATGTTTTAGGAGGTTTAGGTTATGCGATTATTTCTACCAGTGAAGGTTTGCTTACTGATCAAGAAGCAAGAAAAAAACAAGTGGGCGGAGAAATTATTTGTGAGGTTTGGTAAGGAAAAATAAGATGAGTAAAATCGGTAAACTACCAATTAAATACGAAAACAACGCTCAAGTTTTACTTGAAAGAAATAATCTTAAAGTTACTGGACCGAAAGGTACTTTAGAGTTAAATCTCCCAGGTGAAGTTAAAGTAAACATTAAAGATAATGTGATTTCTGTTGTTCGAAAAGATGACGCTGACAGATCAAAAGCAATGCATGGTTTAATTAGAACTTTAATTGCAAATATGATTGAAGGAGTGACCAAAGGTTACGAAAAAACACTGGAGATTTCTGGGGTGGGTTTTCGCTCTGCGGTCCAAGGATCAAAACTAGTTTTAACCGTAGGTTACTCTCATCAGGTTGAGATTGAAGCGCCAGAAGGAATTACTTTTCGTACAAATGAAAACAAAATTACCGTTTCTGGTTTCGATAAACAATTGGTAGGAGAAATGGCAAGTAAAATAAGGAAAGTAAGACCAGCAGAACCCTACAAAGGAAAAGGAATAAAATACGAAGGTGAGGTTATTAGACGAAAGGCTGGTAAAGCTGGAAAGGCTGCGGCATAAAAAATGAAAAATTCAAAAATTAGGTTAGAAAAAAGACATTTAAAAATAAGAAGTATTATTAAAGGAACAAAGGATCGTCCAAGATTTGTAGTTTTTCGTTCTAATGCTCATATTTATGGAATGTTAGTTGACGATAAAACCGGTAAGACAGTAATTTCTGTTGCAGATAAGACGATAACTAAAAAAGACTTAACAAAAACAGAAAAAGCCAAAGAAGTTGGGAAATTGGTTGCAGAAAAAGCCGCCAAAGAAAAAATAAAAAATGTGGTTTTTGATCGAGCCGGTTATTTGTATCATGGGCGAGTAAAAGCTTTAGCAGAAGGTGCTAGAGAGGGAGGATTGAAATTTTAATGGATTTTAGAAGACCAATGGATAATTATTATCAAGACAGCGAATTTCAGGAAAAAATAATTCAAGTTAGTCGCGTTTCGAAAAAAACTAAAGGAGGAAACAAAATTGGTTTTTCAGTACTTGTTGTCGTTGGTGATAGAAAAGGTCAAGTTGGAGTTGGTTTGGGAAAATCACCAGAAGTTCAATCTTCGATAAAAAAAGCGGTTACTTATGCAAAAAAGCATTTGATCACAGTGCCGATGAATGGTACTACAATCCCTCATCCAGTGAATATTAAACTGGGAGCAGCAAAAATAATGTTGAAGCCAGCTTCACCTGGGACTGGAGTTATTGCTGGAGGTGCTGTACGGGCGGTGACTGAGGCGGCTGGAATTCACGATATCCTTTCGAAAGTATTGGGAACTTCCAACAAAGCATCAAATGTTTATGCAACTCTTGCTGCGTTGAAAAGTTTACGTCCGGTTGAGGATTTGAAAATAAGAAGAGGAAAAAAGTTAGGAGAACAAGACAGAAAAAGTCAAAAAGACAAAGTTGAAGTCAAGGAATAACCTATGGAATTAAACGAAATTTTAAAAATTAAAGGTACCCCAACTAAAAGAGTCGGACGTGGCGAGTCTTCTGGAAAAGGTAAAACTTCAGGAAAAGGTAACAAAGGTCAGAAAGCCAGGGGTCGTGGAAAAGTTAGGCTTGGTTTTGAAGGCGGGCAGCTACCTTTAATTAAAAGGTTACCTTTTCGACGTGGGGTTGGAAATCATTTGGCAAAAAAGACTTTGACAATAACTCTTGACCAACTTTCAGTTTTTGATTCTGGCGATGTAGTCGACCCAAAAAGCTTAATCAAGAAAGGCCTATTGAAAAAATCTGCACGACCTGATTTTATTCGAGTTGTAGCTAAAGGGGAAATTGATAAGCCGTTAACTATAAAGGTAAGTTATACTAAAACAGCAAAAATAGCGATAGAAAAAGCCAAAGGAAATGTAGAAGCTATCAAGGAAGAAAAAGAGGAACAGATAAATGCTTAAAACCTTTCGGGATATTCTCCGAACTCCAGACTTAAGATATAAAATTCTTTTCACAGTTGGTATTATTTTTGTTTTTCGCCTGGCAGCTCATATTCCAGTTCCGGGTGTTGATCCCAGCGCTTTGAAAAATTTGTTTTCAGGCAACCAACTTTTAGAACTTTTGGATTTATTTTCCGGGGGTACATTATTTAATTTTTCGATTATTGCTTTAGGCTTAAATCCATATATTAATGCCTCGATTGTGATGCAGTTACTTGGAATTATGGTTCCTAAACTTGAAGCACTCCAAAAAGAGGGTGAGTACGGTAGAGCCAAGATCAATCAATACACTCGTTATCTGACAGTGCCCTTGGCTTTAGTACAGTCTTTTGCAGTTATTACATTCCTTAAACGAAGCAGCACAGGTGTTATCGGAAATTTAAGCCCCCTAGAGATGATTGCTGTTATGCTGACTATGACGGCCGGAACAATAATGCTTATGTGGCTAGGTGAACTGATAACTGAGCAAGGTATTGGGAACGGTATTTCGGTTTTGATATTTGTCGGGATAGTTGGTAGTATGCCGGTTTCGTTTTTTAGGGCAGGTGGGCTGATAACTGCGGATAATATTCTAACTTATGCGGCAGTACTGGTTGCTGCCCTGGTGATAATTATGGGTGTTGTGGTTGGAAGCGAGGGGTTAAGAAAAATTCCTGTGCAATATGCAAGACGTGTTCGCGGTAACCGTTTATATGGGGGTCAAACGACGTTTCTACCTTTGAAGGTGAACCAGGCGGGAGTAATTCCGATTATTTTCGCTGTCTCTTTGGTTTTAATACCCGGAGTTGTCGGTACTTTTTTGAGTAATTACCCTAATATTCAGATTAAGAACTTTGCAGATGCCTTAGTTAATTTTTCTCGTAATGTGCCACTTTATAGCGGTGTTTATTTCTTTTTGGTGGTTGTTTTTACTTATTTTTACACCTCGGTAATATTCAATCCAACTAAGGTTTCGGATGAAATTAAGAAATATGGTGGTTTTATTCCAGGAATTAGACCGGGTAAGGCTACGGCGGACTATTTATCTTTCATAGTCAACCGTATTACTTTGGTCGGAGCAGTTTTTCTTGGGTCAATTGCAGTTATGCCTTTTATTTTACAAGAAATTACCAAGATCAGTGTTTTGGCTGTCGGAGGAACAGGACTTTTGATTGTCGTTTCTGTAGTTCTAGAAACAGCCAAACAACTAGAGTCACAACTAGTTATGCGTTCTTATGAAGGTTTTTTAAATAAGTAACTTACCAAAATGATTGTACTTGTTTTTGGGATTCAAGGTAGCGGTAAAAGTACACACGCACATTTTATTGCGAATAAATTAAATATTCCTTACGTTTCAACTGGCGATCTTCTTCGAGAGATTGAAAAAGAACCAACTGAAACTGGGAAAAAAGTAAGATCCTTGATGGAAAAAGGAATGATAATACCTGACGAGATCACAGTACCAGCTTTGGAGAATTATTTAAGGGAAAATAATTTCGACGATAATTTTTTAATCGAAGGTTTTCCAAGAACAATGAAGCAGGTTGAAATGCTTAATCGAAAAGTCGATCTGGTATTTGAGATAGTTGTCCCGGAAGAAATAGCAATTAAGAGGTTAAAAGAACGAGGTCGGTATGATGATATTGAAGATTCGATAAAAACAAGATTAGAACTTTTTAAAGAGAAGACGTTGCCGGTAATAGAGCATTACAAAAAAAGTGGGACTAAGGTACAAATCGTAAATAACGATAAAAGTATTGTAGAAGTTCAGAAAGAAATAGATGAGTTACTCAAAGACAAAACAAGAAATTGAGTTGATACGAAAAGCCGGTAACATCAGCGCTCAGGCGATGGTAGAAGTTGAGAAAAAACTCAAACCAGGAGTAAGAACTTTGGAAATAGATCAAGCAGTTGAGGAAATTTTTAAGAAGAATGGGGCAGAAAGCGCTTTTAAAAAAGTAAATAAGTATAAATATAGTATCTGTGCCACACCAAATGATTGGGTTGTACATGGATTACCAGATAAAGATAAACTTGAGAACGGTGATATAGTTGGTATTGATCTTGGAGCACTTTACAAAGGTTATAACTCTGATATGGCTCAAACATTTGTTATTGGAAGTGTGCCAGAGGCAACCAGAAAATTTTTAGAAGTTGGTGAACGTACGCTTTGGAAAGCTATTGATCAAGCAAGAATCGGTAATCACATTGGCGATATTAGCGCAACAATTCAGGCAAATATTGAGTCTTGTGGGTATAGTGTGGTTCGTGAGCTTGTTGGACATGGGGTTGGAAAAGAATTGCACGAAGATCCGATGATACCTGGGATTGGAAATAAAGGTAAAGGTGAATTAATTAAAGAAGGCTTAGTTATTGCTGTAGAAATTATTTATAATCAAGGCAAACCGCAGATAGTTCTTTTAGACGACGGTTGGACAATTGCAACTCGCGACGGATCTTTAAGTGGTTTATTTGAGAGAACAATTGTAGTAACAAAGAAAGGGCCTGTAGTGTTGACGGCTGTTTAGCTTTCTGTTAAAATAAACGCCGCACAACCAAAAGGTAAGTAATGCCAGAAGATAATATTGAAATAACTGGAAAAGTGCTGGAATCTCTTCCCAATACTCAATTTAGGGTTGAAATAGGGAAAACTGCTCCAGAAGGATTAGCTGGACAAGTAATTCTTTGCCATATTGCGGGAAAAATGCGTATGAATTATATCCGTATTTTACCTGGAGATAAGGTGAGGGTTCAGATAAGTCCTTATGATTTAACAAAAGGACGAATTACTTATCGGGAAAGATAGAAAATGTCGGTTTATATCGATCAGTATGAAGTTTATTAAAAACAAAATATTATTATATTACGATCGATATTTTTTAACTAAGAATCGTAGAATCTAAGGTTGTTAAAACATGAAAGTACAAGCTTCAATTAAAAAAAGATGTATGAAATGCAAAATCGTCAAAAGACGAGGTACTTTATTTGTTATTTGTGAAAACCCCCGTCACAAACAAAGACAAGGTTAAGCTATGGCTAGAATAAGTGGTGTGGATTTACCAACAAATAAAAAAGTTCTGTTTGCCCTACCTTATATTTTTGGGGTTGGTCCCTCTCTTTCTAAAAAGATTCTCGAAGAAACTAAGGTTGATCCTGACAAGAGAGTCAAGAATTTAGAAGAAGCAGAAGTATCAAAGATACAAAAAAAAGTTGATGAAATAATTGTCGAAGGAGATTTGCGAAGAAACATCCAACAGAATATCCGCCGTTTGGAAGAGATTGGAACCTATCGAGGTTTACGGCACAGAAAAAACCTACCGGCTCGAGGACAGAGAACCAGAAGTAATGCAAGAACTAAAAGAGGAAAAAGATTGACTGTTGGAGCAATAAAGAAGGAGGTCGCTCAAAAGATGGAAGTAGCCGCTAAAAAAGACGCGAGTTCAGCAGCGGCTAAGTAATATTTATTTAATAAATTATACCTACGCTCGCGCGTGATGTAATTTAAAACCAGAAATAATAAAATTGATAGCAGAAATTTTTAATTATGGAAAAGAAAAGAAAAACAATTAAAGAAGTAGTCAGCGGAAAAGTTTATGTTAACGCTACTTTCAATAATACTTTAGTTACCATCACTGATCTTGATGGTAATGCTTTGGGTTGGAGTAGTTCAGGAGCAGTTGGGTTTAAAGGTGCTAGGAAAGCAACTCCGTACGCGGCTACAACTGCGGTAGAAAACTTAGCTAGAAAGCTTATGGTCCATGGGTTAAAAGAGGTAGAAGTTTTTATTAAGGGCCCAGGTTCTGGCAGGGATGCTTCAATCAGAGCACTGAAAAATTCAGGGTTGGCGATAAAAGCGATCGCTGATGTTACACCGATTCCGCATAATGGACCAAGATCAAGGAAAAGGAGAAGAGTTTAAAAATATATGGCTCGTTATACTGGACCAAAATTTAGATTAGATCGACGTGAAGGCACCAACCTTTTTCTTAAGGGCAAGAGAAGTGTTTCTGGTAAACATCCTTTAGCGAAAAAAGGTGCTATTCCTCCAGGTCAACACGGTCAGAAAACTTTAAATAAGAAAAGATCTGAGTACGGTTTACAGCTTCGGGAAAAACAAAAAGTAAAAAGAATGTACGGAGTTTTGGAGCGCCAATTTAGGAAATATTACGAACAAGCCGCAAAGAAAAAAGGGGCAACTGGTGAAACATTACTTCAGATACTGGAAACAAGATTAGATAACATTGTCTTTCGACTGAGCTTTGCCTTTTCAAGAGCTCAAGCAAGACAATTAACCACTCACGGGCATGTTTTGGTAAATGGAAAAAAGGTTAATGTCCCCTCTTTCAATGTCAAAGAAGGTGACGTGATAAGCTTAAGTGGTAAAGCCTCTGACTTTGTTTTTGTAAAAGAGACAGCAAATGAATTTGATAAAGATAAACTACCAGCTTGGTTGGACAGAAAAGGTTTGGTGGGTAATTTAAAGAAACTTCCCGTTCGGGAAGATATTGAAGCAGATATTAATGAGCAGGCAATTGTTGAGTTCTACTCTCGTTAGAGAGCAGAGGTTTTAAAGTTCTATAGCCGTTAGACTGCAGACAGTGAAATAGTCTACTCACGGTAGTTTTGACAATATTATTATGACTTTTTAAAGTTTTAGAATTAACGCCCCTTTAAAAAGTTTAGGAGGTAATAAAATGGTTGATCAAGTTAAAATTAGTCACGATGGAAATAACCACGAAGGGTTTATTATTATTGAACCCCTTCCACAAGGTTTAGGTATGACATTGGGTAATGCTCTGCGAAGAGTTTTGCTGTCTTCGTTGCCTGGTGCAGCGATTACTCAAGCAAAAATCGCTGGGGTTTCGCACGAGTACTCTACTATTAAAGGAGTGAAAGAAGATGTTGTTCAAATTCTACTGAATTTGAAAAAAATTCGTTTATCGATTGAGGGAGATAAACCAGTAAAATTGGAATTGGATGTAAAAGGGCCAAAAGAAGTAAAGGCTTCAGATTTGAATTTACCAGCAGGAGTAAAGGTTTCGAATCCAGATCAGGTAATTGCAACCTTAGCTGACAATAAGTCAAAACTTGAAGTCGAATTGACAGCTGAAAAAGGTGTTGGTTATGTACCCGTTGATGATCGACGTGGTTATGGGATTGGTATTATTCCACTTGATGCAAACTTCACCCCGATAACAAAAGTAAATTACAAAGTTGAAGCAACTCGTGTTGGGCAAATAACTAATTTTGATAAACTTACCTTTGAAATTAGTACTGATGGTACTGTAACGCCAGCCGAAGCTATCAAGGAAGGGTCAAAAATACTTACTGATTACTTTACAGTTTTGGTTGAACAGAAAAAGGCGCCGAAAAAAGACAAGGAAGACGAAGTTGTAAAACCAAAAATTGATAAATCAGCTACGATTGAGGAGCTTGAGTTATCAACAAGAATTACAAATTCTCTAAAAAATGCAGGTGTAGAAACAGTTGACGATCTTTTGAATGCTCCGAAGGAAGAATTGGTAAAGTTGAAGAATATGGGAGCAAAATCACTATCAGATATCGAGGAAAAACTTCGAGAAAAGGGATTAGTTAATTAGGAAAATATGAGACATAGAGTTGCAGGAAAAAAATTAGGACGTACTAAAAATCAACGAACAGCACTGTTTCGTAGTTTAGCGAATAATTTAATCTTGCATGAAAAGATTGTCACAACACAGGCAAAAGCAAAAGCAGTTAAACCATTGGTCGAGAAATTAGTAACTCGAGCGAAGATAAATAGTATTCACAGCAGAAGATTGTTGATAAAGGCATTAGCATCTGAAAACACTGCTAAAAAAATGCTTGAGGTTATTGGACCGCAGTTTAAACAAAGACCGGGTGGTTATACCAAAATTATCAATCTTGGAAATCGAACCGGAGATCAAGCACCGATGGTGACGCTGATGTTTGTAGAAAATCTTAGCTCAATAAAACCAGTTAAAGTTATTGATGGTGAGAAACCTGGCAAAAAAGCAGAAAAGAAAATCGTAATTAAAAAAGAAATTAGGAAGAAACCAGAGGTTAAGAAAAAGAACAAGGAATAATTTAACTAGTTAATTAAAATGGAAAACAAAAAAGAAGTAAAAACTAAAGAATCAAAAAAAACCCTTTCTACAAAAGTGGAGGTCTCTGATTCTATAAATAAGACTAAAAGGAAAACGGTAAAGAAAACTGAAACTCCAAAGAAATGGTTTATCGTTGACGCCAAAGGTTTAGTAATTGGTAGACTTTCTACTAAAATTGCTACAATACTTCTTGGTAAAAATAAGGTTAGTTACTTGCCTTATAAAGACAGCGGGGATTATGTTGTGGTTGTAAATGCTGCTAAGGTTGCCGCAACTGGAAAAAAAGAAGACCGAAAATATTATTATCGATACTCGGGTTATCCTGGTGGGTTAAAAACTGAAAACCTAAAGACCTTAAGAATAAGAAAACCAGAAATGATAATTGAGCATGCAGTTTCTGGAATGTTGCCAAAAACAAAATTAGGAAAAGCAGTTATTAAGAAACTCTATATTTACCCTGGAGAAAAGCATCCTCACGAAGCTCAAAAAGCTGAGGAACTAAAGTTTTAATAAGGACAAAGACATGAAAAAAGTAAAAGAAGTTGAAGTAATTGAAGAGGTAGAAACAAAAAAGAAAACTTTGAAGGAAAAAGATTATTTTAAAGGTGTTGGTCGAAGAAAAACTTCAGTTGCCAGGGTTTGGTTAAAACTAGAAAAGGGTCCAATAACTGTTAATGAAAAAAAGCTGGAGGATTATTTCGCTGGTTTAAAAAATGATAAACTTTTTGAAGAACCTTTCCGAGTTGTAAATCGTATTGGTCAAATGTCTGGTCAAATAAAAGTGAATGGTGGTGGTATTGCCTCCCAAGCTGGAGCAGTAATTCACGGTATTTCCAGAGCACTTCTACAGTACGACGAAACATTCAGATCAGCGCTATCTAAGAAAAAACTTCTGACCCGTGACCCGAGAGCAAAGGAAAGAAGAAAATATGGATTTGCTGGTAAAGCACGGGCAAAAAAGCAATCTCCAAAGCGTTAAAAACCTTTGGTTCAAAATACCCAAGGAAATAAGAGTAGTTTTACTAATATTTTTACTTTGGAAAATAATTCTGACCTTATTTGCTTACATTGCTGCAACCAAGTTGCCAACTTCTTTGCCAAACATTTCCCATCCACAAAGTGAAATAGATCATCTTCTCTCCATTTGGTTCTACTGGGATGCTAAATGGTACTATTCGATTTCGACAGTCGGTTACTCCCCAAACAAGGACTTAGTCGTTTTCTTTCCCCTTCTTCCTTTTATCACCAGGTTTTTTGCAAATTTAATTAATTTCAATATTGCTTTGGTCGGACTAGTTTTAAATAGTATTTTCAATCTCGTTGCAGTTATATTTATCTATAAATTAGCTAGGCTAGATTTTGATAAAAAGACTTCTTTGCGAGCTTTAATATATTTTCTGATTTTTCCAACGGCAATCTTTCTCTTAGCATTTTATACTGAATCCTTGTTCCTAGCTCTTTCAATCCCAAGTTTGTACTACGCTAGAAAAGGAAATTTTGTCAAAGCTGCGATTTTTGCTATGTTTGCCTCAGCAACACGAATGCAAGGGATAGTCCTATTTTTACCTTTACTAACCGAGTACCTGGAGCAAAGGAAATTCAAATGGAAAAAAATAAAACTGGATGTTTTATGGTTTGGTTTGGTGCCAGTCGGACTTTTTTCTTATATGGCGTATTTAAAAGCGAACTTTGGTAACCCGATCTTATTTTTAGAATATCAAAAAAATTGGGACAGAGTTTTTTTTGTAAGTAAACTTTTGCGTCCGGGGTTTTTGCTTCCTCTTTTCCAAAACCCAATCCCAGTATTATTTAAGTTTTTCTTAGCCCCAACAGTTCTAGTCACTATATTTTTTACTGGTCTTGGGGTTAAAGCTCTCTCGATTAGAAAATCCTACGGAGTTTATGTACTTGTTAGCATCCTATTTTTTATTTCTTCCGGAACCTTTGATAGCGCGATTCGGTATTGTCTAGTTTTAGTTCCGGGTTTTTTTGTTCTGGCAAAATTGGGTGAAGACAATCCTTTGGTGGAAAATCTAGTAATAGTAGTTTTTACTTTGTTTCTAGCACTATTTACTGGTTCCTACGTTAATGGTTATTGGGCGAATTAGTATCTGTTTTTAAATATTGCCTGGTAGAAAAATAAACCACCAAGGAAAAGCGGTAATATTGCAAGGGTTCTGAAAAAATTTTTCCAAAACGGTATCAATACAAGAAGACCAGTTATTATTAGTAAAATAATTGCCCAAACTAATGGACTCATTCGGCTGAGTTGGACTAAGGGGCTGTTGAATCTATTACCTTCGTACATTTTTATTCAAAAGACTTTAATTTTAAATAGATTCGATAGAGTAAAAAGAAAACCAAGATGAAAATAGCTGTCCCGATATAACCGTTATTTATGAAATAGTAAAGAGCAAAGGGTATTGAGAGCAACGCAAGTAATAGGTAAGCTTGGGGATTGTCCGGGCTGTAACTTTCGGAACTGTGATTCCTTTTGCCAAATTTTGGTTTTTCACCGGTGATTAAAGCAGTTAACATCGTGATTGTAATCATTAAACAAATAAACGGGAAGGCAAGCAGTAGTGTATCGCTAACAGAATGAGAATTGGAGTTTGAAAGAAACATTATATAAATAATTGAGAGAAACATGGTTAAGATTACGCTGTAACCTTGCCAAGTCAGAGGATACCAACCCCAGAAGGGGCTTACACCAAACCAAGGTTTTTTCATAAATTCATTATAACTTAAGTTTATTGCACAGATAAGATGTTCTCAGTTGTCGTGTTGAGAATTCTAGTTAAGGCTTCTCTCGAGTTGAAAGCATTGTGGGGAGTAATAATGACATTTTCCATATCGATTAGAACGTGATTTTCAATTATAGTCCGAAGATCTTTATCGTCGAGTTCTCTTTCTAAAATAAGTTGTTTTGCATTTTTTAAAGCAGTTTCTTCCTCGAGAACATCAAGGGCAACTCCGCCAAGTGTGCCATCTGCCAAAGCCTTAACTATAGCCTCGGTTTCAACAATTGATCCACGAGCCGTATTGATAAGTATCGCCCCCTTTTTAAAAAAGCCAATATTGTCATTATTAATTAGGTGATGAGTTGTTGGCAGATAAGGAACATGTAGGGTAACAATATCAGAAGTCCTCAAGAGTGTTTCCAGATTAACATATTGGAAATTTAATTTAGTTGAGAGCTCATTATTCGGAAAAGCATCAAAAGCAATTACCTTCATTTCAAAACCACTGGCAATTTTGATAACATGTTGTCCAATATGACCAGTTCCGACTACCCCAAGAGTTTTTCCCAATAAATCAAAACCCTCAATTCCTTCCGAGGAAAAGCTACCCTTTTCTTTAACCTTATCGATCGCTTTAGAGATTTTGCGGGAAAGGTTCAAAAGTAGGGCGAAGGTATACTCTGCAACTGTATTTTCCCCATAAGTTGGAACGTTTTTAACGGAGATGTTTCTAGCTTTTGTTGCTTTTGGGTCAATATGGTCAATACCGGTTGTTCGAGTGGCAATTAGTTTGAGGTTTGGTAAGGCAGCTATTACACTGTTGTCAATCTTTGAGTCTGTAAAAATCGAGACAATATCAAAGTCACGTTCGTTCGGGAGGTTGTTTTTGTCTATGAATCCGGGATTAAAGACAAGTTGATGGCTTGGTAATTTTGCTTTTAAATATTCTACTTCCCAATTTTTTGTTTCAAAAAAGCCAATCTTCATAGTCTTATTGTAACGACTTTTCTATCTCAATTAAACGAGTATATTTAACTAAACGCTGACTTTGCAAAGGCGATCCAGCTTTTAAACCATCAGCACCGACTCCAAAAGCAAGATCAGCAATAAAAGAGTCGTTAGTTTCACCGCTGCGGTGGCTGACAATTGTTTTCCAACCGTAACTCTTTACTAATTTTACCGCATCTAAAGTTTCACTGACAGTTCCAATTTGGTTGGGTTTAATCAGAACCGCGTTGATGCAATCCTGCTCTTTTGCTTGTCTTATCCGTTTCACGTTGGTGACAGTTAAATCATCGCCAACCAACCAAACTTTATTTCCGATTTTACTATTCAAATTTGCCCAATCACCCCAAGACTCTTGATTAAAAGGATCCTCGATTGATAGAAGAGGGTATTTTTCCGAAAGAGCCTGATAAATGTTGGTTAACTCATCGATGTTCCAAGAGTGTTCCACCTGTCCGTTATTCCAAAAATAATCTTTTTGTTCTTTTCTCCAAAGAGATGAGGCGGCGGCATCCAAACCAAAGTAAAAACCATCTTTAATAACAATTTCTTTATTTAATATATCTTGAAAAGATTGGAAACCAATTTCCGGATTTTCCCCGGTGATGATGAAACCACCTTCATCACCATAATTTATAGTAAGACCTTTTTTTACCAAGTTTTCTTGCAAAATTTTAATGAAACTAAAAACTTTTTCTAAAGATGATTTTGGCGAGTTTTCCTTCGGAATCAAGAGATACTCCTGAAACGGTAGCGGAAAAAGAGATTTTGGAACATGAAGACCACCGTTGATTAAATTAAAAAAAAGAAGTGGAAATTTTCCTGGTGCGGTTTCAGCCAGCTGCGAAATGGTTGTATAAACTTCTTGATGGTTAATTAGAGAATATAGACGGCAAAAAGCAATACTTAAAGACAGCATAACATTTACGCCCAGGGTCGCCTTATTTTCGGTCTGGTCAAGCTTAAGCAAAAAATTATCAAAGTCATTTTGATCGCTGTAACCCTTAGCTAAAATCTTGGGCATGATGTCGGAAATAATTTGTTTCGATTTTTCAACAGTGTGACAAAAAGCTTCGTTTTCGCCTTTACTTTTTCCGCAGGGGACACTGGCTTTAGTCTCAAAATCCCCGGAAGAAAGAGCTGCCTCGATTGTTTTTTCACCACGAGAATCGGTGATAATAGCTGCATTAATGGAGTCAATTTTGATCATTTACCTAAAGTTTTTTCGGTTTTTAGAATTGCTAGGGTTGTTTTCAAGACTGTATCGGGATTGAGGGAAATACTGCTAATACCTTTTTCAACCAAAAACTGGGCGAAGTCTTCATAATCACTTGGTGCTTGTCCACAAATACCAATGTATTTTTGGTGCTTTTTAGCAACTTCGATAACTTGGCTAATTAAAGTTTTGACCGATTCATTACGTTCGTTGGCGATGTGAGAAAGCCCTGCATTGTCCCGGTCAATTCCTAAAGTTAGTTGAGTTAGGTCGTTGGAACCAATGCTGAAACCATCGAAAAGTTTGATAAACTCTTCAGCTTGAATGACATTGCTGGGAATCTCGACCATCATGTAGATTTTCAAACCAGCCTGACCTTTTTCAAGGCCGTATTTTGCCATTGTTTCTAGGACCTGCTCACCTTCTTGTGGTGTTCGACAAAAAGGAACCATTACAATAACGTTTTCCAGACCCCAAGTTTCGCGGACTATTTTTATTGCAGCACATTCCAATCCAAATGCTTCTGAAAAACGAGTATCGTAGTAACGTGACGAGCCGCGCCAGCCGATCATTGGATTTTCTTCCTTCGGTTCGAAAGCTTTGCCGCCAAGAAGGGTGGCATATTCGTTGGTTTTAAAATCGCTAAAACGGACAATAACTGGATTGGGATAGAAAGCCGTTCCAATTTGCGCAATTCCTGAAGCCAATTTTTGGGTGTAAAAATCTATTTTGTCTTTGTAACCTTTGGTCAGTTTATCAATTTTATTTTTGAGTACATCGTCATCTAGTTTTTCGAAATTAATCAAAGCTTGGGGGTGAATTTTAATATGGGAAGCGATAATAAATTCTTCGCGGGCGAGACCAACCCCATCGTTTGGTAGAAAAGAAGCTTCATAGGCTTCGTTGGGACTGCCAATATTAACCATAATATGAGTTTTGGGTTTTTCCAAATGTTGCAGCGGATAAGTTTCTATTTCCCAGTCAGTTTTTCCTTTCCAGACAAAACCGTCAGTGCCACTGGAGCAATCAACTGTTACGAACTCTCCGTTGGAAATTTTTTCAGTGGCGTTTCCAGTGCCAACTATTGCCGGTATTCCCAGTTCTCTTGAGACAATCGCGGCGTGTGAAGTCCGTCCACCCTCATCAGTGACGATCGCAGCGGCGATCTTCATAATTGGTTCCCAATCCGGATCGGTCATTCTGGTGACCAGTACCTCGCCTTCCTGAAAAGTTTTGATTCCACTTGGGTCGTCGATTATCCTGGCTTTTCCCTCACCAATCTTTGTGCCGACAGCCGCACCTTTAGTAATCAACTCGGTAGTCTTTTTCATTTTGTAGTGCTTAATTTCTTTTACCTTTTTAGTCCCGTGAATTGTTTCCGGTCGTGCTTGAACAATGAAAAGTTTGCTAGATACACCGTCCTTGGCCCATTCAATATCCATTGGTTTTTGGTAATGCTCTTCAATAATTACCCCCCATTTTGCCAAAGTTAATATTTCTTCATTAGTTAGAGTAAAGCTGTTTTGTTTTACTATTGTGGTTGACATTAATTTAGTTGCTTTGCTACCTTCGCCGTAAATTAAAGTTTTTTCTTTGCTACCCAGTACTTTTGAAATAATTGCCGGATAACCTTTTTTCAAACCAACTTTAAAAATTTGGAATTCATCTGGAGTAATCTCGCCTTGGACAATCAGTTCACCCAACCCCCAAGTACTAGTTAAAACAACAACACCTTCGAAGCCAGTGTTGGGGTCCAGTGTAAACATGACACCGGAACTAGCTTTGTCAGAGCGGACCATTTTCTGTATTCCAACAGAGAGGTAAGTTTTTAAATGGTCAAAGCCTTGATCTTCACGATAAGAAATTGCACGATCAGTGAAAAGAGAAGCAAAACATTCCTTGACAGCTTTAAGTAAGTTCTCCTTCCCAACAATATTTAAGAATGAAGCTTGTTGTCCAGCAAAACTTGCTCCCGGCAAATCTTCGGCTGTGGCAGAAGATCGCACTGCAACATCAGTATTATCTGAGTCAAATTGCTTTGAAAGTGTTTGGTAAGATTCAAAAATTTCCGCTCCCATATCCTCTGGGATTTCTGCCGATCGGATTAGTTGTCTGATTTTTTGGCCGTGGTCTTGGAGATTGGTAAGATCTTTGGTGGCTAAAGTTTTGAGGACGTCTCGTATTTTAGATTCCAAGCCGTTTACCTCCAAGAATTTCTGGTAGGCTTGGGCGGTGAGGGCGAAGCCATTGGGAATACTGACCCCTTCCCTAACTAAATTCGAATACATTTCTCCCAGAGAAGCGTTTTTCCCGCCAACTTTTGGGACATCAGCAATTGCGAGGTCTTTAAACCAAATAATGTTTGACATTTTGCGAAAAGTAAAGATTTCAACTATTATAGTATCAGATATACTTGACTTAACCTAGACCTTATTTACCCAAACTAAATTGGTAGTTCCGCTACGACCGAAGGGTGCTCCAGCGCAAATTACAAAGGTTTCTTTTTTCTTAAGGGTTAAGAAGTTATTATTTTTAGCGATTTTCCTAGCATCTAAAAGTAGACCATCAAAATCTCTTGTTGTTTTTATCAGTGAAGAATAAACTCCCCAAGTGAAATTTAAATTACGAATGGTCGCGGGTTCGGGAGAGCATGTAATTATCAACTGTTTTGGACGATGTCGGGAAATCAAACGAGCAGTATGACCACTTTGAGAAAAGACAATAATTAATTGCGAGTTGGTTCGATCGGCAATATCAACAGCAGAGGTACTGACAGCATCAGCAATAATATCGGAATCGGTAAAATCTTTTTTGGGAATTTTTGTTTCCGCTTCTTTGATAATTTTTACCATCATTTTGACGGTTTCAACCGGGAACTTTCCGATTGCCGTTTCAGCTGAAAGCATAACCGCATCAGTTCCATCGAGAATTGCGTTGGCGACATCAGTTACCTCAGCTCTGGTGGGGATATGACTATTGATCATTGATTCAAGCATTTGGGTGGCCGTGATTACAGGTTTGGATTTTCTTAAGCAAAGATTAATTAAACTTTTTTGGATATGGGGAAGCTCGGCAAGTGGAACTGAAAATCCCAGGTCGCCGCGGGCGACCATCAGTCCATCAGAAACCTCCAAAATTTCTTCAGCTCTTTCCACTGCTTCTAAGGTTTCAATTTTGGCAATTAACATTAGCGGCTTTTTCGGTGGAAGAAGTTTTCTAACCTCCTCGATGTTTTTGCTGTTTTGAACAAACGAAACCGCGAGAGCATCGGCTCCCAGATCAGCCATCATTTTAATATCATTCTCGTCTTTTTCAGTTAGAGGAAAACGCATCGAAATACCATGGGAGGAAAAACCCATCCGGTCGCGCAGTTCCCCGCCAACAATTATCTTGGTTACTACACCTTCAGGAATTTTTTCAATTACTTCAAGTTTTATCTCCCCGTCGCCGAGATAAATGTCATGTTTTTTTTCTAAATTTTTTATTATCGTCGGAAAATTAATTGAAATAGATTCAGCCGAGCCGTAAGTTTGTTTGGTTAAAATTTTGATTTTCTTACCCGCTTCGAGAGTTATTCCGGGGGCAACGGTGCCTATACGTATTTTTGGTCCAACCAAATCCCCCATTACAGCCAGTGGCTGACCAAGTATTTTTTCTGCTTGCCGAACCCTGTTTATTCGATCAAGAATCTCGTCCTTAACTGCATGGGAAAGGTTGATTCGAAAAACATTAACCCCAGATCGTGCCAGCTCAAGAATCGTTTCACGAGAATCTGAAGCTGGACCAAGAGTTGCAATTATCCGCACGCGTTGGGTAGAAAGACTGGACATAACGGTTTATATCGTTAAGAAACTCATAGTTTTGCTAAACTATAGAATAGCAGAAATTTGGGTTGAATAACAGAGTAAGTGGTCAAAAATTAACTTCAATGGGCGATCTTTGACTTGTAAAAGAAATAACCAACAGTACCAAAGGTGATTACAGGAGAAAGCCAATGTGGGATATCAAATCCAAAACTATCTAAAATCATGATTATTCCTAGGAACAGTATTGAATACATAGCTCCGTTTTTCAGATACTTATAGCGTTTTATTCGCTCGATATTACTGACAGTTAATTTTCTTAAGACTAAGGCGCCTAGACCATTTCCAATTAGGATTAAAGGTACAAAAAAAGTAAATGCAAATGCTCCGATAACTCCGTCGATTGAAAAAGTGGAATCAAGCACTTCAAGATAAGCAATCTTGCTAATATCCGACATGTTTCTGCTGATCATTTTTTTCTCCTGTTCTTCAGCAAACTGTCTGAATCCGTGAATTATAAAAAAAGAAGTTGAACCAACCACAGCGGCAAACCCTAACATAGTACTTTTTTGTAGTGCAAACCAAACAATTATAGTTAGTAAAATTGAGACAACAGCGAAGAACCAGGCCCCCTGTCTTTGAAAAAATCCTTCGCCCCTTAGGCCAAAGTTTTTTGGTTCTAAAAAGAGCCAGTTAAAAAATAAAAAGATAAGAAATACCCCGCCTCCAAGTAGTAACAAAGGGGAAGACTGTTCGATCGCATCGACGATTTTTGGGTCGTTAGAGAAAGCAGCAGTAAGAACACCCATCGGTCCGATACTAGGGTTGGCAACCCAAACGATCGCAAAAGGTAGTAAACCTCGAACAACAAAAACAGCGAAAAAGAACCCATAAAGCAGAAACCAACGACGGGCTTTTTGACTCATACCACCGAGAACTTCGGCGTTGATGATTGCGTTATCAATGCTTGTAATAATCTCAAACAAAGACAGTCCGAGGACTGTCAATACTAAAAAGCCTATTTCCATTTCTGAATTTTAACACTAAATTACTAAAATTCCAGCAAGAAAAGTGCGGGTTCAACAACGAAGTTATACGATTTTCTTATTACTCTCAGGCTAATTTTAAAGTGATTCTGGAGTTTTTATGGTTAAAAAAGAGGCAACCTTTAGGTTGCCTCTTTTCCGTAGCAAATTAGTATACTTCTTAGACTAAACTTCTAAGAAAATCTAATACTTTGCTCAACACTTGGATTACTTGATCTAAAGGACCACTTATCTTAATCGAGGCACTTGGAGTAGCTGAGTGAGTTGCCGAGACAGTTGCTCCTAGGTGATTGTTACCCTTAATACTTATTTTAATTTTTAACTGTTGGCTAGAGTTTTCCCTAATTGCAGCTGTTGCTACGGAACGATGCTCTTTACCTTCTAATTTTTCTTCGTTTTTGTCATCACCTTCGTCTTGATCGTTTTCCTTATGTCCTTGGTTAGAAACACTTGATGTTCCGTGGTTGTCTTTGGCAACTTCGCTTACTTCTCCTCCATGATTTCCTTGGTTGTCTTTGGCAATTACTGAAACCCTAGACCCATGATTGTCATTATGATCACCGTTTGCTAAAGCAGACACTGGAGCAGCTAATAATAAAAGGGTTGGGAGAACTAAAAGTAATTTCTTCATTTTCTAAAAACTCCTTAAGGTTATTAAACAGGGGCTAAAATTGCCCTCTGCAAATGTATAACGAAAAGCCAAGTAATCCGTTACATATTTTAGAGGGATGGTAGAATGAAGATTCTATGGTTGAGGAGTTTACCGAAATTTACCTTAAATATTCCGATAAGATCTTCCGGTTCCTCTACTGGCACCTTAAAGATGTTCACAGAGCTGAGGATTTGACAAGTGAAGTATTTTTTAAAGCTTTCAAAAACTGGAAGAGATTCAAAGAAGGCTACCCCCAGGCTTGGCTCTTTCGGATTGCACGCAACTTATTGATTGATTTTTACCGCTCGAAGAAGACAAGTTCACTTGAGCAAGCTGAGGAGATAAGTGTTGACCTAGATTTGGTTGAAAGTCTAGAAAAGGATGAAGCAGCTCAAAGTTTGCAACAAGCTTTAACCAAACTACCAAAGAATTTACGAGAGGTAGTGATTTTAAGGTTTTTTGAAGACTTAAGCGCTGTTGAGATTGGTGCTATTCTTGGAATAAGTGAAGGCAATGTTCGAGTACTACAGTTTCGAGGGTTAAAAAAGTTAAAAGAGGAACTAACATGAACAGAGACGAACTAATAAATGAACTAATTGCTGCCGGAGCCGATCCATCGGAGGCAGAAGAACTAGCAAATTTTAAGGATTCTTTGAAAAAGCCAATGCTTGAAAGAAACCAAAGTTTTAAGCTGAGACAGGTTAATCAAATATCGAGCAATCTGAATAAACCTTCTGGTTTTGATTGGCGGCGTTTTATTAGACCGTTTGGTTTAGCCCTTGGAGGCTTGTCTGTTGCCGGAGCCTCTGTTTTTGCTTCGCAAGGTAGCCTTCCGGGTGAATCGTTATATCCGATAAAAAGGTTGTCAGAAACTGTGTTTGAGAAAATCAAACCTGAGTTTAAAGATGAAATTCCCGTTCGACGCAGCGAAGAGGTAAGAAGTTTGATTGAGAAAAATAAGAATGACGACGCAATTAAAAGGAGTTTAGAGGACTATCAGAAACAATCTTCTGAGTCTGAAAATAAAAACACTATTAAACAAGCAGTGGACAATTTAAGAAAGGCACAAGAGGAGGCATCAGAAAAGTCAAAAGAGGCGATTGAAAGGGTACTTAAAGAAGGTGATGTTAAAGGTGAGCAAATTAATAAGGAATCTGAAAATAAAGGTAGTGGGTCCAAAGACTCTGAGCAAAAATCAGGTGCTGGTTCCAATTCATCTGGGGAGAGCAACTCCCATTCTGGCGGGGGAGATTAAACTTTTTTAAAGAACGAGGTTCGCAGAGCACTTTAGTGATCTACTTTGCGAAGCAATGAGGAGCAAAGCGATCTATTTTCACCAACAGAACTTAAATAGGTTTATTTTGGTTGCTTAACTAGTCAGACTATAAAATGTTTTTGGAGAAATGTTCCTGGAGTTACAATTCTTATTTCAGGGACTGTACTTTGTGCTTTTTGTGTGAGTATGTGACTTTTATCTAGGCTCAATAGAAAATCCACTTTAGCTTCCATCGCAGAGATTAAAATATGACGGTCTTTAATATCAATTTCTTTAAGATTTTGGAGTTTGTTTTCATCTGGAAATGGTAGGATTTTGAAATAATTACTTTCCAACCAGTTTATAAAAAGATCGTAACTTGCTTTAGCAAGCTTCCTGCTTATTGCTTCTTCGCTTTCCGCCACTACACCATCGTTTATCCAACCTTCAACTTTTCCTTGGCGAATAGAATTAACAACTTTAAAAGAACCACCAGTCTTCGAACCTGCAGCAGCAACCAAAACTGAAGAATCGAAAAAAACTTTAAGCATTTAACTTATCTGCTTCGAGAAAACCTTCTATGTCGCTGTCAGTATAACTGCGTAGATATTTTGTAGGGATACTTCGCAGTGGTTTAACAATCAGTTCGCCTTCTTTAACACTAACATCTAATAGAGAGTTTTCATCTATTCCTAACTGCTTGCGGAAAGCCGAAGGTATGGTTATTTGGCCTTTTGCGAGAGGTTTTACAATTTCCGAATTACGAAGTCTAGAAGATTTCATATAGTTAGAATTATATCGTTAAGAAACTCATAATTTCTATATTATAGAATTTCTAACTTTATCTGTCAATACTAAGGCGTACTCGTTGGATCCGCCAATCGGCGGACGGGTTTAGGCACCTCTGGCCTCAAACGAACAGTTTCAGTTTTTCACCAGCAAATTTAAATCATTTCTTACTTTTCGCCAATTAAAGCAGTAAAATGCTTAATTAGAGAGGTAGGTTCAAATGTTGACGCCAGTGATCCGGTTAATCACCCAAGAGATGGTAAACTCTTACGCTGAAGTATCGGGTGATCACAACCCGCTTCATGTAGACAAGGAGTTTGCTGAGAAGTCTATTTTCGGAAGCACGATTGCTCACGGGATGCTTATTCTTGCTTTGGTTTCCGAAATGATGTACGCGGGGTTCTCAAAAGAATGGGCAACTAGTGGAGGTTTAAAGATAAGGTTCAAGAGACCAACATTTCCGGGAGACACTGTTACTGCAATTGGAGAATTACTTAGTGAAACGAACAACGCCTCGACCTTTGCAGTGAGCTGTGTAAATCAGAAGGGAGAAGTGCTTTTAGAGGGTAGGGTGTTTGTTAGAAAATAACAAAGCATTTGGTTAACAAAGGACATTCTTGGAGGAGATGTCCTTTTTCTTACTTAAGAAGTCCGATTCTCCTTAAGGTTTGAAGAGGTTCCGAAATCAATATCCTTGGTCGGGCTTGTTGGACTACACTTCGCTAAAGCTTCGCTGTAGCAGGCGATATTCGCAACCTCTGGCATCAATTAAACTCCTTTTAGATCTTTTGGATTTTTAAGTTGATAAAGAACCTTGTAATTTCCGCATCTGTTCCCAGTGTTCCGGTTTGAATATTTGATTCAATAGTTGCGGTTGAAGAGGTTGTGTAGTTTACCTGCCATTCTCTATATCCCGGATCATTTTCATAATTTACTCTGATTAATGTAATCGCCCCTGTGGTCTTTGGTTCAGACTCAATCCAACTATACTTGTTCGACAACCTCAGAAAAACCTGTTGGCCATTACTTATGGCAAAGAACTGACCAAAGTCTTTTTCAGTAATAATTAATTTATACTCTTGTGGAATGGTAGTGCTCTTCTCGCTCGTCTCAGTATCTTTTTTAGTACTTGTTGGGGTTGAATTTTTTTCAGCACTTTTTGTTGCGACTTTATTCCCAGAGTCAGTTGTGTTAGTTGTTTTACGATTATAGAACGATAAATAAGCTATGTAAAATAAAGCAGCGACTATTAGCGCGGCAATAACAGAAATTCCCAAAACTAATCTCCAATTAAATTTATTTCCCGATTTATTATCGGTAGATGATGGTTGATTTGTTGGTTTAAGGTCTTCACCCATTAAGTAAATTATAGCACTCGTGGGAGCATTTTGTTGGTTGGACTCTGTCTTCACCGGTTGGTGAGTGAGGAACCTTTACCCTCAAATCAACTCTTTTAAAAACTGCAGGTCGCAGAGCGCGTAGCGATCTATTTTTGTTGGCTAACCTAAATACGTTGTTCGATTCTCGCGAAAGACAGTAGAGTTTGATATAATTTATGTGTGGGTAAAGATTCCGGTAAAGATTATCTAATAAAACTAGACGAACGAGTTAGAAGAAACTTAATTGTAGTTTATATAACGAGTGTTCTAATAAGCTTTCCAATCCTCTTTTATTTTTTTCTTATCCCAACAAAATATATATTATTTAGCCTCCCGTATTTAACTGGCTTTGTTATTTATGGATTCCTCTGGATTAAAAATATCTTTAAATTAAAGGAACGAGCATCTGATTCAAATCTGTTTCCTAATCTCGAGAAGGAAAGAAAAAACATAAACATTTCTTTTCTTGTTTTTTTGACCCTTTGGTTAATAGTAGGTCTATTGTCTAAATTAATTTTTTTGGTTATTTTCACGGTTATTTTAGTTTGGGTTGTAACCTTCCCTTCCGTAGTCTTATATTTCGCTATCTTCCATAAATATTTTTACTTTAATTACTTTATGTATGGGGTCTACAATTTGAATTATCCAATGACAAACTTTACACTTCCTACCTATATACATATTCCGTTCTGGTTGATATTTGTTCTGATTTTCTGGGCTCTTGTTAACCCTCAATTAAATGATTCTTCAAGCACTTTGTTTTTACCAAACCTCTTAAAACTACCTTAACAGAGCTCTTGGTTGGGCTTGTTGGACTACACTTCGCTAAAGCTTCGCCTAGATATCAGGAACCTCTGGCCTCAGTTAAACTCGTTTGTAGAACTTGTTCGCAGAGCGCGTAGCGGGCGATTTAACCTTTATAGATTTCTCTTCGGTGTCCGATACGCAAAATAACTATTTCTTTCCCTTCAATATCAAAAGTTACTCGATAATCGCCGATTCGAAATCGTCTTTTTCCAAACCTAGATTCTTTAAGAGACTCGCTATATTTCATTGGGTCGTTTTCGAATTCTGCTAATTTTTTAGCAAACCTTTTCTTAACGATTCGATCAAGTTTTGCCAGATCCTTTAGAGATCTTTGGGTGTAAGTGAGTTGGAATTTCATTCAGAGGTTATAGATCGCCAAAAACTTGCTCGTGAGTGTATACGCGACCAGCTTTAAAATCTTCTCTAGCTTCTTTTATACTTTTAATATATTGGGGGGAGTTGGCCATTAGTAGATCTTCAAAGAAATCAATGTTGACCAGTGCAACTTTTGGCTCACCGCGTTCGGTTACAAGAATATAATCTTCTTTTTCGCTCACCTCGTCTATAACATCTGCTAAGCTGTTCCTAAAAGTTGTTGTCGAGACTATCTTGGAGTTTTTCATACATCTGAAGTGTACAGTTGAATTGTAATAATGTCAATAGCCATTGGTCGGCCTTGTTGGACCCAACTTCGTAAAAACTACGCTGGGCAAGCTCCAGAACCTATGGACTCAACTTAACTCTTTCGACTTTAGCCCACAGAACCTAAATCGGTTCCTAATTCGTTGATTTACACAACTTTTAGTGTTATATTTATAACAATTCGTTTATCGAAGGTGGATAACCCGTAAGGGTATCGTGGAAGGGTTGGCGAGAGCCAACCTCTTTCATTTAGATTAACTTTTTCCCATACCCTTTAAAGTTATTAAAAGTTCTTCCAACAACATATTTATTTTGAATAGAATTCAAGATTTGTTTGGTAAAACTTTTAGGTGCTACTTTTAGCTTTTCATATTCAACCAAAACGTCAAATTTGGTTGGGGAACAGAGTAGGTCAGTAAATTCTAAGCCTTCGATCCCGTATGATTTAATTTTTAATTTAATTTCTTTTGAAGTTAGAACGGATTGGATAAAATCAGGTTCCCTAAAATTTGTCCCTCTAGTGTAAAAATGTGTATAACTTGCTTTCAATTGTAAGTCTTCTTTTTTCCCTCTTGCCTCTGCACAAACGTCACCCCTCCCCATAGTTGCAAGAAAATTAGTATATCTTTCGAGCATCACAGTAAGGCAATAATGATAAGGGTGTTCAGCGGCCTTTGAATACTTTTCTAAATGATCTTTTTTATCAATTACAACGCAGATTATCTTATAATCAACGTCTTTTACCATTGATAATAACTGTCGGTTATACTCTTCTTTAATTTTTGTATCTTGCAGTTTATTAAAGTAGTTCTTTTTATTTACAATATCCTCTCTGTGTAAAATCGGTAAGTTGTCGGGATCGTTTGAGAATAACTTCTTTATACTTTTTATTCTTGGCTGTAAATCAGATTCATAATTATCCAAACTGATAATTACACCTGTGAGAGATAGGTATTGCTTCCCTACTTCGTCAGATTGGGAATAGTGATGATTACCTGATTCATCAATATAAAGTCGATAAAGATTTTCCATATGATAACAAGGTACTGATTCTACCACCAAAGTGTTAAAATGGCAGCTATGAAACTAGATGTTCCTTTAATAAGACAACCAAAAGATTCTGTTGACTGTGGGGTAGCAGCAGTAACTATGGTGCTAAACTTTCACAGGACTGAGAAAACTTTTGAGGAGGTTAAGAAGGATATTTCTACTGATGAAGTAGGTACTTATGCCCCACAACTAGGAGAGTATCTAGCAAGACAACATTTTTCTGTAGATATTGTTGTTAGAAACCCACTACTTTTTACAAGAAATGACGAAAATCTAGATAAAAATTCATTAACTGAGAAGTTTAACCGGTTGCAACATAAAGGAGTTAGTATTCATAATCTGAAAGTAATAAATTACTTCAATAACTTCCTAAAATGGCCACAGAATAAGGTTACTGTAAAGATTCCAGACAAAAATGATATTGAAGAAGAAATTAATAGTGGGAGACCATTAATTGCCTTTTTAACAAACGCTGCTCTTTATAGAGAAAACATAGCTGAAAAACATAAAAAGGATTTTTCCTACACCTTTCATACGGTTGTAATTACTGGTTTAGAAAATGGAAAAGTTTTTGTTAATGACCCTTATGCGGAGGAAGACGGTGGGAGTAAAGAATACCCATTAGAAGATTTTCTATTTTCAATGTACTCTAGTTCTCTTGGGGATTTGGATAACGGAAGTTTGATAAAAGTTAGGAAATGATCCTAGAGGTTCGATAACTACTCAGCCCTGCTACAATTTGATATAGTAACTCAGGCACGAATTTTATTGGTCGCCCTTGTTGGACGATATCAGGAACCTCTGGCCTCAACTTAATTCTTTTAACTTTAGTCCACAGAACCTAAATCGTTTTTATAATAGGTTAACTTTGCCCCTTACAACTTAAGCTTGGTAAAATCGTTTTTTGAGTAAGTGCTTAGGTCTTGAACAGATAAAATTTTAACTGCTTCGGAAAAACCCTCAAACATTTTATTTAACCTGGTTTTTTTACCCTGTATCTGTTCCTCTTCTAATTCCTCAACAAATAGGTTTATGGAATTTTTGATTTCTGCATAAAATTCCGGTAAATAGATACCGAATCTTTTTAATTTAACGTCACTTCCAATATACCACTCTGCTATTTTACCCCCTTTCTTAATCCATTTTGGATGATGTGTATGAAGTAACCCGTGTCGAAACACTTCGTAATGTAACCCGTAAGTGGGAGAAAGAATTTTAAATTTCCTCATAAATTTAGCTACATCTTTACCCTCATTTTTCTTCTTTGGAATATATCCCCAGTATAAATGAGAAAGGTAAGTTAATTCAGCAAATAAAAATCTCACTGCCGAGTAAAATGCTCCGGGAGAGTTTTTAAGAATGGTATCCATCTCTCGATTTAACGACTCAAGAAGTTCGTTTTCAAGGTACGCGACAGCAACCGTGTGGTTGAAATACTTTTTATAAACCCTTTTATCTGCAGGTTGCCAAACTCCTTCTAAATAATACCCAATAATATTTTCCATCGTTTGGATTTTACCACCAAAGTGCTAAAATGGCAGCTTTTTTTAAAATCATTCTTTCTGCTCCTTGTTAATAAATATATAAATTCTACAATCTCCAATATGAGACCAATAAAGCAAGAGGATCCTTTTGGATGTGCAGTTGCCTGTGTAGCTTCGGTATTGAGGATTGATTATCAAGAGGCGTTACATATCTTTAGAGATGGTAACAGGAAGGCTAAGACAACAGGTTTTTATTGCAGAGAAATAGTTAGTGCACTTGAAAAGGAAGGACTAAAGTATGAGTACAAGTACATAAGTAGCAGGTTTAGAAAGAAGATATACAAGCCAGGTACAATTGTCTTTTTAAGAAGATCTAAGAAATATCCTGAAGGTCACTACCTATGTCGAACTAGTAGTAAGGAGTGGATGGATTCCTGGTTTAACTTCCCATCTGAGAAACGAGAAGCAGGGTTTAGAAAGAGACTACCAGAAAAATCCATATATTTGATTTACCCACTTTAGAGAGATTACACAATCTTGCGATCTTCCCCTTCCACAATAACTGCTTGCTTATCAGTTAGCTTGATCAAGTCGTATTTGTCTGAATATTTCTTCACTATTTCTTCATATTTTGATATGTACTTCTTATTGCCAAAATGAGGTAGGGCAACAAAATCTACCAGACCAAGGCCTTTAGTTGAATCTAGTTTGGCTTTGCTGGGATCATCCATCCAAGCGACTGGTTCAATGTCTGGACCAACAAGGACAGAACCAGCACTAGAACCAATATAGATAACCCCTTTTTCAACCAACTCTTTAACAACCTCATCAAAGCCTGATTCTCTGGCTTTTTCTAGCAAGTAGAAAGTATTACCACCACAGACGAAAATTATGCTTGCATTGCCCATTTCTTCTCTCAAATTACCCATACCTTTTTTCTTCAAATCGACCTCTTGCACCAGATAACCCCTCTCTTTCAGTGCTTTTCTATCGACATCAACAAACCACTTGTCTTCGTACGGATCGGCTGCAGTAGGAATAAAGGCAACTGTAGTTTTTTCAAGAGAATCAGAGAAAGTATCTACAAATTTGTCTGCAGACTCAGCAAAAACTGAAGCTAAGAAAAGTCTCTTCATAATTTAGTAAACTCTGAACTTTTCACCCTAACCGCTTCTGACATTTTTTCAGTACTAACATAAGCCAAAACATCAACGTCAGGGTCATATAACTCAATCATATCTAGGTCAGGTCTTTCAAAGACTCTTGCACCTTCCATTTTCTTACCCGCAATTAGTTCGTCTTTTAGCTGTTTGTATTTTTCAGGTTCTAAGTAAAAATCTACATCTCCAACGTGATGTCGATAGGGGTCTGGTTTCCTGATATAGAGATGGGTGTAAGTAGTTTCGGGAACATCATCTTGTGCTGGGATAACGATTGGTTTAAGTAAAGTGAAATACTTTTGATTTGGATTGTCTGAGGGTTCAGTAAGTTCTTTTCTAAACTTTATCAGAGCCTCATATTCAACATCGTAATGACAAAACACTCCAATATTACCAGCATTATTTGGAAGGTAATAACCGAAGGATTGTTTAGAAAGTTTGTGAGCTTCAAAATTAATGTGCTTAGCAGCTTCAAGCAGTTCATCTATGCTTTGTATTGGACTAAATCTGTACAGTTTCATTACTTGACACCCCTATTTACGTTGGTTGCAAGCCATTCAAAGATTTTCTGGTTGTAATCAGCCACTTTCTCCTCGGTTGCATTATCTAGCGAATGTGTAACTCCCTTGACAGGAATAACCTCGGGTTTGAATGCATTTGCGTAGGCATCTGTTGTTTCCCTTGGTATTTCCTCATCGAGTTCGTGAACAACAAGTAGAACCTTACCTTCAAACTCGGAAGCACGAGCGAGTAATGGATGGTTCTTTAAATCCTCTACATTGTGCCTAAATGCTTGTGTACCATCCCTGTCTTCATTTTTTATCAGAGTGTAAAACTCTGACGGTTTGTAGATTGCTGGTGCTCGTAAAATGAGACCATCAAATTTCCGATACTTAGTAAGCTGAGTTGCCAAAAAACCACCATAGCTTGAACCGATTACAAAGAACTTGCGGTTAGGATACTTTTCCTTCATCCAATCAAAAACAGTTATTACCTCTAGAAAATGTTGGGCTGGTCTAGTTTCTTCGATGTTAAATGGACTATCGCCGTGTCCAGAATAATCAAAAATTAGAGATGTAAAGCCAGGTTCTTCGGCCAGTCTTGGTAAAAGATTTTGGTAATGTTTTTTGGTTCGGTGTGATGTTCTGCCAATTAGCGAAAGCAATAAAGCACCATTTTTGCTGCCTTCATAAATATCCGCTTTCACCGCGTAACCTTTACATTCGATATCAGTGGTAATTGGCTTCATTTTGTCTCCAACATAGACTTAATAGTAACTAATTGATTGTATATTACACCAAAAATGCTGGAATGGCAGCTATTGAGATAAACACAATTTAGTTGACTAATTTACCTTTATACAACAATCAATATCAGACGAGCAAATTTGACTTTGGGTACGTACCTGATACAATTAACTTAATTAGTAATTTATATTGTTCTGTCAGTCAAAAGAAGCTATTAATATGGCTATTTTAACATCTAATTATGCGACAGCTTGGGGACAAGGAAATACGGTTAAAATTTCAAACGGGAAACCAAAAGGCTTTGAAACAGAGTTTGCAATTCCAGAACTTTTTCCAAAGTGGGTCTGGGTACGCTATCACTTACCTTGGGATAAATTTATTCCGTTATATAACGAACAACTATCGAAGCTGGACGTCCACGAAATAGCCTCAAAGGTTCGATAATATTTTAGGGTTAAATGAGTTTCTAAGTTCAAAAACCTTGGTCGGGGTGAGAGGAATCGAACCTCCGACATCAGGACCCCCAGCCCTGCGTTCTACCACTGAACTACACCCCGCAATTATTCGATTAGTGAAGTGGGAGGACAAGTCGCAGTCTAGCCTACCACTGAACTACACCCCGTAAGTGATTAAATTTTTAAATTCTTTAACAAAGCGATATTCCCAGCTTCTTTTGTTTTTTCGAAATACTTTTCGTCGGCGGTTACAAAAGTATAGTTAAGCAATTTAGCAAGTACGTGATAAGAAGCATCGTAAAATGAAACGTTAAAGGTTTTTGCAAAAGTTCCAATTTCGATTAGTTCTGTATGGTTAAAGTTATGCTGTCGGAATCCGATTTCAAGTAGATAAGGGTAAAGTTCCTCAAAACCGACATTTTTTCTTATCAATGTATTTCCAACCTCAAACAACCAAAAGCTTGGCAAGACAATATCAGCTTGACCCTCCTGAAAAAGTTTAAGAATAGCCAAAGCAATTTGTTGATCTTCTTCGTTTTCAACAAGAGTTATCTTGAGTATTACCGAGGCGTCAATAACGAGTTTCATCTAGAAGGGGTTACTAGTGACTGTTTCTATCCTCTCTTACCCATTTAACAATAGTTCCAGGAGGTAGAGGCTTCTGACCCTTTCTAAGTTCCAAGAGTCTTTCGTAAATCCCTTCTTTATTTCGTTCTTGCAAGGCTTTTTCCGTAGCACCTACGACTAAGTTGCTACGACTTCCTACGGGGATTCTTCTCAATTTTTCAGCTACTTCTCTGGGGAAGATAATATTTATGCGTTCAAAACTTGATTTTTTCATACGTTAACAATACATCACTCAATACACACCGTCAATAGTTACGTGCCTCGAATAATAAAGGGATCCTTCGACTACGATCAGGATGACAAGGTCTATTTAAATGTCTTGCTAGAATAAGGAGTGTTAGTTTGTTCTATTTAGAGAGCGTTGTATAGTAATTGCTTTTGTGTTACTTTTTAAGTAATTAACTTTTGATCAATTGAAAGGAAAACCAAGTGGAAAACCAAAAACTAGAAGCTATTAAAGCGGCGATGGGTCAGATCGAAAAGCAGTTTGGTAAAGGCTCGATCATGAAACTGGGTGATTCTGGTAGTAAGATGATCATCGATGTCATCCCAACCGGAGTTATGGGTTTGGATCTCGCCCTTGGAGTTGGAGGTCTACCAAAGGGTAGAATCATCGAAATTTTTGGTCCCGAGGGTGGTGGAAAAACTACTTTGGCGCTGCATGTTGTTAAAGAAGCCCAGAAAAAAGGTGGAATTGCGGCTTTTGTTGACGCGGAACATGCTCTTGATCCTTCACGGGCAGCCAGTATCGGGGTGGATATCAAAGAACTTTTGATTTCTCAACCGGACACCGGGGAGCAGGCTCTCGAAATCGTTGAAACTTTAGTTCGTTCTGGTGCCGTGGATGTTGTCGTCATTGACTCAGTCGCCGCTCTTGTCCCAAGAGCTGAGGTGGAAGGGGAAATGGGCGACTCGTTTATTGGTTTGCAAGCGCGGTTGATGAGTCAGGCAATGCGCAAACTTTCGAGTGCAATTTCCAAATCTCACACCCTTGTAATTTTCATTAACCAACTGCGGGAAAAGGTGGGTGTTATGTTTGGAAATCCTGAGGTTACTCCGGGCGGTCGAGCTTTAAAATTTTATTCCTCAGTTAGGCTCGATGTCCGCAGAGTTGAATCGATTACTGAAGGACAAGTTGTTACCGGTAGTCGAGTTAAAGTGAAAGTTGTTAAAAACAAAGTCGCCCCGCCTTTCCGAACAGTTGAATTTGACATTATGTTTGATAAAGGAATCTCTAGCGAAGGTTCTCTGCTCGATGCTGCGGTCGAAACCAGTGTGGTTGGAAAATCAGGAGCCTGGTTTCAATACGGCGGTCAAAATATTGCCCAGGGTCGGGAAGCTGCCAAAATATATTTAACTGAGAATCCCAAAGTTTTCACTGAAATTGAGAAAAAAGTCAAAGACGCTTTTGCCAAGGGTGGCGCTCCAATGGATATGAAAGAAGCTTCGGAAGATACCGAAGAGGAAGAAAAATCCAAGTAAAAGAAAAGCCTGAGAATTTGCAATGAATTTAATCATAACAACCGCCCAGGCTTCACGACTGTGTTATTAGTCCCACTTTTGGGTGGTGAGACTAGATGGGCAGAAATCGTCTGAATATACCCCTCCCTTTCTTTGCTTCCTGATCGACTTTCTTCTTGAGGCGCATGACCTTGGTGCCAGGTGGAACGAACGCCTCGATTTCAGATCTCCCGTCAAGTGTAACGTACCATCTCCGAAAACCCTTAGTTTCCGAAGCAGTTTTCACCCCACAAACCAGATCGAGCCAACGGAAGTGGTCGAAGTTTGTTATTTTCTCGACCTCCACCATCACGTCGTCTTCCCATTCTCCCAGATTGAACGGTTTCATTTGTTTGACCTTCCTTTGAAATAATGCTTGTTCCCCACATTATACCAGATTTTAGTTGTATAATCAAGTTATTATGAGTTTAATAAGTGACATCCAACCCCAAAAGAAAAACCCAAAAAGAGTCAACATTTTTATTGATGGGGATTTTGCTTTTGGTATTTCCCGCGAATCAAAAATTGTTAACCAAATTAAAATCGGAGAGACGTTAACAGAGAAAAAAACACAGGAGTTAATTTTTAAAGACCAAGTTGAGCGGCTTTATGAAAAAGCGATTAAATTTCTTTCCTACCGCCCAAGATCGGAAAAAGAAATCCGCGATAACCTGCTGCAAAAACTTAAACTAACTGATAAAGGCGAGGAGGAAAAGAAGAATTTTCAGAAATCGATAGAACAGGTTTTAGATAAATTAAGGAAACTAGAACTGGTTAACGATCGGGAGTTTACCATTTGGTGGGTCGAGCAGCGGACTAAATTTAGAAAGTCCTCTCCGCGAATAATAAAATCAGAATTATTCAAAAAAGGAATCGATAAAGAAATTATTGAGCAGGTGCTGAACGAGGCGGAAATTGATCCTTTTCAACTGGCACTTGAAGGGGCCAAAAAGAAACTTTCCCTCTACCGTCGACTGGCACCAAAAGAATTTCGCGAAAAAACGAGTCGATTTCTTGCCTCAAAAGGTTTTGATTGGGAAGTCATAAAACGAGTCGTTGACACATTAAGTAAAGAAGAGTAAAATTGGTGTGAAACTTTTTATTGAAAGTTTCTTGTTCTATCAATCATTTATCGACATTAGAAAGGTCCCGAACTTTTTTGGGAAAATAAGGTGAATACAATTTATGGATCCAATAATAATAGGAATTATCGCCCTCCTTGTGGGTGGTGTTGGAGTTTATGGTTACCAGAACGTAATTGTTCCGCGTTTAGCTAAATCTCAAAAAACTAAGGGTAAAGAAGAAAAAGATGAAAAAAGCGAATCTACCGATGCGCGGGAGATAATTTTGGATGCGAAAAATGAAGCCCTGAAAATTAAGCGTGAAGCTGAAGAAGAAACTCGCAAAGTTCGCAGCGAAGTTATGCAGCTTGAAGCAAGAATTGCTGCTAAGGAAGAAAGTCTAGACAAGAGAATCAGCGAAGCTGAAAGAAAGGAAAGTGGAATTAGGGTAAAAGATGAGGAACTCGAAAAAATGCGCACAGAACTGGCGGCGAAACTTGAAAAAACTGCCGGTATTACACGTGAAGAAGCCAAAAAATTAATTTTGGACGCAACCGAAAGTAAGCTTAAAGATGAGGTTTCACGAAGAATTAAAGAAGCCGAAGATCAGATTAAAAAAGAAGCTGATGAAAAGGCCAAAAATATTTTAGTCGATGCGATGCGGGCCGGAGCCACCGATTATGTTCCCGAATACACAACTTCGATTGTTCGTTTGCCGGATGAGGATATGAAAGGTCGGATAATCGGTCGAGAAGGACGCAATATCAAGGCTTTTGAAAATGCGACCGGAGTTGATGTTGATCTTGATGACTCACCTGGGACGATTCGTCTTTCGTGTTTTGACGGTGAGCGTCGGGAAATCGCAAAAATCGCTTTGGAAAAATTGATGGCTGATGGACGAATCCAACCAACCAGAATTGAAGAGGTTGTTGAACAATTAAGAAAGGATTTTGTTAAAATCCGCCGTGAAGAAGGTGAAAAACTTTGTAGTATGGCGGGAGTTCACAATTTGCCAAATGAGTTGGTCGAAACTCTTGGACGTTTTAAGTGGCGTTATTCTTATGGACAAAGTCTTTTTTTACACACACTGGAAGAAACCAAAATTGCCATGGCGATCGCCAGAATGGTTGGAGCTGATGTAAACACTGTCCGACTTGGTTGTCTATTTCACGACATTGGTAAAGTGTTCACTGGAGAGCAAGAAGGTTCTCATGTCCAGCTGGGAGTTGATTACTTAAAGAAATTCAATATTGATCAAAAAATTATTAACTGTGTTGGTGAGCACCACGAAGATAAACCTTTTTCCAGCGTTGAAAGTATCATTGTCTACATTGCTGATGCGATTTCCGGATCTCGTCCTGGTGCTCGTCATGAAGAAGTTGAAGACTATATAAAACGCGTAACCGAAATTGAAAACGTCGCCAGTTCCTTCAAAGGGGTTGATAAATCTTTTGCCATCTCCGCCGGACGGGAGGTTCGTGTTATAGTGTATCCAGAGCAAGTTGACGATGCAACTCTGACGATTCTAGCAAACAATATTGCCGAGAAGATACATGATACCCTTACCTATCCAGGAACTGTTAAAGTTACAGTAATGCGGGAAACTAGGGCCGAATCGGTTGCAAAATGATTATAAGAAGATTTTAAGCCCGAAGGGCGCAGGATTCGTATGCGAATACTATTCATCGGAGACATTGTAGCCAAGCAAGGTCGAAAAGCAGTTGCGGCTGTTCTTCCAGACCTGCGTAAAAAAGAAAAAATTGATTTGGTAGTTGGCAACATTGAAAATTTGTCACATGGAAAAGGTGCAACGAAAGAAAGAGTTGAGGAGTTGAGAGAAATGGGTGTGGACATTTTTACTTCCGGAAATCATATTTGGTTTAAGCAAGAGTTTATGGAAAGTTTGGATAATGATCCGACTGTCTTACGTCCAGCCAATTATCCAGCGGATAACCCAGGTGTTGGTTTCACAATTACAAAAGTTTCACGAAAAAAAATATTGGTGATAAATCTGTTAGGTAAGCAATGGATTGATCAGCCGGTTGATGAACCGTATAGAAGTATTGACGCGATTTTAACTGAACAAGTCGCCAAGGAAAAACCAGATTTTATTTTGGTCGATTTTCATGCGGAGGCAACCAGTGAAAAAAATGCTATGGCTTGGTTTTTAGATGGCCGTGTCACAGCACTGGTCGGAACCCATACTCATATTCCGACTGCTGATCCTTGGGTATTGCCGGGCGGAACTGCGTTTGTAACTGATGTTGGTATGAGTGGTGCTAGACACTCTGTTTTAGGTGTAGTTCCGGAAATAGTTATTAAGAAACAAAAAGATACAGGGCCTGCTCGATTTGAATGGGTAGAAACCGGACCCAAAGTTTTCAACTCAGTTTTAGTGGAAACCGACAAAAAAATGAAAGCCAAATCTATCAAACGAATTGATCGGGTTATTGATTAAATTACTTTTTTTACTAAAGGAGGTGACAAAATGTTAAAAGTAAGAACCTAGTTGAAATTTGCTAAAATTATTATTGCAAATTTCTCCTAGAACCTTGCTTTTTATTGACAATGTTAAAAGTAGATATTATTGAAAAAGTTGCAAAAGAAGTTAGATTAACTCGTAAAGCAGCCAAAGAAGCAGTTGATGCTACATTTTCTGCAATTGAGGATTCTTTGCAAAAAGGAGATAAGGTTGTTATCTCTGGTTTTGGAACATTTATTATTCGTGGCCGCCGCGCTCGAACTGGAAGGAATCCTAAAACTGGACAAAGCCTGCAACTTCCGCAAATGAATACAATTGGTTTTATTGCTGCGAAAAGTATTAAAAAGAGCGTTCGAAAGTGACCTAAGGTCATCTCGAGGCTTTTTGCCGAGAGATCTCTCACTGAGGTTCGAGACGACAATAAGGCTACACTAGGTCGTCTTCGTCTGGTAAAATTGATGGGACATTTTCTTGAGGTTCGTTACTTTCCCGATTTTCATATTTTGGTTGTCTTGGGGTAACTTCTCCTTGGTCAGAAAATTTTTGAACTCTTCCAATAACTCCGTTTGCTAAACGAACTTTATGGCCTCTAGGGTGCTCGGGTCTGGAGGTTAGAACGTCCTTAACAGTTCCTTCAACATAGTCCTCTGTGCCGTAATCTACCTTTTGGATGACAAAAACTTTGTCTCCTGGTTTTGGTTTTCGACTGCCAACAATATAATCTGCCATTTTTGAGTCCCCGAAAAAATATAGATCGCTAAAGCGCTCTGCGCTTGAAGACAATCTTCGACCATAATATAATAAAATTCTTAGTTTTTCAAAAACAACTTGCTAGACGATATATTAATCAATAAAGAAAACTTCCCTTTTTCTTTTAAAATCAGTTTGGACGTGTTCGGCTTGGTCGTTAATTACTTTGTGATATTCGTGGCAATTTTTACAATAACCGATCTCAGCACTGCAGGGAAAATCTTGAAATTTAATTGCATCTCCCATTTTGGCAGCCTTTTCTTTAACAGTTTCTAAAGTTTTACTAAGGTCAGGAATTTTCATCTCTACTGGTTCGTCGTCTCGATCAAGATACCAATAACTTATCTTGGCGACTGGTTTTTTTAAAACATGTTTTGCTAAAATTGCATAAATCGGCAGTTGCAGAGACTCCTCACCTTCTTCTTTTCCGGTTTTAAAGTCTAGGATATGCAAACCTTCGGGTGTTTCTTCGAGCCAATCAAAATTTCCCACCAAAACGACATCATCTTCCCCGACCAAAGGAAACTTAGGAAAATTAACTCGGATTGGACTACCTTTAGAAAAATAACTATTTTTCATAAAGCGCTCAAGCATTGCCTCTCCGCGCTCCTTAAATTCTTTTTCTTGAGACTCGTCTTTAAAGCCGCCAATTCGTCCTGGTTTCAGATGCCAACCACGTTTATATTCATAAACAAGTCGGTCCAGAGTCCGGTGTTCTGGTTCGTAACGTTGTAGAAAGTTATCAATTGCATCATGAACTGCTTCGCCCAGAGAAAGGTAAGGTGAGGCAACCTGCAAACGAAAGTTGTTGCCATATTTTTTGTCACGATAAAGATTGCGCAGGTAGTAAAGTTGCTTACACTTTTCAAAATCGCCGAGGGAAGTATGTGAAATCCAAATTGTGTTGGGGTTGTAGGCCATAAACGATAGTTTATCACTTTTAAATTAATTTATGGTAGACTGGCCTCATGCAAAAGCTTTTAGTAATTTGTGGGCCGACGGGGACGGGAAAAACTGACCTTGCACTTTCGCTTGCCGAAAAGTTCAACGGAGAATTGGTGAGTGCCGATAGTCGACAGGTTTACATTGGTATGGATATTGGTACGGGCAAAGAGCTAGTTGAAGTAAAAAGGCAAAAGGCAAAAGGCAAAAAATTAATTCAAAAATTCAAGAATTATTGGTTGGTGGGTAATATTCCAACCCATCTCTACGATGTTAAGAATCCTGACGAGAGGTTTTCTTTGGCGGAGTATCAGCAGTTAGCATTGGCGAGAATTAAAGAAATTCAGTCACGGAAAAAGTTACCGATTTTAGTTGGCGGTACCGGACTTTACATCCAAGCAGTGACTGAAGGTTTAAATATTCCCAAAGCACCACCAGATTTTAAACTTAGAGAAAGATTGGAAAATGAACGGATCGAAGTATTGTTATCCGATTTAGAAAAATTTGACCCTAAAACCTATCAAAAAATTGATAAGAACAATAAACGGCGGATTGTTCGGGCACTGGAAGTTTACTACCAACTTGGGGAGCCTTTCTCAAAACTGCAAGAAAAATACAAAGTTAACTTTGACATTTTGAAAATTGGTTTAAGCGCTGAGAGAAATACTTTATACCAGAAAGTTGATAAACGGATTGAACAATGGTTTGAAAATGGTTTTATCGCAGAAGTTAAGATTTTAATAAGAAAATATTCACCAAATCTAGCTTCCATGTCTTCCGTAGGTTACAGACAGGCAGTTATGTTTATTCAGGGAAAATTGGACTTAAGTAGTGCTAAACTGAGAATGAAATTTGATACCCACGGTTATATTCGACGCCAACTCACTTGGTTCAAGCGTGATCCAAGTATTAATTGGTATGATATAACTATGGAAAATACCAGCGAAGAAGTGAGTTTTTTGGTTAAGAGTTTTCTTGAGAAAGAAAGTAATGATAACTCGTAAAAATTTGATAATTTTACTAATAATTTCTGCTTGTTTAATTTTTTACCTAGCAAGAGACATAATGCTACCGTTTATTTTGGCAGCAGTGTTTGCTTATATATTTAGCCCAGTTGTAGATTTTATCCAAAAAAAACTTCGAATCAGACGAATCTTTGCTATAATTTTACTTTTCATTATTCTAATCGGACTAATTTCCTATTCTTCCTTCTGGGTTATCAGTAAGATTTTGGCCGAAACTTTGGAGTTTCAAGAAGAGATTGGTAACATAAATTCTTTTGGAATCAATGCGATAAAAAGACTACCTGAGTGGGAGATTGGTGGTCATATCTTTGGTTTAAAGACCTTGATTTTGGGGAACCTAGACTCAGTTGTCCTTTACGTGAGCCAAATTCAGGCCTCTTTAATCCCGTTAGTTGGTGGCGTTTTGGCCTACAGCCTTAGAATTTTGGTTTTTATTGTTGCCTCTTACTACCTACTTAAAGACGGAAAAAAACTACTTGAAAAAATAACAAGCCAATTTCCCCACAAATCCATTAAGGATGTCAGAGAAGTTACACATCAAATTAATATTGCCCTCGGAGGTTATTTAAGGGGTCAGTTGTTATTGATCTTAATTATGGCAACTGTCAGTAGTATTGTATTGACAGTTTTAGGAGTAAAATACTCAGTAATTCTCGGAGTTTTAACTGGGTTTTTGGAACTTATTCCTTTTATCGGACCGATTGTTGCTACTGCGATAGTGGCCAGTATTGCCTTTGTTTCTGGGGAAAACCATTTGGGTTTGGATCCGACAACACTTTCAATTCTTATTATTGGGATTTACTTTATACTTAGACAACTTGAGGACTATTTTGTTATCCCGCAACTATTAGGTATGTTAACTAGATTACATCCTTTAGTGATTCTTTTTTCGATATTAGCTGGTGGGGCGATTGCTGGACCTGTTGGGTTTATTATCAGTGTACCTATTGCTGCTTCGCTTCGTGTTTTGCTAGAATATTATTGGAAGAAGTCAATTTAAAAAAAAAGTTTCTTTTATGAAGTCTGTCAAAGTAGAAATTTCACTAAAATCGGTTATCAAAATAATTGCCCTACTTATCGCTTTAGTATTTGTTTGGAAAATTCGATTCATACTGATTGCAATATTTTCCGCATATATTCTAATGATTGGTTTTGCTCAACTTGCAGATTGGTTTATAGCCAAAGGCCTTAACAAAACTCTTGCGGCGGTTTTTTCTTATTTAATTCTCATTTTATTTCTTGCGGTTGTGTTGTTTTTGATAATACCCCCACTAGTATTTCAAATTAAAGGGTTTGTTGAACAATTTCCTAAATATGTTAGTGAGTTAAATTATCTGTATTCAGTTAGTGATTTACCTGGAGTCAAAACTGAGGATTTAACGGCAATATTATCCAATCAAATAGCTGGAATTCTTACTAATTCCGTAAACCTGATTTTTAATACCGTAAACGTACTTTTAAACTTTTTAACCGTAGCTGTTTTGAGTTTTTATATGCTGATTGAAAGGGAGCGAATTAAGAACAATATCTTTCGATTATTTCCAAATTTACCAAAAGAAAGAGTGACTTCGCTGGCGCACAAAATTGAAAAACAAGTTGGCGGTTGGTTAAAGGGAGAACTTCTTTTAATGTTTATCATTTTTGTAGTGACTTTTGTTGGATTGACTCTTCTTCGGGTTGAGTATGCACTGCCATTAGCTTTATTAGCTGGATTGCTCGAAGCGGTACCAGTAATTGGACCCATACTCTCAGCAGTTCCAGCGATTATTGTGACTTTTGCAGTTAGTCCGGTAGCTGCCTTAGGTGTGATTGTACTTTATATCTTTATTCAACAACTTGAAAATAATTTTTTGGTCCCAAAAATAATGCAAGGAGTGGTTGGTATTAATCCATTACTTACGATTTTAGCATTGCTGATAGGTGCAAACTTTTTTGGGATAATTGGAGCGATACTCGCTGTGCCTTTAGCAGCAATTGTTCAAGTAGTAATTTACGATTTACTTGAACATCAGGATTTCAAATAATCTTTTAGAAAATTTCATAAATTGAAAAAATAAAAACAAAAAGAAAAACTGTGGTTATCAATAGTCCAGCGATTATTTGAATTGGGATTTTTTTCCAAAATGTTAGTAGACAAAGTACACCAACTAAAATAAGCGGGATAAAAAATATCAAATTTATCGGATAATTAATTCTGGTCTGACTAAACAAAGAACCTAGTCCAACTCCGATCGACAGATCGATCACCGAAGCCCCGACCAAGACCCCTAAAGCAAGATCTTCCCGTTTGTGTACCAAAGCGTTGAGTGTGGTAACTAGTTCAGGTAAAGAGGTACCTAGTGCGATTATAGTTGCCGATAGAAACAGTTCGTTTATTTGAAAAGTACTGGCAATCGAGAGCGCAGAAGTTACCATAAAACTACTACCAACTAGTAAAAACAACGCTCCAAAAATAAATTCAAACAAGGATTCTCTTTCTTTTGTGAAACTAAAAAAACCAACAATAATCTGAAATCTGTGCTCAATATTTTCAGAAATTGTTTGCGATTTTCCTCCAATTACAAATTCGAGCATAACAAAGAGAATTCCAAGTGCAATCAGAAGTATATTTATTGGGTTGCCAAAGCTTGTATTTAAAGAAATGACTAAAAGTAAGATTGCTAAAACAAGAAAAATATTGATAGCTCTTGAAAAATAACCTAACTTAGGTCTCTGTTTTGTGACAAACAGAGATAAAGCAAGGATAATACCGATATTTATCAATGGTGATCCTAAAACAACTCCCAAAGCAAGATTAGGCTCGTGGTTGATCGGTCCAGCAACAGTAGCAATCACAAGTTCGGGGAGACTAGTGGCTACAGCTACAAAAGTTGCCCCGACAATAAAACTTGGGAGCCTAAATTGTCTTGCCCAATTTACACTCGATCTTCCAAGCCAATCAGAACCTTTAATACAAATAGCTAAAGCGGCTAAAAAGACAATAATTTCCAGCATTAATTACAATTATACCCTGAATTTTAACTTCTGTCAGTCTGACCAAAAGAGTTGAAATTTACGCTGAAATGTGCTAAAATGATTAGCGTTCGAAGGTAGAAGGATGAATACTACATTTTGCGTAAAGCTTCGTGTAGAGGAAAGTCCAGACACCATAAAGCAAAGTGGGCCGTGTAAGCGGTCAGCTGAAAGGCCTCGTGATCATTAAATTTACTAGAAATTTAATGATACAGAAGATGAATTAACATCTTTTGAGAGCAACAGAGACGAGTCTTGCTAGCTAGTATTTTTAGCAAGAATGAAACGGGCAATCCGCCTTGGTGCAACCTCCGACTGGTACGTTTGTAGCCCGCTTGGTGAGTACCGAAGACGAGGGCAGTCCGGTAATACCGGACAGGAGTGACCAATAGATCACGCTTAGATAGATTTTCATCAGTTCCGACTTTTCGGAATGAACAGAATCTGGCTTACTCTCTACCTTTGAACATCAGAAAACTCAAGCTCGTATGGTTTGAGTTTTTTGTTGACAATTTTTGGAACTTAAGATTACAATTAGAACATGCCTGAAGAAGTAAACCCGCCAGAACAGTCCAAAGAAGAAAGCACAACTGAAGTTATCGATTTAGATAAAAAAACTCAAAAACCCAAATTAATAGCTATTTCCAGGGGAAAATTTATCGGTTTTATAGCTCTGTTTCTAGTAGTTTTGTTAGTGGTAGGTTACGGTTCGTATAGTTTTGGTGTCCAAAGTGAAAAAAATAGTAAAAGCGGACAAATCGAAAAAAAGGAAACAAAAAAAACTGAGACAAATGAACCAAGAGTAGAAACTGTAGATATTAATGAAGAAGTCACTGTTAAATCCGGAATAACAGTTAAACTTGAAGAAGCAAAGTATGACGCAGCCTATGAAAAGCAAAAAAATGAAAGCAAAGAATATTACGAAAAGAATGCATCGCAGTCAGCTTATCTAGAGTCTGATTATTTCAAAAATTCACAGCTTAATTTAAAAGTTTCGCTGGAAAATCTGACGAAAAAAGCTGTTTCATATAGCCCGTCAAGTTTTCGTCTGAAAGATAGTGATGATGTTCAGTATGTTGCAAATTATGAAGGGGATAAGCAAGTTTACGGCTTGAACCCTGACGAAAAAACTAAAATATCACTTTCCTACAATGTACCAACTAGCGAAAAAAAGTTTCGACTAATTTATGAGAACGCAGTGATTGAATTTTCAATCAAATGACGTCTTCCCGGGCTCCGCTTGAAGACAGGACTAACCTCTCTTAACCGATTATTTCTTTAACGTGAGCCACTGTAGTTTGTGGAGTTGTGGTGGCTTTTATTAAGTATTCTGTGGCTCCCAGTTTCATCGCTCTTTGGAGAAATTTATCATCATCCAAATTGGTCATCATCACCACTGGAATGTGTGCGGTTTTGGGGTTCTCTTTTAATTTCGAGAGTACGTGAAATCCGTCAAATCCCGGAATAATAATATCAAGTAGAATGATATCAAAGGCTTCGTTTTCCGAAAAAGAAACAGCGTCAGGTCCGCTTGAAGCAAGATAAACAATGTATCCGGATTTTTCAAAAAAGTGTTGGTAAGTTTCTCTCAGAATGCTATCGTCTTCAACTAACAGAATTTTTTTTGTTGTAGAGGTCATAATAGTATCTTAACACTTACTATAATGATAAAAAAGACTACTTGTTTTTGTCCTCAATGTAACTATAATTTATGCAATTGTATCTGAAGCAATTATAAATTATGAGTTTCCCAACGATATAATTTTGTCCAATGCTTGCTAAAATATATTCGGGTTCATTATTTGGATTGGAGGCTTTGCCAATCACAGTTGAGGTTGATATTGCTTCTCAGGGTTTACCCTCATTTACTATAGTGGGTTTGCCTGATAAGGCAGTCGAAGAGTCGAAAGAAAGGGTTCGGGCGGCTTTGAAAAACAGCGGTGCTGATATACCGGCTAAACGGATAACTGTCAACCTTGCTCCGGCTGATTTTCCTAAAGAAGGACCTGCATTTGATCTACCAATTGCAGTTGGCATTTTACTGGCTTCGGGACAACTCGAAGCTGATCTTTCAAAAAGCCTAATTTTTGGAGAGCTCTCACTCGATGGTTCAATCTATCCGACAAAAGGAGCTTTGATTTTGGCAACTATGGCGAAAGCACAAGGTTTTTCTGATCTGCTTATTTCCAAGGGTAACAGTATTGAAGCAAGTGTAGTCTTAGGATTAAATATTTTTCCAGCTAAAAATATAAAAGAGGTTTTTGATCATCTTTCAAAAATTGAACTTCTTAAAGCAATGGCTCCAGTTGAGTTTAATTTCGAGGAAGAGGATTTAGAGGATTTTGATATGAAAGAAGTAAAGGGTCAGGAACAAGCTAAACGAGCCTTAGAGATTGCGGCAGCGGGTGGGCATAATGTATTGCTCCGCGGTTCTCCTGGGGCAGGCAAGACTATGCTTGCGCGTTCTTTTGCCTCAATTCTACCTAAACTAACTTTTGAAGAAGCCGTTGAGGTTACCAAAATCTATTCCATATTAGGTGGAGTTAAGGAAGGTTTGGTCCAGAAGCGAGCTTTCAGATCTCCTCATCACACCGCTAGTAGTGTTGGAATTATTGGTGGTGGGACAAATCCAAAACCCGGAGAGATTTCTATGGCCCATCGAGGTGTGCTCTTTCTTGACGAATTCCCCGAATTTCCCCGAGCTGTACTTGAAGCTCTTCGCCAACCGCTTGAAGATGGTTATGTTGTTGTCTCGAGAGCAAGTAGTAGTGCTAAATTTCCGGCTAAATTTACATTAATTGCTGCTGCCAATCCTTGTCCTTAAGGGTATACATTAGGACTGATTAAGTTTCTCCAACGGTTTTTAGCCGATTACAGCGGATTGTTATTTTGGTTTATCAAATTGGCGTAACCATTTCCATGCTTTTTCGGGGAGCCAACCATTTCTATTTTTGTAATTAACTTCCATTAACAAGAATCGCTGTTGCGGCCATTTTTTAACGATCTCATTTTGAATTGTCTCAAGTGTCCATTGAGATTTGAGTAGGTAGGTTCCAGGCAAATAATGCCACCAATTTTGAATTTTTGGGCTTTTTGAAATTATTTCGTGAAGTCCGACTTCATCGGACGTAGTGGGATCAAATGACAAAGAGTAAATTTTATAAAAGAGGTTAACTTGCATCGCTTACCTCCTTTATTTTACCTTCTTCTCTTGCTTCAATACTAGGTTGGGAAGTCTCAGAAAATTTAGGCAACGAAAACACTTCAAGTTCGGTAAGTTCGTTTCCTTTTTCGCCTAAACCCTTTGCTGATAGCTTCATTCCAAGTTTTTGAACACTCTCGCTTGATAGCATATGGGGTGTATTTTTTGCGAAATGATCGTGTATGTAAACTGTGTAACATAGTACGAGAGTGGAAGGAGCGAAAACAAGCAAATTTTTTGATAATAAAAAGACAATTAGAGAAGCAAGAATAACTAGAAAATTTAGAATTAGAATTGGAGTAAAGACACTTGCTCTTTTCGAAACAACTTCTCCAACTGCTCTTGTAATCGATTCTGAAGGATTCTCTAACATTGACACATATATTACTTGATTTGCTAGTATAATTAAAGTGTGTCAAACAAAAGTATTACATTTCAGGATAAAGAAAAAATAAAGCAGGCCTTGGCGAAGGGGAAAACTTATCGTGAGGCGTTGTTAGATACTTCTGTGGCTAGCACTAGAACTGTTGGAAAAATAGCAAAAGAGTCGGTTACAGAAATAAAGCAGCTGAGGGAAACCTACCTTCAGTTGATTGAGAAAAACAAAGCCGGAATGAATGACCGCGCTAAGCTTTGGGCTGATATGACACGTGCTACTAAGCTGATAAACGATAAAGAGACCCCCGATTGGTTGAATCGTCGCGAGGCTTTGGTGTATATCGATCAGATAGCTGGACTTTCCAAAGACAATTTGGGTATAAATCTGATTCAAATTAATTTATCACCAGAAATTCAAGAGCTTGCGCAGTAAGGTGGGGGGTACCCTCGAATCGGAGTCCCACCTAGGAAAAAGAATACTTAGTCAGTAGTCGCAGTTTTTCTAGTTTTTTAAACCATGTGAAAGAAGACAAGATTTATAACTTTGCTCTATTTTTTCTCGGTAAACTGATCCTGGCCACCACCAACCCCACGACCCACCAAGTTGGTAGCTGTTATATCTTTCAGGATCATCAGTCCAAACGGCCCAGATTTTTCCTTTTTCCCAGTTTTGGTTTTCCTCACCATACTTTAGATTAATAAATTCATTAGAGTTGCTTTCCCATTTTTTTAATGTAGTTGCGTAACATTGTTTTCTGATTTCGGTTGGTCTCCATTGAAACCAATAAAACCAACCACTAATAATAGCGACAATCAAAAGTCCAAATAATACTTTCCATGAACTATTTTTTATTAGATTTTTCATTAATAATAAGCTCCATTATTTTCCATACAATTTTCCATACTCACTTCATAAAATCCACTAAAATCTTTGTCTGTGAAATTCCCTATTTTTACTGCTTCTTTTGCAAAATTGTTAGCTTTAATTGAACAACCTTTTTTTATTTGAGCAGGTTTATAATCAACGAAATACCAGGAACCCGCTATTAAAATAATGACTACGAATAAAAATAGTAACTTCGTCGAGGTTTTAACTGGTTCCTCACTATTTCCAGTTCTAGATTTATGTAATATTTCCCCAACTCTTTGCCAATCTGACAAAGTATAAGAATCTGTAAAATGGGGGTTATTTTTGTTTATTTTTTTCATTTATCTAACCCTTTTTCTCTTAGACCTTTTTGAATACAATTACTGTATTCATTGTCGTAGTTTTCGCCGTAGGATTGGAATGGGAGACCTACTTTTATTTTTGCAATGTTGACATCAATTAAAAGAGTTGCAGTTTTAATGGCTTTAGCATTACAATCGGTTACTAATTTGCGGCGAAATTCTACCTCTTCTTTTTCAACACGAAGTTTTTCCTGGTTGGCTTGGTAAGGTAAGTATTGAAACCAATAGAACCAACCACCAATTAAGGCTACAACTAAAACTGCAAGAATTTTAGGAATTAGTTTTTTCATTTTTTTAATTTTGATAGTAGCTTGAATTTGAAGGCTAGAAAACCGGAAACTGCTAAAAGTCCAATTAAGGTTAAACCAAGAAGAGGCTTTGAAAAAGATCCTTTAATTAAGTTTTTACTGTCCTTGTTTTCTTTTGCGCTAGATTGAGTAGCTGATTTGGTGGCCTTTTTAGTTTCCGCGAGACCTAGATTTTCAGAAGCATTAGAATTCTGATTGTCGGCACTTTCACCCAAAGATTGTCCGTTTTGGTTACTTGGACTTGGTTGATTTTGATTTGAACTTGTGTTTGGTGAGTTTGGGTTGGTTGTAGTGTTGTTTTGCTGCAGAATCGCAGTAAAGAATAACTCCTTCGCAGAACTATTTCCAGCCATGTCATACGCTTGTGCAACAACTCTGTTCAAACCACTTGTTAAACTAATATTAGTTGAAAATGCCCCATCTGAACCAATAGTTACACCTTGACCGTTGAGTGTAAGTACACTGATCGGTGATGTAGGATCAGTAACTTTCCCAGTTACGGTCACACTGTTTTGATTAAGTGTTGAATTTTCCCCCGGCGAAGTAAAAGTAATACTAGGAGAATTGGGATCATATTTAACCACATGAGTATATATTGTACTGTTTGGTTGAACTGTCCCGCTGCAGGGTGGGTATCCAGGATAGGTAATGTGATGGGTGTACTGAGAATAATAAATTGTGTGGGTACCCACCCCAACGGGGGTACCATCACTTGGACCACTTCTAGCTATATTTATGCTACCAGCATCACAAACTCCAGTATGGATATTCCATTCACCTGAGTCGACTTTGTACATAGATGTTGCACCAGATTCTTCGGTTAAACTAAATCTTGGTTGTGTTTTGTAGTAACCATTACTACCATCAGGCGTATTCGGTTTAATTGTTAATTGAACTACTCCCACAGCTAAAGCAACTGATTGGTTTATTAGACTTATAAAAGTTAATAAGCTTGCCAGAGCGATGATTAATTTGAATCTCAGTTTCATTTCGCCAATTATACACTATTAATACAACTATAAGACTTATTATCGGGTTTACTGTATAATTTAGTTACTATGAATATGGAAATTAATAACCCAGACCTTGTTCAAAATCTGCTGAAAAAAAGAATTGTTAAATTGTTAGGAAAGGATAACGATCCAAGATCTAAAGAGGACTTGTTAATTGATGAGGACAAGCTAAAAACTGAGATTGCTGATTACAAAAAAGAAAACCCACCACAGCCGCAATTAGTACTTTACCCACCTTTTAAGGGTAGAATTAAAGCCATTTTTACTTCTAGTGAAGGTTCCAGCAAAGAAGGAATACTTACTTATGATAGTAATGAGGTTCGCCTATTGAGCAAACTTGACAAAAATAAAAATAAACCTTTTACAGCGTCCGAGCTGGGTGATTTTTTAAAGAACCCAAGAAACGGAGTAGATTTTACAAAACCAAAAAGAAGAGGACTCGACACCAAGAATTCGCTTATAAAGAAGTTTGGACCAGACATCATCAAAACTACCCCTAAAGGATTTGTTTTTAATACTAATACACGCTTCGTTAGTAAACTTCCTCACTAAAGTTAAATTTTCCTCAAACTAACCAGAGTTTTAACTTAAACTTCCTCAAAAAAGTGTTTTTCAACCTCCGGGTATAACTCGATAATTGATTTATCATGAAAAACGAATTTAGAACAAAGGATTTATATGAAGCTGCCTATTTAGTTTCTGCCAATCTCCCCTTGCTAAAACTTGAAAAAGCAGATACCTACTTTGTGTTTGTTTTTTCCGAAAAGTCCAAATGCGAAGCGTATTCCTCAAATTATTGGTCTGGCTTTGCTGTGGGCAAGATAAAAGATTTTGCTGACGCTTTGAAAATCCTGAAGGAAAGGTTATTCGCAAAAAAGTAAAAGTTTAAATGAACATGGAAATTAACGATTGGGTAAGAAAAGGTAAAACAATGATTTTTTGGCAATATCCGCCAAAGTTTCCTAGTGATGAGGAAATTGAAACTTTTGCTGATGGGCTAAAAGAAACGATCCCAGAAAAGCTAAATGTACTGTACGAACGTAAAGACTACCTAACGGATCGCTGCAAAAAACTTTTCTCAACTGCAAATAATCTTAGAGGAAAGAAAAAAATCTACTACCGTTCTTGGGCGATTACTGAATATGAAGAAGTCTTGGTTATTGATAAGTGGCTTCTTTACTGGGTAACAATAAATTCAAAGTTAAACAGGAAAAAAATAATTGAGCCTAATTATAAATTCACTCAAGCTGAGATTGAACGAGCTAAACAGAACACGTATGAATGGAACTTTCCAGGTAACTTAGATAATCGTTCCAAGAAACGTAAGGTTGGTCTTTGTCCGTTTCACGAAGAGAAGACACCTTCCTTTGTTATTTATTTAGAAACTAACAGCGCTCACTGCTTTGGTTGCCTTTGGTCAGGCGATGTTATTGCCTTTTACCAAAAACTACACAATGTTAGCTTTGTTGAGGCAGTAAGGAGATTACTTTAATGGATATTCTGGAACGAGCAGAAAAAGAATTGGAAGCATCTTACCAAAAAGATAAGAAAAAGGAGAAACCAAACTATACAGCTAATTTTAACGGTCTTGTTGATCTGGTTGAAGATCAGGAAAAGACAAAGTTTCTTACCTTCAAGGGCGAGATCTTATCTGAAAAAGAAATTGATGGGAAAGTGTACCTACCACCACCAAAGGTTGACTGGCTTCTTCCAAATGGTAAAAAAGTTCTTGAACTTGTGAAACTACATGATCTGGACACTTCGGACACAATGGACTCTATTCCAGGGTGTACTTATTGTCAGAAAACTCTTCTTCCTAAAATCCTAGCCTATTTTAGAGACATCAGTCAGCCGCCCACGGGTTATCATTACTTGTTATTAGTTCTAGCGGCTTTTCATTCTTTCCTAATAGAATATTTCAACTATTCTCCTATCCTTTTTCTGGTGGCTACCAAAGGACGCGGCAAAACTCCAACCTTAAAAGCTCTAGCTTATATTTCAAGAAGAGGAATTCTCACAGAGACTTTTAGAGAGGCAAACTTAATACGTTGGGCAAGTGATTATCAAGCGTCTTTATTTCTTGATGTTAGAGACTTTCCAAAAAAGGTAGAGCGTGCTGCAGCTGAGGATTTAATTTATGGTCGAGCTGAACGTGGAGTTACAAGTTCTCGAGTCCTTTTTCCAGAAAAGGGTGCTTATCTGGACATGGTTACTTTTTCTTCTTTTGGGGTAACAGGAGCAACAAGCAATGTGATGGTTGATGCTATTACTGAAGCCCGCTGCATTGTTTTTAATATGCCTTTTTCCAAAAAGGTATATGACATAGAACCTTCCAGAGAACTAGGTTTGCCTATAAAAGAAGAACTAACAGCTTTTCGAATGGCTCACTTTAAAAAAGCATTTCTAAACGTTTATAAAAAAAGACCTGGCAAATTAGAAAACTACTTACGTGGCTACCACCAAATGGTTCGAACACATTTTCCAACCTATGAAAAATCTTTTCTAAAGCTTAAGGAGGTTATTTACGAAAATAAACATGAGGAAGCAGAGAACACTTTGGAGGCCAAGTTACTTCTCGCTGTTATAAAACTAATAGAAAAAGTTGAGGACGGTGGCTTTTTAGCAACTGAGTTGGTGGCTAACACAGTTAATGAAGGAATTTCAGAAAAATTTGCTCTAAGTACTGACAGAGTTGGTCGTGAGTTGAAGGGAATGGGCTTTAAATCAATTAAAAATTCTTCTGGGGATAAACGTGGGATTTTTTATAACGTAGATTTAATTGAATCTATAAAAGAACAGTATGGTTTAGTAGAAGCACCCCAAGAAAAAGTGTCAGATATGTCTGGAGTGCCAGAAAAATCTAAAGGGGAATTATAGATGCCTATTCCTTTAGATAAATTTGAAGAATGTACTTGTGGAATATGTACAAGCCAAGATATATCCGATAATTTTGGTTTTATCGGTAAAAAGTATTTTACAAACCTTGCTTTAGCAGCTTTAGTAGTTAGCAAAAATGATTCTGAAAAATCTAAAAAGTAATATTGCAAACTGTGTTATTTTAAAAAGACAACACCATGTTACAAACAAATGGTTTAACTAATAACCAAATAACTACCCTCCCAAAAGCACTTTTCCGAGCAAAGCTTTATGCAAGAGTTTCAACTATTAGTCAAGCGGATGATAACAAATATTCTCTTGAAGAACAGGAAGACTGGGCTAGGAAGTTATGTCAGGAAAAGGAGTGGGAATTTGCAGGAGTTATCTCAGACACTTTAGTTGGAGATACTGAATATGAAAATAGGCCTGGAGGTACAAGTCTCCTTGAAGATGCAAAGCTTAAGCTGTTTAACCTAGTCCTTTTTTACCATAGTTCCAGAAACGCTAGAGAGACTTGGATAGGGATGAAAATGATCTCCGATCTTGGAAGGCTAGGTGTACAAACTTACATTAAAAACGCTCCTATCGAACCGGTTCCTCAAGATAAGTTTATTTATGGAGCCAATATTGGCGCTGAATATGTTCAAGCCCTGTCGCTGATCGGCGACAAGCAAGAAAATTTTGCACGAAGCGAGAGAGTTACCTTTGGATTTAAAAATCTTGCACAGTTGGGAGTTTTAGTATTCGCGCCATACGGCTACAAAAAAATAAAGGAGTTTAAAAATATTAATGGCAAGGATAAAACTGTTTGGCGTTTTGAAGAAGACCCCGTTAAAACGGCGGTAGTAAGGCGAATTTTCAATACCTACTTAAAAGGAGACAGTTTGAGAGGAGTAGCAAAAGGTTTAATCAAAGATAATACCCCCTCTCCCAGTGGAAAACTAGGTTTGGAAAGCTGGACTCCAGCTACAGTCAAAAATATTCTAAGCAATCCTGCATATATTGGTCAGGTTCGTTGGGGAAGAAAACTTGGAAGCAAATTTCGTCAGTTAAGAAGTGTCACTGGAAAGCAGAAAAGAGTACTAACAAATAAATTAGACTGGGTTATTTCTGATGGAAGTAATTTTTCAAGAATAATTGACAAAGCAACATTTATCAAAGTACAAGAGAGGATTAAAAAAAGAGGAAAAATTGCTGGTACACAATTAGCTTCTAAGTCGTTGTTAACAGGTTTAGTTTATTGTAGCGACTGTAACAGAAGAGCGAACTGTAAGAGTAGAAAGATTAAGAGGCCAAACGGTGAAATTTACTATAAAAGTGATTTTATCGACCAAAGCTATTTTAGAGGTAATAGTTGTCGAAGGCACTTAATTGCCGCTGCAAAGCTTGAACATTTAGTTCTTGCCAAGCTCCAAGCCCGACTTTACGAGCTAAAGGAAACTGATATAGAAAAAGAGCTATCATTTCAGGACCAAAAATCAGAGGACTTGATACAAAATTCGATGAGGCAAATAAATATTCAATTAAGAAGCTATAAAAGTAAACAGGATCGTCTGGTAAACGGTTACATTGAAGGATTCATTGGAGAGGAGGAGTATAAACAGCAAAAGGAAAAGTTAGCTTTGGAACAAACCTCACTTGACCAGGAAAAAACTGGTCTCCAAGGGTTACTTGAAGATCAAAGTAAAAAAATTAAGGCATTAGAAACTTTGAGGCAAGTATTAACTATGTTTTCCTCTGTTACGGATCCTCTAGTTAAAAAGGAAATGATTCAAGGTATAATCGAAAAGGTTGTAATTTATAAAACCCAAGTGGAGATAGTTTATAAATACCCATCTGAAGGCTCTGATGGGCTTAATGTAAAGCCACATCCGTGCGGTTATTTTGGAGACCAGGTAAAAGCTTGTATTTGTTTGCCGACACAAGTTTCCAAATATCAGAAACGTCTATCTGGACCAATCCTAGATCGGATCGATATTTTTGTTGATGTTCCCGCTGTTAAAACTAAAGACCTTGTCAATTTACCGTTAGGTGAAGCTTCCAAAGATATTAGAGGCCGAGTCCAAAAAGCAAGAGATAGTCAACAAAAAAGATTCACTTCAAAACCAATTGTTTCAAATTCTGAAATGAGTTCAAAAGAAGTTAAGGAATTTTGTAATCTTGAGGAAGAAAGTAAGCAATTACTGGCGGCGGCGATAAATAAATTCCAGATTTCGGCTCGGGGCTATGGTAGAATTCTAAAAGTTGCCAGAACTATTGCTGACCTTGCGGAAAGTGAAGAAATTAAATCAAGCCATATAGCTGAGGCAATACAGTATCGAGTTAAAGACAACTAAAATTATGGATTTACTGTTGCAGTTTGACCTTGAAAAGACAATTCAGACAATTGGTTATTTAGGTGTGTTTCTGATAGTATTTGCTGAATCAGGGTTACTTATCGGGATTTTTTTCCCCGGGGATAGTTTATTATTTACAGCTGGTTTTTTAGCCTCGACTGGTGTATTTGATATTTTGCTACTAGCGAGTCTCTGTTTTATTGCAGCAGTTATTGGAGATAATGTTGGTTATGCTTTTGGTAAGCGTTATGGTCCAAGGATTTTCAATAAAGAAGATTCGTTTTGGTTTCACAAGAAACACTTAGTTCGTGCCGAAAAATTTTACGAAAAATACGGTGGTAAAACGATAATTCTGGCTCGTTTTACACCCATCGTTCGAACCTTTGCTCCTATTGTCGCTGGTGTAGGAAAAATGGATTATAAAACTTTCTTTTTTTACAATATTGTCGGTGGTTTTCTCTGGGCAGTTGGGATAAGTTTTGCTGGCTACTTTCTCGGGAAAAGCATTCCTAATGTTGATAAGTACCTCTTACCGATTGTCGTTGTGATTATTTTGGCCTCTCTTCTACCGACGATCCTACATTTAGTTCGAGAAAAACTTACTAAAAGTTCCTCATAAAACAGAAAAACCCGGCTTTTTAGCCAAGGTTTCTCTGTTGTGAAAAAAAGGTAGTACTAACCACCAATCTTGAACATTTTTGTACCACAGTCAGGGCAAGTTCCACGGAGAGCTTTCTTTCCGTTTTTCATGGTAACTGGTTCTGGGTTAGCAACTTCTTTCTTTGCACGACACTTTACACAATACATTGAAGCCATATTAGTGAGAATTTTTGAGGGTCAGAGTTAATCCTAAGACTGACTCTGAATCTAGATTCTGTTTGTGTCACCTCCCTTCAAAGTGTGAGAGATAATAATTAAACAAACGGAGGCTAATTAGCCTCGAAAAAATCGTAGCACATAGGCTTGAGACTGTCAACTAGATCAAACCTATTTTTCAAACTATTCGACTAAGAATAATCTCAAAAATAATTGCTACAGCAGCAAAAACCAATGTTTTTCGCAAGTCACTAAATGCATAAGAATAGTCAATGGATTTTGTCGAATTCTGTTCTGAAACAGCATTATTTTTTGTTTCCAAGGATTTCAACTCTGTAGAAACGACCGCTTTTATTGGATCGGAAATTACCGGAGACTCCAACTTTGTGGTTGGGCTACTCTGTATTTGCTGTAGTCGTTTGAGTTGAGCAAGAATTTTTTCTTGTCGAGTTTTCTTTGGCATAAGAACAAAATAACGAATAGAACTATGCTAGCACAAGACTCAAGCGCTTTACAATAGCACCCCGAAAAATACCTTATTGCAGATTTTCGAGTAGTTATGTTACTCTAATGGTCTAAATGAGACCTGTCACTTATTTAAAAGATAAATTTACAGAGCTTTCAGTTTTAAAAAAAATGCTGATTGTTTTTGCTTTATTAATCTTGGTTGGGGTTTCTGTTTGGGCAGGCTATTTGGTTGGAAGTAAACAGTTAAGTTTCAAAAAAGAGGCTTTATCTCCGAAAGGAACTTTAATTTCCGGTAAAGTAGAAGAGCCAAGAAACATAGCTAACCCAATCAATGGTGTACTTTTCAAAAAAAGCGAAGCCGCTGCTTGGGTTAACAGATTACCAATATCAGTTATGATTGAGAATCATATCCAGGCTAGACCACAAAGTGGTCTATCGAAAGCAGAAGTAGTTTATGAAGCATTGGCTGAGGGCGGCATTACCAGATTTTTAGCAGTTTTTTTGCGAGAAGATACTAAAGTAGGACCTGTTCGAAGCAATCGACCTTACTATCTAGATTGGGTATCTGAGTATGATGCAGGTTATGCACATGTTGGTGGTAGTCCTACTGGTCAAGCACGGGTTAAAGAATACGGCATCAAAGACTTGGATCAGTTTTACAACTCAGCTCCTTACCACCGAGAACCTAGGGTAGGTATTGCAACTGAGCATACGATGTATTCGTCGACAGATCTTCTAAGAGCTGCAGCTGAAAAGAAGGGCTATAAAAAGGAAAAGGAGATCCCTATGTGGCTGTTTTTGGATGAAAAAGAGATTCCAAAAAGAGAAGCTCGGAAGGATATTTTTAATATCAATATTGGCTTCTTAGGTACTTTTAAGATGGATGTTGAGTGGCGATACAATGCTGATACCAACTCTTATTTTAGGTTTAATGGTGGTGATTCGATGATTGATGCGACTACAAATACACAAATCGAGGTCAAGACTGTAATAGTCCAAACCGTTAACAAAACCAACGATCCTTCAGGAAAGGGGCGGTTATTTATGGAAACGATAGGTTCAGGTCTAGCCAAAGTTTTTGTCAACGGGGCTGTTGTAGAAGGAAGCTGGAAAAAAGATTCCCGAACTGATAGGACTAGGTTTTTTGACAATGCTGGCGTTGAAATTAAATTGAACCGTGGTAATATCTGGGTGGAAATAATTCCTCCAGGTTCACCTTTTACACACAGTTAAGGAGGTAAACGATGCTTAAAGATTTATTTATTTCAAAAACTAGAGTTAAACTTTTAACAGTTTTTTTGTCCAATCCTGGAAAAATTCTCTATGTTCGAGAGTTGGTTCGCATGGTTTCTGAGCAAATCAACGCGGTTCGAGCTGAACTCTCGCGGATGGAAAAAGCGGGAATGTTAACAAGTGAAAATCGGGCAAACAGAAGGTTTTACGGTTTCAAAAAGGATTACATTTATTATGATGAACTATCGCGTTTGGTTGCAAAGTCCTCCGGTTTAGGTGGGGATATTATTCAAGAACGCGGCAAATTGGGTAAAGTAAAATATGCTCTACTATCTGGTGGGTATGTTCGCCGTCGTCCGGTTGGGGCAAGCGACGTTGATCTTTTAGTCGTTGGCAATGTTGTTATTCCACAACTTGCCCAACTTGTTAAAAAATCAGAGAACGAAGTGGGACGGGAGATTAACTATACAGTTATGAGTGAGGATGAATTTAATTTTCGCAAAAGAAGAAAAGACCCATTTGTAAGTGGAATTCTTGAAAAAACAAGAATTGTATTAATTGGTGACGAAGAAGAACTCATTCGTTGATGTTGACTTGCTAATTTTTTTAAAAATTGCTTTTATTAAATAACTTGAAATAAAAATGACTAAACACAGACTAGCTCTATTTTTTATATTAATCGTTACCTCATTAGCTTTATTAGCCACGTGGCCTACAGTTCCTATTAAAATTCGCTTTGGACCGATTAAGATAAACACAGTTTTATCTGGACCTGATCTCAACATTCGCCTGTTTGGTGCAAATTTTAAACGCGATCTCGATACTAAGTTAGGTCTGGATTTACAAGGTGGTACAGATTTGACTTTACGTGCAGATATGACTGGGATTGCTGCTAAAGACAGAAAACAAGCTTTGGAATCAGCAAAGTCAGTTATTGAAAAGAGAGTCAATTTATTTGGCGTTAGTGAGTCAGTCGTGCAAACTGCACAAGTTGGAAACGAGTATCGGATTATAGTTCAGTTACCTGGAATTAAAAATGTTGATGACGCCAAAAAATTAGTTGGACAGACGGCAAAACTGGAGTTTAGAGAATATTCCGACCCAAATACTCCTGCAGGGTCTCCAGTTACTATGGAAAATACAAAACCATCTGGTATTAGTGGGAAAGACTTAAAGAGTGCAGTTGTTGGTTATTCACAGTCTCAAAGCGAAGCCTCACCGAGCCAACCAGTAGTTGATTTTGAAATCAAAAAAGAAAGTGCAGCTGCTTTCTCAGCCTTAACAAAAAAACTTATCGGCAAGCCTTTGGCCGTTGCTCTTGATGATCAGATTATTAGTGCGCCAACAGTCCAATCGGAGATTAGTGATCGTGGACAAATTTCAGGTATGACAACAGAAGGAGCAAAAAATCTAGCAACTCAACTAAATGCTGGAGCACTGCCGGTCAAAAAGATTGATATTATTTCAGAAAGGACAGTTGGAGCGAGTCTAGGGCAGGAATCAGTCAACAAAAGTCTTTATGCTGGGATTATTGGTTTGTTTGTTATCGGAATCTTTATGATTTTCTTTTATGGAATCCCAGGAATTTTGGCGGACGTTGCTTTGATAATTTATACTTTGATATCAGTCTCAGTTTTTAAAGTAGTACCTGTTACCCTGACACTTGCCGGTATTGCTGGGTTTATTCTTTCGATCGGAATGGCAGTCGATGCTAATGTCTTGATTTTTGAGAGAATGAAAGAGGAATTGCGGGCTGGGCGTTTGCGAAAACAAGCAATTGAGATTGGGTTTTCCCGAGCTTGGAATTCGATTCGGGATTCAAATTTCTCCTCGTTGATTACAACGGCAATATTATTTTATTTTGGAACTGGTCAAGTTCGGGGATTTGCTTTGACACTAGCAATTGGGATTTTAGTATCAATGTTTACTGCAATTACCGTCACGAGAACATTTCTACGAGTTGTCTATAAAGCATAACTTCGTTAAGTAAAGCATGAGCACCGTTCAAATAAGGCATAAAAATTATTGATTTGGATTATTAAACTGCCCCGAAATGAAATTTACGAAAAAGTTTTTCAAAAAAGAAAAGAGCACCTTTAAATTATTGAATCAGCGTCTCGAAGCTCGTAGAAAAGAGCTCCTAAATGAATTTCAGGAAAAAAACCGCGATACGATAAAGTGGTTAAACGAGAAAGGCATCGATGTCGAAAAAACCCTAGCCAAATCAGCCAAAGGAGCTCTTGTGGGAATGGCAGCAGGAATCGTGATGTTTTCAGGTGGGGCGGGAACCGAGACAAATTCCATCCAAGTAGATTATTCAACGCCTGATCTTGAAGCGGTAAAATTAGTTAGCGAGTTGACAGGTAAGGTTTCGATAAGTAATACCTTAGCGCTTGCTTTAAAAAAAGAATTGCCAAAAAACACTAGAATTTTAAGTAGTGAAAGCGAAAGAACAGTAACTGCAGTCATTTCTCAGATATCGGGAGTAAAAGCTACAGCCGAGTTAGACGGAAACCGTTTAAATACTAACTATGGCAGAATTGGTTTAGAGCAACACTTACCACGGTATCGGGGTGAAAATATGCAAGATCATCTCGATAAAGATCCAGCAGAATCCAGGTACGGTCGGAGCGGGATGACCAGAAACCGTGGGGCTTTTGGTTACTTTGGTGTAAACAAACAGAGTTTGACTCAAGAGGCAGTAGACCAAGAAAAGTATTATGTGGTTGTGCAAACTTTTGATATCCTAGGTTATAAAAAAAGCGTCAGCTGGTACAAGCACCGAAAAATGATTGTTGTAAATCCAGAAAACGGGCGCGCAGTTGTTGGAGATATTGCCGATAGCGGGCCTGCTAAATGGACCGGGAAAAATTTTGGTGGCTCACCTGAATTGATGGATCATTTAGGAATGTACCCCGGAGAAAGAAAAACACCGGTCTTGATGTTTTTTGTTGACGACCCAACGGGATCAGTCAAACTGGGTCCAATTTAAATTAAGCAATCGAGGACGATAGTAAATAGCAATTTCAGAAAATAGTAAAAATTTATATGAAGACATATAATCGACTACAATTATAAGATTACGTATAATTGACTACAATTATGAGTATTTTAGTAAAAAATTTTGTAAATAACCCGAGAGTAGTAATTGCAATCAACAACCTTGAGTTAAGTGAAAAGGAAAAAATAAAGTTGACCGAGACAGTCGTTTTACTATATCATCAGAAACTTCTGACCTTATTTTTGGAGAAACTTGTTGAAGAGGACAAAAAATTATTTATAGAAGCCTTATTTGGTAGTTCACAGATAGAAGCGATCAGGTTTTTAAGGGAAAAAATTGATGATATTGAAAAAGTGGTAGAGGTGGCAATTTTTGAGCTTGAGGAGCAAATATTAGTAGATTTTGTCCAGATCGAAGGAAATAAATAATGTTTAAAATTTCAGAAAAAAGAAATTGGTTTTTTGCTTTTTCGCTTCTGATTATTATCCCTGGAATAGTTTCTTTGTTTCTTTGGGGATTGCGTTTGGGTGCTGATTTTAGCGGCGGTACTCTTTTGGAAGTAAAATTTTCAAAACCGGTTGAAAAAGAAAAAATTGTTGAGGTTGGGAAAAAGAACCATCTTGATCTGACTCTGCAACCGACCGGAAAAAATTCTTTTAATATCAGAACAAAACCTCTAGATGATAAGCAAGATAAAAAATTACTAGAAGACTTGGATGAGACTCTTGGTGGAGCAGAGCAAATCAGAATTGAAACTATCGGACCAACAATCGGTAGAGAACTTTTAACCAACTCACTTAAGGCTCTGGTAATTGCCGCTTTAGCAATCGTGTTTTATATCGCCTGGGCTTTCCGTAGTGTTCCAAAACCTGCCTCAAGCTGGCGTTTTGGGATAACTGCTGTTATTACGCTACTGCATGACGTACTTGTTTTGGTTGGAGTATTTTCAATTCTTGGCCATTTCTTAAATGTTGAGGTTGATTCCCTATTTGTTACCGCTGTTTTGACTGTGATTGGTTTTTCAGTTCACGACACAATTGTAATTTTCGATCGAATTCGGGAAAATTTGAATAAAGCTTCCTTTAAAACTTTTGAAGAAACAGTGGATCATTCGATAATGCAAACTATTGGTCGATCACTGAACACCTCAATGACCGTTATACTAGTACTTACAGCTCTGCTACTATTTGGTGGAACATCAATTCGCTGGTTCGTAGCAGCCTTGCTTATCGGTATTATTTCCGGTACCTATTCTTCAATATTCAATGCCGCACCACTTTTGGTAGTGTGGCAGAATTTTATTGAGCGAGGGGCGAATAAGAAATCTAAACAATAGATTCAAAAAGTTAGTGATTTAGGTTAAAATAAGCTTAATGTTCGCTGCTAAAGCAATATCACTTCTCGGAAGTCTTATATACCTGCTAATTTTTATTGCAGTGTTGTTTTTTCCTGGAGAGATTAAGCAATTTGTTTCACAAAACTCGCACCTAACTAGTAAAACTATAGTGGCGATAATTACTTCCTTTGCTTTCTTTCTTACAATTGTTAATCTTAGTTACTTTTATTACCTCTATGTTAAGGGCAAGGAAAAGGAAGAAGTAAGCTCAGCTGCGTTTCTGGGTTTGCAACTGATAATTTTACCTTTAATGCTTATTGTCGGTATTATGGTAATCTTTGTTATTTAATATGAAAAGAATTTTTATTCTATCACTTTTTATTAGCCTTTCTTTCCTAGTTCCTAAAAATGCATTTGCTCAGGATACAGGTTGGACAATAGATAATTTCCACAGTGACATCATCCTACTTCCGGACGGAAAGGTTAAGATTATCGAGACACTGAATGTTAATTTTAACTCGTTAAGCAAACACGGTTTGTATCGAGAAATACCTTATATTTATGTCGATGGTAGTAATCAAAAAATATATACACAACTAAATGATATTTCCGTCAAGAGAGACGGAAAAGAAACTAGGTTTACCTTAACTAACGATCAAAACTATAAGCAAATAAAAATCGGCGATGCCAATGTTACTATATCAGGAAAGCAAATCTACAAAATAGAGTATCAGGTTTCAGGGGTTATAAAAGCTTACGGAGGGTTTGATGAGTTTTACTGGAATGTTGTTAGCGATAAATGGCCAGTTCCAGTTATTAAAGCGAGTGCAACTTTTACGTTACCAAAAGAAGAGGCAGTTCAGGTTGCCTGTTATTTAGGCTCTTCTGGTAGTAAGGAAACTTGTACATCGGAAAAAGTCGATGAATTTACAACTAAGTTTAGTTCCAACAGAGTGTTAACCGTTGGTGAGGATATGACTTTAGCAGTTGGATTTACAAAAGGAATCGTACCAGTTTTAGAGGTGAAAGCTCCAAAGACAGCTTTGGAGAAACTATTTGACCCAGTTAGTTTGATTATCAATAGTTTAGTTTTTGTCTGTGTGCTACTTGTTGGTCTTTTCTTAGTATTCCGACTTTGGTTTAGCAAGGGAAGAGATTTTTGGACAAGATCTCGGTTTCCTGGAGACCCTAGTTCAAAACAAGAAATAATGCCGATCGGAGCTCATGAAACAGTTGTGGTTGAGTATGGCCCACCAGAAAAATTTAAACCGGCTGAGTTGGGAGTGCTAATGTCGGAAAGTGCCAAACCACTTGATATTACTGCGACGATAATTGATTTAGCCAATAGAGGTTACCTAACGATTTCTGAAGAATCTAAGAAAGGGATTTTTGGTAGTATAGATTATACTTTAACGAAAAAACAATCCCCCGACAGTAAATTACTAGTTTATGAAGGAGTTTTATTGGATAAGCTTTTTAAAGATAGTGATACCATTTCATTAGCAAGTTTTAAAAATAAGTTTTACAAGGACATGCAAGTGATTTTAGAAGCAATTTCTAAGGAAGTTGAAGAAAGAAAGTTTTTTGTAGATTCTCCAAGTACAGTTAGAACAAAATATCTAGTATTAGCCTTTTGTTTGTTTGCGGTTTCTTTTAGTATATCGTTTTTACCTTTTGGAGTTTTGACCTTAGGTACCACGTCTTTCTTTTTAGCCAGTGTAACTGGACCATTAGGAGTTGTCGGTCTAGCATTATTAATTGTTTCATATTTTATGCCACGAAGGACAGCATTAGGGAGAACACTGTATTTAAGAACCAAAGGTTACAAACTTTTTATTAATACAGCTGAAAAATACCGTCAGCAATTTTTTGAAAAGAAAAATCTTTTTAATGAAGTTCTTCCCTACGCAATTGCCTTTGGTATTGTGGGAAAATTTGCAAAAGACTTTGAGAAGATGGGAATTCAAACTGAACAACCTTCCTGGTACACAGGAAATAGCGCATTTAATACAGCGGTTTTTGCCTCAAGCATGGCAAGTTTTTCAAATTCATTTACCTCAACAGCTGCCTCCTCTCCATCTAGTAGCGGTTCAGGAGGTGGTGGATCCTCTGGTGGGGGTTTTGGCGGTGGTGGCGGTGGAAGTTGGTAAATAAATTAATTAATATATTTTTAAATTATGCTTTCAAAGCTGACTAAATTTATTATTCGTTATAGTGAAGCTGGAGATTTGCTCGAAATTTTTCTTGTTTCGGCTGTTGTCTCCCTAATTTCTATCCGAGTTTATTTGAGTTTAACGAGTTTTCCTCAGATTGGGGTAGGAGACTTTCATATAGCGCATATGTTGTGGGGCGGTTTTGGAATGATGGTCGCTCTACTTTCGATGTTTGTTTTGCTAAACAATGAAATTAAGTATTTTTCGGCAGTTATTGGCGGAGTTGGTTTCGGAGCATTTATTGATGAGCTGGGAAAGTTTATTACAGCCGATAACAATTATTTTTTCCAGCCGACGGTTGCTTTAATATATGTAATTTTTGTTTTGATTTTTTTGTTAGCTCGGTTTTTTGAAAATAATCAAAAAATGACGAATAAAGAATATATTATCAATACTTTGGAGATAGTTAAGGATATCTTTTCCCATGATTTTGACAGTGACGATAAAAAGAAGGCACTAAAGTATCTCCAAAAGTTGGATTCTAAAGACCCGTTTATCAAGGATTTACATCGGTTAATCAAGAGAGTGAGGATTGATGAGGATGATGCTAGTGACATTCTTAAAAAACTAAAACATTTTTTACATAAATTATATCTTGAAGTAGTCCAGAAAAAATGGTTCAAACTAGTTTTTTTCTTGGTTTTTATTGCCGGAGGATTTTACAGTTTAGCGCGAGGTTTTTATTATTTTGGCTGGGAACAAAACCTTTCGTTTTGGGCGAACGGTTACATTTTTTCGGCGGCATTTTCTGGTTTATTAATTGTAATTGGTCTAGCAACTATGCGCCGATCGAGACTTTCCGGTTACCTTTGGTTTAAAAGAGGCGTTTTGGTATCAATATTTTTGACCCAGTTTTTTCTGTTTTATAAAAACCAAATGTCCGCAGTTATTGGCTTAGGCGAAAGTCTTTTCTTTTTACTAATTATTCAATACTTGATAAATCAGGAAAAGACGATTGATTAGATAAAACCCGCTTAACTTTAAAAAAGTCAAACGGGTTTAAGGTTGGGATTCTACCGACACGCTAAAATTTCCTCCAAACCAAAGTCTTTGTAATAGACTATGAAATCTTTGTCACATCCTATACAATGCAGGTTTAGGTAATGTGTCCAATCTTCCAATTTAGTTATTTCAACCAGCCCCCCACAACCATCCTTTTCGAAAAAACAATGACTTAAGGCAATCGGTACTCCTCCAGTCCAGTATTGAGCGCCTTGTATAAATTCTCTAATGCGGTTAACTGTTTCCAAAAGTGTTTGTTGTACCTCGATTTTTAGTGAAAACACTTGGACCGCTCCTTTCCCTGATTTTTTTAGTCTACCACAATTAGTTTTTGAAATAAATTTACTTTAAAAAGATTATAATAGGTATTAATGAGTTACACCAAAGAAGAACTTGAAGAAAAATTTGGAAATAAACTCGTCGGTAAATGGCTGATGAAAAGAAGCGTAATCGAAGCCTTGCAAAAATTACCAGTTGATATTGTCGATTATGTTACCGAAAACGTTTGGTTTATCTCAAGTTTTGATGATGCATTTGGTTTTGTTCTGACTGGTGAAGAATTGCAGGGTAAACAATTGATTTTTTTAAGCGATGAACTTTTTTCTGAGCCAAAAGAGCAAATTCACTACACCATAATTCATGAGATTGGACACGTTATGTTGAAACACCGAAATGCAATTCTTAAACCCCAAACACAAGCCGAAGCGGAAAAACAAGAGTATGAAGCCGATCAGTTCGCTGACAAGTACCTCTAAAATTACTAAGAAACATTAGCTTCATAGCGCAGGTTTATGAAATAAACCTATAGGATTGAAAATCTAGGTTAAATAGCGTATAATATCAACTTAACTCTGCTCAGATATTACCGGCAGTTTTATTTATTAAGCGGCCGGTTTCTTTGTGGCTTTAGAAAATATGAAAAAACTCAGAAATATCGCAATTATATCTCCTTCAATCAGTTACCTCAGGGCTGAAGCTTTACTACAGTTAGTTTGGTTAGATAAGTCTAATTTAGGTTTCCTGGATATATTTGCCACAGGAGAAATTAAATAATGAGAAATCTAAGGAATGTGGCAATTATTGCGCACGTAGATCATGGCAAGACAACTCTTGTCGATGCTTTGCTGCGTCAAACACACACCCATTTAAATAAAGATTTAGTTGATAGCAACTTAATCATGGATTCAAACGATCTTGAAAAAGAGCGTGGTATTACTATTTTCTCAAAAAATGCTTCTGTAATTTGGAATGACACAAAAATAAATATTATTGATACTCCCGGACACGCTGATTTCGGTGGAGAGGTTGAGCGGGTATTGAAAATGGCCGATGGTTGCTTGCTGCTTGTGGATGCCAAAGAAGGACCAATGCCGCAAACCCGTTTTGTTTTGAAACGTGCACTCGAAATGGGTCATAAAGTAATTGTTGTAATTAACAAAATTGATAAACCTGATGCTCGTATCGATTGGGTAGTTAATAAAACTTTTGATCTATTCGTCGAACTTGGGGCCGATGAGTCTGCAGCCTATTTCCCAACAGTTTATGCTTCAGCCAAAAACGGTCTGGCGGGACTCGAGCCGGATATGGCAAAAATGACTGACATCTCGCCGATTTTTGAAACAGTTCTTAAAGAAGTTCCCGCTCCAGCCGGCGATTCGGATAAACCACTACAAATGTTGGTGACGACGATTATTGGGGATAATTTCAAAGGTCGGATTGCCACCTGTCGAATTTATAACGGAAGTTTATCTGCTGGTCAGGAGGTTACTCATATTAACCGAATTGGCGAAATGAAAAAGGTAAAACTAACCGCCCTGATCGGTTTCTCAGGTCTTGATAAAGTTGATATTTCCAAAGCTGAGGCTGGTGATATTGTCGCTATTGCCGGAATTCCCGAAGTTAATATCGGTGAAACCATTGCGGATCCCAATATCGCGGTCGCTCTACCACTTTTAGATATTGAAGAACCAACCATCAACATGACTTTTTCGGTTAACTCCTCACCCTTTGCCGGAAAGGAAGGGGAATTCAAAACTTCGCGTCAAATCCGCGAACGGCTCTACAAAGAACTGGAAACCGATATGGCTCTTAAAGTACACGATGGTCCAAGTGGGGATTGGGTTGTTTCCGGACGAGGAGAACTTCATCTGGCGATTTTAATCGAAAGGCTGCGTCGGGAAGGTTACGAATTTCAAGTTGCAAGGCCGCAAGTTATTACTAAAATTGTTGATGGCAAAACGCTTTCGCCTTACGAAAAAGTTTTTATTGAGGTTCCAGAAATATATTCTGGAATTGTGATGCAGAAAATGGGTGAACGGGGTGGGGTTTTGCAGGATATGACCAATGAAAACGGCATTGTCTTAGTCGAATTTTTCATACCAACCAGGAAGCTTTTTGGTTACCGAAGCGAGTTTATTACCGATACTAAAGGAACAGGTATTATCAACACAATGTTTCATGAGTTCCAAACAGATTCAGGAGCTAGTTTTGAGCGAACCCGTGGTTCTCTGGTTGCTTTTGAAGATGGGGTAACAACCTATTATGGCTTAACCAACGCCCAAGATCGCGGCACCCTGTTTATTGGGCCAGCGACTAGGGTTTACAAAGGACAAGTAATTGGCCAAAATGCTCGGGGTGACGATATGAAAGTTAATGTTGTCAAGGAAAAACAGCAGACCAATATGCGATCAAAAGGTGAAGGGGTGGCTGAGCATTTCAACGCACCTAAACCCATGGGTCTAGAAGATTCTCTTGAGTATATCGATGACACCGAGCTTGTCGAAGTTACCCCAAAAAATATCCGGATCAGAAAAATTGATCTAAACTCAAAATACTAATTTTTCCATAAATACAGTAAAATTAAGTTATGGCTTTTATCAAAAAGTACCGGATTTATTTTTTAGTTTTCTCTTTGTTAATTTTCCTAATCATCGGAACCTATTTGATTTTTAAGGATGATTTTCGCAAATTAACTGCAAAAAAAGCATCACGGCAAACCACGATAAAACTGGAAAACAAAATAGATTATGTTGCTATTATTGTTATGGAAAACAAACCGTACGACAAAATTGTCGGTAGCTCTGAAGCATCGTTTTTCAACCAAAGTTTTGTCAAGGGAAGTTTGTTGACCAACTATTTCGGACTCAAAAACCCAAGTTTACAAAATTATCTTGGATTAATCGGTGGGGATACTTTTGGTGCGAACAATAACTGCACAAGATGTTTTATCGACAGCCGCAATTTAGTTGACCTTTTGGAGGAGAAAGGTAAAATTTGGAAAGCCTACATGGAAGGTTATCCTGGAAATTGTTCTACTGGAGACTTTGGAGTTTATGTCCAAAGACACAACCCGTTTATTTATTTTGATAATATCAGGAATAACCCCAAGCGCTGCGAAAAAATTGTAACTTTCCAAAAACTTACTGATGATTTAGCTTCAATTTCAACCACACCCAATTTTATTTGGATTACGCCCGATCTTTGTCACGATACCCATGATTGTTCGATCAAAATTGGAGATGATTGGTTGAAAGCAATTGTTGATCAACTAACTAGTTCCAAAGCCTTCAAGGAAAAAAATTATCTTTTGGTAATCACCTATGACGAGGGTGACTTACTCGACAATCGGGTTGCCACTTTGCTACTTGGACCAACAGTCAGAGCAGATTTTGAATCAAATATTGTCTATGATCATTATTCAATGCTGCGGACAATTGAGAGTATTTGGGGATTGGGTAGTTTAGGTAAAAACGATGCTAAAGCCAGTGTTATCAGTGAGGTTTTTAAATAATTAACTAGTTTTAACTCCGACAAAATCAATTCGAGGGTAGTTTTTGCGGACTTCTTCCCAAAATTTTTCAGCTAGATTGGCGGAGAATTTACTATACTGGCCTTGTTCAGAATGACCGCAAAGCCGGTTTTCGTATTCGCGAATAATTTTTAAAACCTCTTTACCTTGCTGATTAAATTCGTCGCGAAAAGTTTTTGGATCAGTCGCATACATATCGTGGGTAATTTTAAATTTGATAAAAAGCTCACGGTTTTTCTTGACCATTTCATCAAATGTTTGTTTAAATTTTGTCATTGTTATATTTTACCGATTATTGACTTTGGATTTCAAATGCTAAAATTTTGCTGTCAAATTTTTTCCAAACCTCTTGACACCAACACGCGATAGTTTTAGGATTAAATAACTAATGGATCCACAACCGACAGCAAATAATAAATCCCTGATCCCACAGCTAGAAGATGTACTTGAACTTTATCTTGTAAAAAAGGCGCCTTTTCAGATTCCCGCAAATATTAGAGAGGTAATTGTTAAGTTTGGTCCGTATATTACTCTGGTGCTGATGGTTTTGGCTTTACCGGTTATTTTAGTAGCTTTAGGACTTTCTGCTGTTTTACTACCAATGGTTGGAGCTGTCGCTGGGGTTACTACTGGGATAATGGCAACCGTAGGCTTGGTATTTGCCATCGCTTCCCTTGTATTGGAGGCACTTGCGCTACCGGGATTATTCAAACGTTCAAAAGTTGGTTGGAACTTTCTTTTTTACAGCATTTTAGTTTCCGCGGTTGGCAGTCTAGTTACTTTTCAAATCTTAAGCCTGATTATCAGTACCTTGATCAGCCTTTATATACTTTTCCAAATTCGATCCTACTACAAATAAGCCTTTTCCGATTGCGGTATTAGAATTTTTGGCTGGGCAAAATCCTTAAAAAATTAATAGTAAACTAAGTGTCGACCTTGTCTTTGTTTAGCCAAACAAGCCCAACTACATTTCCGATTAACACGGCGAAAATTGCAGCAATATTCCAAAAGCTAACTATTTGTTTTCCAATCGCTTCACTCACCAAAAGTGCTCCGACAAAGAAAACAACTGTGTTAATAAAGTTTAAGACAACGGCTGTTAAGTGTGCAGTTCGTTTCGAAATAAACAGCAGAATTATTTGAATGAGGATAATAACAAAAAATAAACCAAGGAAGGAGCTTGAATAGGTAAAAGCAAGAGCAAAGCCACTTTGTCCAGTTCCGGAAAATGACTCCCAATTGAAGAATCCTGAGGTCAATTCGAGAAGGAGGAGAATGAAGAAGCCGATTTTTAAGCTCCTTTTAGTTTTACTATCTTGTTTGCCGGCCAGTGTTAATACAAGGGGGCTGAGGATCAAAACAAAGAGCAGAATAATTGGGTAAGTCAAATCCATAAAGATTTAGTTGACAGATGAAAGTTTGAGTACTAACATTTAGTATAGAACATAATGCTTTGATTATCTAGGTAAGTTTTAAGCTTACTCTAGATAGTCTGCTTCAAAAAGCCTATGCAGTTCAACCGGTTTCTGCCACCAAAGAAGTTTCTTCTCCCAATTATATTGGGAAGTACTTTAGTAGTACTGTTACTTGCAGGTTTCTTTGTTTGGACAAAACTCAACCCCCCAGATAAAAAGAACCCAGAGCTATACTTGCTGAATCTCTCGCCTGATCAGTGGATCTCCACCAACAAAGATAATGTTGCCGTTAGTGGTGTCGCTTCCGATGAGGGTAAAATCAAGGAAGTTATTTGGAAAACTAAAGATGGAAAAACCGGATCAGCCGAAATCTCCGGTACGCAATGGACGATAAAAAATATTCCTTTGGTCAAGGGTGACAATCAGATAACTATTATTGCCACAGACTCGGCTGGCAATACTTCCTCAACAGCAGTTAATGTTGTCTATAATGCTAATGTAGTTTTTTCTGACCAAACTTTAAGCCAGGATTTTATTTACAAAAGTGATTCGAAAACGACAATCACGGTTCGTTCTGGTGTTGAAACCACCTCTGGGACAGCACTTGGCGAAGTTTCTCTCTACAAAATTTCCGGTGATAAAAAAGAAAAACTAACCCAATTAGTTGATAGTGGTTCAGTTTCTGATGGTGATGATATTCCGGGAGACACAATTTATAGCGGAATACATTATTTTTCCTCTACTTCATCTGAGCCTATTCTTCTTCGCGTTGGAGCCCGTCTTGAAAAGACAGACGAAGTTTTCTATTCCGGAATCTTGAAAATTCAAGTAATCAATAAACCCACCTTTGACCAAGCTGCCAATATATTTAAACTGAATAAAGAGTTTAGCGATCGTTTTAACTCATTGAAAAAATCTGCAGGGGACAAGAGTGCAGCCAAAAAATTAGTTGAGGAACTGGGTAAGCGGGACGAGATCGCCGTTGCCGGTGTGTCCGAGGACGGTTACGGAGTTTGGTGGAAGTATAAGGACAGTGGTATATTAGCCGGCATTAAAAACAGTCCAGAGAAGACAAGAGCAGACACGAATGATCTTGAAAAGCAACGCGAAGACTCACGAGCCAAAGAAGCGCAAGCTAATACCGAACAAGGTAGTGTAGCAGGAATCAGCGATTTCTTACCTTCCCCAATCAATTTTGGTGTGAGTATTGCCCAAGCCGCCGAAGAGCCAAAAAAACTTGAAGTGAAAAGTACCAAGGCAATTTATCTAGGACCATACTTACATCAGTTTGGTGATACCGACGATTATCACAAGGCTTGGAAAGTGATTAAAGATTCCAAGTGTCCGGAGTGTCAGCTTACCGAACAGAAGGACAAAGAAGTGACAGTTGAGGATTTCAAGACTTTGAGCAATTACGGTTTAATTGTTATCCCTTCTCACGGAGATACTTGGTTCAACGGAACTTTTGCGGCAAATTGTATTGATAGCGGCAATTGTCCAGAAATTTTGAAAACCGGAAGTGGTTTTGTGATTACCTGGACTGATCAACAAATCACTGCCAATGATCTACAAAAATACTGGCCAGATTTGGTTAATTATCGCCTAGCAATAGATGCTAGCGATGGGACTCTGGCAGTTTTACCGCCTTACATTAGCGCTTACAATGGTACTTTCCCGGACAGTTTAGTCTACATTGGTACTTGTCGTAGCACTCACAATCTCACGATGGCGGCAGCTTACTTGGCCAAAGGCGCGAAGGGTTACCTTGGCTTTAGTGAGTATGTTGGTTGGGAGTATGCTGGTGATGTCACGCAGGAAATGTTCAAGAGTTTTATAGAAAAAGGCAAAAGTGCCGGGGATTCTTTCAAAGATGCAATTGCCGCTAAAGGTGCTAACGATGGTAGTAACCCACCGGCCTTTTTCAATTATGTTGGTCAAGGTGACCTGAAGATGGGTGGTAAAGAATTGCAAAATGCTGGTTTTGAGGATGGCTTGGTTGGTTGGCAAGCGGGAGGTGATTCCAGACCAATTAGCCGCCTGGCTAGTTTAGCACCACAAGAGGGCAAAAAGATGGCAATTATTAGTACTGGTTTGGGTTCAGTTAGTGACAGTCTCAGCTCCCTGTCTCAGGTGATTTGTTCTAAAGAAGGTAAAGCTAGTCTGAGTTTCAAATTCAATGTTATTTCTGAAGAGCCAATGGAGTATGTTGGTTCGAAATACGACGATTATTTCGTAATGACGGTCGATATAAATGGCAACAAAACCACAGTTGTCGAAAAACGAATTAATAATTCCAGTTGGACAGCGATTGGCGGTATTAACTTTGCCGGCGGGGATTCGACTACCTTTATGACTGGCTGGGCGACGCAGACATTTGATTTGGGTGAGATCAAAAAAGACGATAAGGTTCTGATCGAATTTCGGGTTGGCGATAAGGGTGACAGTATCTATGATACCGCGGCTCTAATTGACGATGTAAAACTTGAATTTAATTAACTCCCCAAACGTTTTTTATTAAAATTTAAATATGGGAACTTGCGAGGCTGGTGCACCAGTTGATGAAAGGCATGCGGTGTTTTTCGATCGAAAGGTCGGAGAGGGCAATGTTTTTTTGAACTGCGAAAGCAGAAACCTTAACAATACTAGCGGCTAGTTCCGGAAGTTCAATGTTAGCATTGTGGAATGAGATGAAATGATCAACGTTGTCTAACATATACTAAGTCTACACCTCAATTTTGAATAAGCAAGGAAACATTGTGTTTGTGGTTAGGAAATTTTAACACCAAACTCTTTGAGATACTTCTTTAAAGTTGAAAGTGGCAGACCAATTTCCTGGCCTGGTTCTCCACTATAATTCTCCAGGAACTCGCCGCCATCGGCTGGATCTCCGGCAAAACCACCGGCTCAATCGAGCGGGTTAATTCGAGTGAAATAATCGGAAATCTCAGCATTACCGTAGATTTTCATTTTAGATTTTTCGGAAAAGCAAAACAAGATGGTTAAGATCAGCTGAGTTTTGAGAGAGACCCGTTTGGCAAGTACACGGGTCTCAAGGTTTTTGGGAAGGTTGATATTTATAACAAATAGAATTTCTACAGACCGAACAGTCCAGAATCGCCTCCTGCTTCTCCGGACGGATACTTAAGATAGAGATCTCACCAGGGCAAGTAATATCTTGAATATCCATGTGTTTCTGATCGGTCTCCTTAAATCCGGACCACTCTTTTGTTTGCCTATCGATGCGAATTTTGCGGAGTGTTTCCAGTAGTTTGTCAACAGCTTCTTGTTTCACTCTCTTGCCTCCAATCGCTGAACGCAAGCGATTATAACCCTTTTTTACCGAAAGTGGCAAACTTTATGAATTAAATTTAGGAGAAGCCCCTTTCTCAACAAGCAAGGAAACCTCGCGTTTGGGTTCAAAAAGTGGTAAACTTCACAGTAAATGAAAAAGGTTTTGTTATTATTTTTAGCTTGGTTCTTAGTTATAAATGTTTTTGCTCTAGTTGCAAATAACAGGGTAAATCTTAAACCGGACACTTCTTACCCTTGGATCAACCCTGACCACACATTTCAGACACAAGGTTGGGATTTAAAATCCATCCACTCTCGTTGGGATTCCTACTGGTATCATGATATTGCCAGAAATGGTTATAGTGTTAAAGGAGACGATCAGCTGTCGAATATTGTCTTTTTTCCTTTGTATCCGTTTCTGATCTCAGTCATGGCAATTTTTCTCGGTGGTGATCTGATTCTTGCCGGCTGGTTAATTAGTTCACTTTTTATTCTGTTGTCTTCAATTTATTTATACAAAATCGTTAAAGAGTTTCATTCTGAGGCTGACCCAGTATTGACCGTACTCTTACTTTTGATCTTTCCGACTGCCTTTTTCTTAACATCAGTTTATACTGAGTCAACGTTTTTATTTTTTTCTCTAGCCGCTTTTTACTACACTTTAAAAAAGCAATATCTATTGGCTAGTATTTTTGGATTTTTTGCAGCTTTGACAAGAATCACAGGTCTTCTTCTATTCCTCCCGCTTCTTTTCGAATACATCAAAGAACATAAAAAAAGCTTTCTTAAATTTACTTTGTTTGAATTTCTGCTCATTCCACTAGGAACGTTCCTTTTTTTCTTTTACCATTATTTAAAATTTGGCGATTTATTTTTGTTTTTGAAAGTGGAAAAACTTTGGGGACGAGGCTTTAATCTTAACCTTGATCAGTATAAGGCATTAACCGACCCCGGAGTCGCCAACCTTTCATTAGACCTTTTTCTACTGGTCTCTGTCCTGGTTGCAACAGTTTTTGTTTTTAAGCGTCTGCGGGTTTCTTATGGAATCTATATGTTAACGACCCTTTTGGTAGCTTTGAGTAGTGGAACCTCCATGAGTATTGGCAGATATATATTGATTTTGTTTCCAATTTATATCCTCGGTGCGACGATAAAAAATGAAGCTTACCGTTATATTTGGATAATGGTTTCAGTTTTACTGCTTGGACTCTATACCTTGCTTTTTGTGACCCACTACTGGGCTGGTTAATAATTTTCCAAAACTTGAGCAAGTAAAAATAAAGTGATAAACTTTCCAAGCAATGATTATCACCAAAGATTCACCCTTTACTAAAGAAGAAATCGAAAAAACAGAAGAAGTTTTTGGTAGTTATGTAAAAACTGTGATCGATATCGAAAATAAAGTTTGTTCTGCAGGTGCGGACCGACATTTTGAGTCAGAAAAAGCTTTACTTGACCAGGGTTCAGCTCAAAAAAACATTTGGGGAGGTGGTATTGATCTGGAGACAAAAGAAATCGACTTCAATTCATTTATTAACATTCGACCAAACGATAATAATACCAGTAACGAGATCCAAGATGCTAAAATAAGAGAAGAATATAAAAAGCAGACTGAATTTTTCTTTAAGGGAGTTCTATGACCGAAACCAAAATTGCAATCTCTTCTCTTGCTTTAGACCTTAAACGGGTTGCGGTTAATTATTGGAGCGGTTCAGATCAAACCGCGCAGCGCTTTTCACAAGAAGCTTTAAAAAGACAAGCGGAATTGAAGTTAATAAAAGTAAATCCCTATTTACGAGAATTGCTCAATACTCTACCTGAAACTCTGGAACAAAAAGACAAAAAGCACTTAGCTGAAGATGCTCTCATGTACTCGACGCTTTTTCAAAATTATGCCGTGAAGATGGACTAAGATGGATCTTAAAGATAAGCAAAGCTTGCAATCATTGAATAGTAAAGTAGTTTTGATCACGGGTTCGTCAATTGGTATTGGCGCAGCTATTGCCGAAGAATTTGCTAAAGAAGGTTCCCAGGTGGTGATTACTTACAATTCAAACAAAGAAAAAGCAGAGAAGGTCAAACAAAACTGTGAGCGTCTCGGTGCCGCCAAGACTCTGATAATCCAGCTAGATGTCACTCGTAATGAAAGTATCAAGGCAGCTGTCAAAAAAGTAGTTGAGGATCTTGGAAAAATAGATATTTTGGTCAATAATGCCGGCGTTTTCGCTGAAGGGACAGTTGAAAAAACAACTTTCGAAGGAATCGAGAATCAAGTCCGGGTTAACGTCGAAGGGTTGATCAAGATGACTCATGCAAGTTTGCCCTATCTCAAGGGAGCAATAGTCAATATTGCTTCCCGGGCTGGTCTAGTTGCTTATCCCCCGTATTCAACTTACGGAGCGACCAAGTGGGCCGTGCGTGGGTTCTCAAAATCTCTTGCAGGTGAGACTGATTTACCTGTTTATATAATCAATCCAACCGGAACCGCGACCCAAATGAATGATTTTGAAGGTGACCCACCGGAAAAAGTCGCTAGAATTGTTGTCGATGTTGTTTCTGGAAAAATCCCTGCCAAAAGTGGAGATGACGTCGATGTTTGGAAGTATTAATATAATGTATTGGAGAAATTCTTCCCTCCCTCTGGCCAGCAAATAATTTTCAAACTCGCGTTTGGGATTAGGAGACACCCACTCCAAATTCCTTGAGAAACTTTATTAAAGTTGTTTTTGGTAAGCCCAATTCTTGCCCTGGCTCGCCAACGTAACTAAGCAAAAAGCGACCGCCTTCGGTTGAGTCAGCGGCAAAACCGCCGGCTTTATCAAGCGGGTTGGTTTCCTTTATGTAATCGTCAACTTCTTTCTCGGTATATTTTCGCAAAGTTACCTTTCCAATCATTGCAGCCGACCGCTCTCGTCCTTTATAAACAACTGCGATTCCGGTAGCGTCTTCAATAATTTTTCCGCTACTGCGTAGGATTGTTGCTCGAGCATCGGCTAAATCCTTTGGTTTGCCGGTGATTTTTCCGTCAATTAGCATGACTGTGTCAGCACCAATTACTAAAGATTGAGGATATTTCTTGGCCAAAGTTCTGGCTTTTTCAAGTGCAAGCGTTTCCACGAGTTTCAAAGGATTCTTTTCTTCAATAGTTTCTTCCGGGTAGTTAGCAGGAATAGTTTTAAATGGTAAACCCAAAGTTCCCATAATTTTTACTTTTCGCGGTGATTCAGTCGCCAGAATAATTTCCATAGAAGTAATTCTAATACTTCTGGTTCTAATTGTTAAGCAAAAACTTGAGCTAGCAAAGTTAAAGTATGCAAGACGCCTCTTTTAATCGTCTTGACTTTCGAGTGATTAAATGTTAGACTATAGGACAATATTCTCTAGAAGGGAGATACGGGTACATTCGCACTTGAATTGCACCACTTACTGGTATAGTAGTAATTTAGACAGT
>CAYIWY010000002.1:0-176858 GCA_964367355.1 uncultured Gammaproteobacteria bacterium
AGTACTTAAGTCCTTTAAATATCCTTAGTGGTGAATTTCCACTGCGAATGCACTAGGTAATATGAGCCACAAGAAGAGAGGGGCGAGGGGAAAGGAAACCAGGGTCAACAAGGCTTCAGTGAACGTCAACTCTATCCCCTGGGTCGCGAAGAAGCGCTGGCGGTGCGCAAAGAGGTGCGGGGGAGGCGAGTGGTCGTACGAGATCCCGAACACCTGCCCGAACTGCGAAGCCGAAATCGACGTCGAGCAGTAGAAAGAAAGGTGAAGAGATAACCATGGGGAATTTAAAAACCCAAATGGAATGGAGTGTACTTATAGCTTGTTTCGCTTGCTTTTCAACTGAAGTGAAGCAATGTGAAACTTGCATTCGCTGGTACTGCAGTGGACACACGACCCGGCACTTAAAAAACGGCTGTGATGAGTTCGGAAAGCAAAAAGGTGTCAAAAGTGCGAGCTAGATTTTACAGAAGAATCGGGTCTTAAGAGGTGAGTATTAAATAAAACTCACCTCCCTACCTAAGCAAATCATTTGAAATGGTTTCTTTAGGCAAGCGAACAACAGGAGTTTGCTAGGAGAAAGGAGTCACAGTGCCAACGTTGCGTCTGGAAGAAATCAGGGGTTTTTCAGACAGGCAGCTTACGCTGAAAAAGCCGACAGTTGTCATCAACCTCAAGAGGTATCTTGAGATCTTCCGCACCACCGACCCGACGGTCGAGCTGCTCACCGAGTGGGGCAAACTGGAAGGAATTCGCAAAGAGGTTGCCTACGAACTTCAGCCGAAGTTGGCCGAGGAAACCGAACGACCTCTCTGCAACACTTGTCACTGGGTGCCCAACCCTGGACAAACAGACTGTTGCTACGACCCAAGTCTGAGTTTCATCGAACCAATCGACGACTACCCAGACGATGCAACGATCGAGGATTGGGATAATTCATTTGGCGATGGAGAGGATTCTAATCTTGATGATGCTCACCTCGAAGAAGACAGTAATGCATACGTCATGACTGGAATTTAGTCGGAGAGTTAGTTAGAGGCGAGTGCAAACTCATTCGCCTCCTTTTTCAAGATTGTCTCCTTAAGGCAGTTTTGAAAAGGTATACTTTAGAAAAACATTTGTGGGGGAGAGGAGAAAATGCCAACAGCGACTCAACTGAAGATTGAGAAACCTAGTATCGACTGGGTGCGCCTGAACTTTCAAAGTTTGAACAACAATTGTTGGACTTTGAGACCGATACTGGAAGGTCTGGGATTGATTGTCCTGGTTCCCTTCTTTGGCAACAAAGTCGTCGACCTGGGAAAGGTCACATCCATTTCGCAAACAAGTGCGCGGCAGACCTTCTGGGTCATAACCGACAAGATGTCACTTTTTGGACTGAGCCGCTACCAGCTGGGAATAAAAGTCCACTCGCTTGCAGAAGCAACTCAGTAGATCGGAGGAGAAATGGCAGACCTTGTGAAACAAGGTGTCACCGCCTGTTCTTGTGGCGAAAAGTTAGCAGGCTTTGCGGTTGACGTTGGCTGTATTTACGAACCAGAGTTTCCTGATGAAACGGATCTTTACGCCATAGACGCCAACGAGGCAGTTGCGTTCTGTGAAGGATACACAACCTTTCACGACGTCATTTACTACCAAATCTTTTTCAGCGGTAAAGGGAAACCGGAAGGGAAACGGCACGAAGGCATTCATCAAGAAGTGCCCGATGTAGAAACTTCCCCGCTGCCACGTCATCCTTTCTTCTTTCGAGAGAAAACCTGAGACAATTTGGACGGCTCTTGGAATTTATTTCTGAGAGTCGTTTTTCTATAGCTAACTTACTTGTTGATTTAAAAAAATCTTTTAGCTAAACTTAAAACTTATTATTTTATAAGCCCATTACTTTTAAAAGGAGGACTTTATTATGATCAAAGGACTTGATGGGGTTTTATTAGCGAGTGAAAATGCCAAGGCTTTAGCAGAATTTTACGAAGGCAAAGTTGGTATTAAAATTAAAGAAGAATACGAAATGGGGGAGAACTCCAACGTTTTTGAAATGGCTTCAGGCGAGGGTAGTAGTTTTATGATTTTGGATCATTCAGAAGTTAAGGGCAGTTCCAAAGAACCACAAAGATTTATGATGAACTTTGAGGTCAGTGATATTGATAAGTCAGTTGGAGAAGTTTCCAGCAAAGGCGTCAAGGTTATTGCCGAAAAATATCACATTGAAGGCTACGGTTATATTGCGACTTTCGAAGATCTCGATGGAAATTATTTTCAGCTAGTTCAAGTCCGTGATGGTGAATAGCTGACCTTGATACTTGATACTTAATTTAAAACATGTATCTAATTGCATCATTACTTGTAAATGCTCTAGCGCTTTACGTTACAGATTTTCTTTTTGTCGGAATAGGCTTTGACAGCTGGCAAGCTCTTTCTGTTTCAGCGATTGTTCTTGGTATTTTAAATAGTTTTATTCGACCGGTCGTGCAAATTCTAGCTCTTCCAATTTCAATTCTTACTTTTGGAATTTTTGCGCTCGTTGTCAACGCTGTAATGCTTCTATTAGCCTCTTTAATTGTTCCTGGTTTTCATATTGCTGGTTTTTGGAGTGCTTTTTGGGGAGCAATAGTTCTTTCAATCATCAGTACCTTCCTCAGCTCAATCTCAAAACCAAATCAATCTAATCAATAAATTCCCATTTACAGTCAAAGAAAAACAAGGTAAACTTTTTCCAAACTACTTACAAGGAGGACGAGATGCGTTACCTTTCAGCTGAAGAACTGGAACGATCAAAAGTAGTTCTGTCAGAAGCGTTTGTGGAAACAAACATTGTCGTTGAGTCTCCGGCAGTTCCAATGGCGAAGCAAGGAGAAACCTTACTCATATTTGGCGACAATCGGTTGGTAGAAAGTTTCTTAAACAACTTGTCTGCAATTCTGGGAAAAGGGGACGGACGCTATTTTTGGAGCGGTGTTAGACCGTTAAACGAAACCCAAATAGTACTCTCGATGATCGAAAAGGACCCGACCAAAAGATTACCCCGGCTTGAGCTCGTGCAACGACTGTTTCTTCTTGATCTGTTGCGCTACTGCCCACTAATTCAAGTCCGACAATTTTGTCGATTGACGGTCCTGACACCAAGCGGATCCATCATTCACACCGCCCAAGTTGAAACTCCAAGTTTAGCTTAAGAAAGTTAGGTTATTTGTGAGTAATTTGCGAGTCTTGTCTCCAACGGAACTTGTAGAATTAACCAGGTCCAGAAAAATGCCAGTCAGGAAGCCTGCTCGAAATTTAGATACGAGAGAAACCAAGGATCCGGAAACTCTCGCTGTAATCAGTCAGCACCAAGAGAAGCTAACTAATTTAGTAATCTTCTCTAAAAGCAAGGAGCTACCGCCTTGTCCAAAGTGTGGTAACAGGCTTTTTTTCCAAAGAGAGCTTTGCGATCAAGCTCGATTGGTCTGTACTCCCGGCGGCCACTCAACCGAAGTAATCAAAATTACCGCAAGCCACATTTGGGTAATATCAGATTTTTTTGAAAGAAATTCAGAATGACCTTTTCTTTTGGAAAGGAGAGAGGTCATTCATTTTTTTGAACCGGACAATTATCTTTTACCAAGATCGATGTGAATAAAACCCTCGGCATAGGCCACCCCAATCTTTTTCCCAAGAACTCTATTCCAACCCCGAACACTTTTTTCAGCAGCGACAATATCTATTTGGCTTTTATGGAAGGAGAGCAATTTTAACTTGTCCGCAACAAGGGGGGTTATATCAACAAAGAAATTGGGTTTATCAAAGTTATAAAGAAAAACATCAGTAACTGCATGAGTCGTTAAGCCTTCATTTTGGAGTTCATCAAAAGTGAGAAAATCACGGGCCATCGGAAAAATCGCGTCAAGTGCTGCTTGGCCAACTGCCCTGTGGTCGGGATGATTAATAAAATTACGTTTCAAAGAATAAAACATACTCGGATCCCAAGTGAAGACCACATCCGGCTTGTACTCCCGAATAATCTTAACTAAATTCTTTTTTAAACCCTGATCGACCTCAAGATGCGCATCAGGATAATCCAAAAACCAAGTGTTTTCCAAACCCAGGAATTTACTAGCGGCAAGTTGTTCCTCGCGGCGCAATTCGGCCAATTCAATCGGCGTTAAAGTTCGATCGTTCGTCCCTTTATCCCCATTGGTCACAATCACGATCGAGCCCTTAGCTCCCATTTTTAGCCATTTCAAAAAAGTTCCCCCACAACCATAATCGGCATCATCCGCGTGCGCAAAGATAGCTAAAAGCTTTTTACCCTTTGGGTCAAAATTAAAACTATTTTTCATGTCAATTTTATACACCTTAAACTACTAGTAAACAAGACAAGAAATTAAACCTAATGTTTTTACTTTAGTTTGTCGAGAAGTAGGGGAAGTGATCGAGAAGTTTCCGAATAAATCTAAAGCCGTACCAAAGAATTACACTAACCACCACAATATATACCCAATCAACCAGGTCAATACTTGAGACTCTGAAAAGAGTGGCGGTAAACGGAATATAAACCAAAGCCACTTGCATCACTAGTGAAAAAGCAACGGCCGTTAGCAGCCATTTATTGGAGAACAACGAGGTCTTGTAATCTGAACGGATAAAAAGTAATCTAACTAATTCGAAAATCACAACCGCGATAAACGCAGCCGCACTGGCTTGCTCTGGACCTTTAACAATAATGTTATATTCGTAGATTCCTAAAACTCCAATTGTCAGCATTACTCCAAAAATAATCATTTCTATCCAAAGACGTTTGCTAATAACATGTCCCTGGAACTTTTTGGGGGAGTAACTCATAATATCTTTTTCGGCCGGATCAAGACCCAAAGCGACAGCGGGCAAACCGTCAGTAATAACATTGATCCAGAGCAACATCGTCGCCGTCAGCGGTTGATGTTGAAAAATTACCAAAGCAAAAAAGACCACCAAGACCTCAGCAATATTACAGGAAAGTAGATAGTTAACAAACTTACGAATATTGTCAAAAATCCCACGACCCTCTTCAATCGCATTGACAATTGTGGAAAAATTATCATCAAGCAAGACCATATCGCTCGATTCTTTAGCGACATCAGTTCCGGTAATTCCCATCGCGATACCAATATTGGCTTTTTTAACGGCCGGAGCATCGTTGACCCCGTCTCCAGTCATAGCCACAATATGTCCTTGCCTCTGGAGTATTTCAACAATGCGCATTTTAAAATTCGGACTAACTCGGGCGTAAATATTAACGCTTTTGACAGCTTCTTCAAATTCAATCTGTGTAAGTTGATCAAGTTCTTCGCCGGATAAACTCCCTCCCAAAATACCGATATCCGCTGCCACGGCGGCGGCTGTTAGTTCATGATCACCAGTTATCATAATTACCCGAATTCCTGAAACATTGCATTGAACGATTAAAGGTTTGACCTCCACTCTGGGTGGATCAATCATTCCCTGCAGCCCCAAAAAAACTAATCTTTCTTCAAGACCTTTTTCATCTTTTTCAAGGTTAATTTCTTTCCCAATAGATTTGTAGGCAAAACCTAATGTTCTAAGAGCCTTCATGTTCATTGCTTCCGCTTGTTTTAAAATATCTTTTCTATCAGCAGAGGACAGGATAATTTCTTTATTATTTTTAACAATGTGACTGCATTTTTCTAATATTACTTCTGGAGCACCTTTTGAATAAACGAAATATTCTTTTTCCTTTTTGATCAAAACCGACATCATTTTTCTCTCCGAACTGAAAGGAGTCTCCTTGATTCTTTCAATTTCATTCTCAACACCAGCTTTGGCAGCAGAAATTAAAAGCGCCTCTTCAGTCGGATCGCCAATGACTTTTCCATCTTTGAAACTTGCATTGTTACAATAGCCGCCAGCTGCAAACAAAGGATTTTTGGAAACGTCAACTTCTTTTCCATCAAGAGTAACGACCCCATTTTTTTCATAACCAATTCCGGTTAGAATAAAGACTTGATTATCAAAATAAGCTTCTGTCACTGTCATTTCACCTTTAGTTAAAGTCCCAGTCTTATCCGTACAAATTACGTCTGTGGAACCCAAGGTCTCAACCGAATTTAGCTTTCTTACCAATGCCTTGCGCTTGATCATTCTTTGCGTACCTAGTGCTAATGAAATTGTCACCACTGCCGGTAAACCTTCAGGAATAGCAGCTACAGCCAGTGCCACAGCAGAAATAAATGATTTGATTATTCGATCAAAAAGAGGCAGGTGAAGAGTCTCACCGGCAAAAAAAACAATAAAAATAAAGACAAAACCGCAAATTGCCAGAGTTATTAAACCAATCATCTTTCCAATTTCATTAAGACGCTTTTGGATTGGCGTTTCTTGCTCACGGATTTCTGAAACAGAAGTTGCGATTTTTCCAATCTCAGTATTATCACCAGTTCTAACCACCACGCCTAAGCCACGACCCTGGGTAATTATGGTTCCGGAAAAAACCATATTTTTTTGATCAGCTAGTTGGAGATTTCCCTCTAAAACTTCAACTTCTTTATGTATCGCAACAGACTCTCCGGTTAGGGAAGACTCGAGCGAGGCTAGAGTCGCAACTTGAATTAATCTAATATCGGCTGGAACTTTATCACCTTCTTCCAAAATTACAATATCGCCCGGTACCAGATCGGCAACATCAATCTCCAACTCCGTTCCGTCTCGCATTACTTTTGCTTTAAAGGCCAGTAGTTTTTTTAAGGCAGCGATTGATTTCTCAGCTTTATATTCCTGAAAAAAACCAAGTAGGGTAATCAGCAGTATTATCGAAAGAATTAAACTGCCTTCAATCAAATCATAACTGTCTTTTTTTCCGCCAAAAAAGTAAACAAAGAAAATTAAAATCGAGGATCCGATCAATATGAGAATTAAGCTATTTTTGAATTGGGACAGAAAAAGTTGCAGTGCAGATATTTTTTTCTTGGCCGAGAGTTTGTTTTCTCCAAATTGATCCACGCGCTTTTTAGCCTCGGCTTCGGTCAAACCCTCTTTTGAAGTAGTTAAGCGGGAATAAAGTTCTTGGTCAGTTAGTTGGAAATAATTTTCAGCAGGCATTAGCAAATTATATCGTAAACTTAATAACTTTGCTGGATACAGGAAGTGTCGTTAATTAATTTTAACACTTGTTTGAGTAACTCGCATAAAACCTATAGTATTGACATTTGTGTCTTTTCGTGCTATACTTTTTTTATCGTTTAGGTAAGTAGTGAAAGGACATCCCCAATGGTTCGCCTTGGAGCAATGGTCAAGAAGTCACTCGGTTCTCGGGGTAGGAGCAATCCGCACGAGAAGTTCGTCTTCGGCACCGTCGTCAGTGAGCCGAAGCCGAAGGGAGAAGGTGGGACGATCACCAAGGACACGCAATGCGTCGTCTTCTGGAAATCGCGCTACCCGACACCACGACCGCACCGCAAACCTGGCGAGAGTGAGCGCTCTCGGCTTTCCGTCGAGTACGCCCGCAGCTTGAGCACCCGGATCTAATAACCCCAGGCGATCAAACTACAAACGGCGATGAGGTACAAACTTCACCGCCGTTTAACTTTTTTAAGTTAACAAATTCCTGACCCTTTTCTTGTTTTAATTACACAGTTAAGCTAAAATTTCCAGACAATGGCACTCAATGTTAACAAAAAATACAAATTAAAGAGTAAAACTACCCAGGAAAACTAGTCTATGCAAAATGTTGTTTGTCCCCATTGTGGTAAAGAAGTCGAACTCACCGAAGCTTTCCGCCACGAAGTTGAAGAAAGAATATCCAAGGAATTGAAGGCTTCCCAAAAAGAGCAACTCGAAAAAGTTAAAAGAGAAACTGAGGATCTTCTGGCTAAACGCTTTGCTGAGGAAAATAGTTTTCGTGTAAAGAATTATGAAAATGAACTGGAAGAACTACGCAAAAGCAAAAAAGAAACGGAAAATAAGTATCTCGAAATGATGAGAGAAATAAGGGAACTGCGTGAATCAAATGATAAAACTAGAATTGAAAACGAAAGAAAACTTAACGAGCAGATTGAAAAAATCAAAAACGAAGAAGACCAAAAGGGTAAGCTCGAAAAAATGGAGCTACAGAAAAAACTCGACGACATGCAAAAGTCGCTCGAGGAAGCGCAACGAAAATCAGTCCAAGGTAGCCAACAACTCCAAGGCGAAGTCTTGGAACTGGATCTAGAAAAACAATTGCAACTTTCTTTTCCGGAAGATGAAATCCTTCCAGTTCCAAAAGGAATTAGTGGGGGAGACGTACTACAAAAAGTCCGCAATAAAATCGGTCGGGAAGCTGGAACAATTATCTGGGAAGCAAAAAGAGCTAAATGGCAGCCGGTTTGGCTTAGCAAATTAAAAGAAGATATGCGCTCGGCTAATGCCTCCGAAGCAATTTTGGTGGTGGAGAATTTGCCGGAAAAACTTCAGAATTCAGGCTTGGTAAATGGAATCTGGGTTACTTCTTACCGAGACGCACTAACTGTAGCAACTACAATCCGTTTACTATTAATGAAAGTCGCCGCGGCCAAATCGGCCGCTGAAAATAAAGACGAAAAACTAGAAGACCTTTACCAATATATCACCAGCGACAATTTCCGCCACAAAATCGAATCCCAACTGGAAAGTTTTATTGAATTAAAAGCTGACCTTGACAGCGAAAAACGTTCAATGGAAAAAAACTGGGCCAAAAGAGAAACGCAACTTTTGCGCTTAGAAAGAAATACTTCAAAGATATTTGGGGAACTCCAAGGCATCGCCGGCCCGGCTTTACCTTCGATCAAACTTTTAGACGGTCCGGAAACCGAAAACGAACAAGAAGAACTACCTCTTTAGCGAGAAGCGCGCAGAGCATTGAAGATTACAATCACATCAATAACCTCCTGCAAAATTGCCCCTTGGACCGGTTTGATAAAACCAGAGGCAGCCAAAATCATCGCCACAAAAGAAGCTCCCATACCAAACATGATTCCGCCGCGGGCGATCGAAAGAACCTCTTTGCCAATCTCAATCACTTCTCGAACTTTAGCTAAATCATCGACTAAAAGAACTATATCAGCTGATTCACTGGAAACACTACTGCCACCAGCTCCCAGGGCTATACCAACGCTTGAGGCTGCCAGTGCCGGAGCATCGTTGAAACCATCGCCAACCATCACAACATTGCTGTATTTCTTTTTCAAACTATTAACAAAACTTACTTTTTCATCAGGCAGGCTTTGGGCTTTAACAATATCTATTCCAGTAATCGTAGCTACTTGACCTGCAACTTTTTCGCTGTCTCCGGTTAACATTGCAACAATCTCAATTCCGGAGTTTTTTAAGCTTTGAATAATTTGCTTAATATCCGGCCTAATTTCATCACCAAAAACTATTCCCCCAATGATTTTTTTATCCAAAGCAACGAAACTTACCATACGTCCTAGTTGGTTCTGCTCTTTTTTAAAGCTTAGCCAATATTGGTTGAATTTGACACCAAAAGTCTCCAAAAACGCTACGCTAGAAACTATTACTTCCTTATTTTTAACTTTGCCTTTAACCCCCTTACCAAAACTCTCTTTAAAGTTTTCCGGGAAAACTAGCTCAATTTTTTTGTCATGCGCTTCTTTAACGACGGCCTTTGCGAGAATATGGGCTGACAATCTTTCCACTGAGGCGGAGTAGAAAAGTAGTTCTTTCTCGGAAAGTTTATCCAATTTTTTTATTTCGACAATTTTCGGAACACCAAAAGTCAGTGTTCCGGTTTTATCAAAAACAACTGCCCGGGTCTGACCAACTTTCTCCAGCGAACCACCATTTTTCACCACAATTCCGCGCTTGGCTGATTTATTAATCCCACCCATAATCGCAATCGGCGTGGCTAAAATTAAAGGGCAAGGAGTCGCAACCACCAAAACAGCCAGAACATTAGTGACATTTTGCGTCAAAAGATAAGTCAGAAAAGCAACTATCAAAGTAATTGGCGTAAAAATTGCACCATATTTGTCCGCCAACCGATGGATTGGAGCCTTGGTAGTTTGAGCTTCGCGAACTAAAGCAACGATCTGTTCGTATTTACTTTCGGAAGAGGTGCGAATTGCTCTTATCTGGACTGGATTATCGAGGTTAACACTTCCCGAAAGTACTGCACTGTTGTAAGCTTTGTGGGTTGGGACGCTCTCACCGGTTAAAGCCGCCTCATTCAGTGATGTTTCGCCTTTGATGATGACACCATCAACCGGAATCAACTCCCCGGGTTTAACTAACAAAATATCGCCTTCTCGAACTGTTTCTACTTTGACATCTGAGATTTCTTTGTCTTTAACCAAATGAGCAATTCTGGGAGCGTTTTCGGCCAGTTTCTTTAGGGCGTCTGAAGCGTTTTGCAAGGCAAAGTCCTCCAAAGCCCGTCCACCTGAAAGCATAATGATAATGATTGCGCCAGCTAAATACTCACCCAAAAGTAGGGAAGTAATAATTGCCAAAACAGCAATAATATCAGCCCCCCAATTGCGTTTTAGGATTTCCTTGAGAGTTTCGTAAGCTAAGGGAATACCACCAAAGATTATCACCAACAAAAATATCAGGTCGGAGAATGCTTTGTTGCCAAAAAACAATTCAAAAATACTAAAGGCAACTAGAATCAAAGAAAAGAAAAACACGGGGTAACGTAACAAAATCTTCGGGGAAGAGGGGAAAAAACGTTTCATAGGTTTATTCTAACGCAAAGTTGTTTAAAAAGGAAAAAATCGCTAGAATAAACTTATGCCGCAGAAAACAAACGACCCGCTCAAACACCCGTTAATAATAGGGCTTTTTGTTTTTGGTTTAATTTTAATATTTCTCTTTGGAGCCGTCTTTTTTATTCTACAATCTTTGAAAATTAGTTAGTTTGCTTTTGCCTTCAGAGAATGTCAAACTAAATATTAATGACAACAATTTACTTCGTTAGACACGGAGCAACTGAAAATAGAGGTCGAATAATTTATGGGCGAATGCCGGGCTTTAACCTTAGTGAAATTGGTCGTAAGGAGGCAGAGAGAACGGGTCAGTTTTTTGCCCAAAAAAATATTAAACAGATTTATACGTCCCCTTTAGAACGAGCCTTCCAAACAGCTGATTTTATCTCCAACCAAATCCCAGGTTCAACTATTACCCATAATTTTGACCTAAACGAGGTCGAAAGTTCTAGCTGGCAAGGTTTGTCCCCGGATGAACTTTTTAAGAATAACTCTTATGAAATGTTTATCAACGATCCAAATGCTGATATTGGCAGTGAAAATTTAAACCAACTAGTCTACCGAATCAAAAAATTCACCGAAGAAGTTGTCCAAAAACACAAGGGGGAAGAAGTCATTTGTGTATCCCACGAAATTCCAATGCTGGCATTAAAACTGCATTTTGAAGACAAACCTTTAGTCAGTTTGAAAACCTATCACTTATCGACTTGCTCAATAATCGAATTCGGATTTGATGAAAACGGCAAGTTTGTTTCTGCAAAATTACTAACCTCAGCTTAATTTCTACGAAACAAGCGTTTATTGATCGAGTGTAGCGCGTCTCCAAATCCCAATCTAGCAATTAAGTTTTTTCGGATGTGTTTATCATCTCCTTTTTGGTGTCTTTCTTTCTCCCGACGAAGCACTTCAATCATCCTCTGGACTGATCGATCAATAGCTTTGTACATATCTCGCTCTTGATCCGAGACTTTGAAGGTATGTCCTGGAACTTTAACCAGAATATCAGCGATAAAATCATCTTCTTTATTTTTTCGCCCAATTTCAGTGCGAAGTTCAACCTCAATTTTAACTATTTCCGGATAGTAATGATAAAATTTTTCAGATTTCTTTAGTGCAAAATTTTCTAAAGCTGCATTTTCTTTTACAGTTGTACCTTTAATAACTATATTCATATGGAAAAGATTATATCGCGCTCGAGATAAAAGTACCAGATGTCCGAAAATAAATTACCACACTAAAAAACTTCGGGATTAACAACATCAGAGAGCACAATTTTACCCTCAAGTATTTTTAATGATTGAGCCGGAATTGTACTGCCGGAAATTGAGAGTCCAATCTTACTTAAACTACTGTCAATGATATTGCTAGCTAGAAAAGTAGGTATTTCGAGTTTTCCAAATTTTGCTTGCTCGATATTAAGCTGGACTGTCAAACCTTCTACCTGCATTGTACCCACAATTTCGACCGGCGCATTAGTAGAAATTAGATTTCCCGTAAAGATAAACTTACTATTTACTAATTTCAATTTCTGATTTCCGATCGGGAAGCCAATATTATTGCTGATCTGATTATTTAACAGTGCATTGATCTCTGCTTCGCTAAGTTCTATATTTTTTAAGCTTTCACCCTCCTCCAAATTTCTTACTTTGTCAATCTTTGAGCTAACTTTTGCAAATTGGTCAATCTCAACCGTTGTGAAAGACACTTGTTCAGACCCAAACAAATATCCTGTTAAAAATGGGACCTTTACTAAACCAGTCGAGCCGACTGCTCCCAGGGTAACCACGGCAACTATCGATAAGATGATTAGGTTTCCAACAAACCAGCCAGCTAATAGCAAACCAAAAGTTGCAAAACCACCTCGCTTTGATAACCCTCCGGAATTAGAAGGGATACCTGGATTCAAAACAATTGGCGGTTGCATCTGAAAATTGACCGACTCAATTTTTGGGGTTGGTGAAACTTCTGTTGGCGGTGGGAGTTGGATAGTATCTTCACTAAAAGCAGTATTTTCCATATGTCTTAATAATAGCCTAACCAATACGGTAATTTCTGTCAATCTCACTTGAAAAATTTGATAAAAAAAAGGCTATCCCTTAAACTTAAAGAATGCATCCTGCCATTTCGTTTAGTGCCTATCTTTCTAGCCTACCTCTACAATTTCTTCTGTGGTGGTTTGTTGAGGCTACCTTTACCTTATTTAAAATAATGCGCTTTTCTCTAGCCGCCGCCTACCATTTACTGGGAACAGGTTCTCTTATCAAAACTTTCTTCAAACCCTGGAAAAACGAATACCGTGAAGGGTTGGTACGTTTTTCTATTCTTATGGGTATGTTTATGAAAACAATGCTGTTGATTTTCGATCTTTTCTTTTTTTCTTTTCTTATTTTGACAGAGTTTATTCTTTTGCTAGGCTGGATTTTACTACCACTGATAGTTTTGGGAGGAGTCTATGCTGCAATTTTCTCCTAAAAACTCCACCCTCTGGCAAGTGGCTGCTTTTAGCCTAGTCTATTCATCAATTTTCGGTGTAATTATCCGGCTGGGAATTCTATTTGGCTTATTCTTAACTATAATTCTTCTGACAACCAACGGTTCACAAAAACTACCACTTTTTATTTTTTCCCTTTTCGGAACTTTTTTGATGTTTGAGGCCTTTTACCGCTTTAAAGTTTTGCGCACTAAACCAGCTTTAAAAGGCTCGGAGATTTCTGAAAAAACCAATTTAGCGGATTTGGTTTCGCTCGATCTTGCCAAGGCTCTGCTATTGCATACCAAGTGGTCGACAACTTCTGCCCTTGTTAAGGTGCTCTATACCAACCGAAAAGTAAAGTTTGTTTTTAATAAAGCCGGTATTAGTACAGCGGATCTCAAACAAACTTTAGAAATAAATGAAACAGTCAATATCGCCTCTCTACTGCAAGAAGCATTGGCTTTTGCGGAAAAAGACAACGTTTACCATATCGATAGTCTAAGTTTACTTGCCGCCATTTTTGCGAACTCAAAAGCTTTAGAAAAGCTACTTTTTGATCAGGAATTAAAATTTGCAGATTTAGTCAATATTATCCACTGGGGAAGAATCTTTTATCACGAGAGAGAAGGGTCAATCCCGTTTTGGGAAAAGCCGACAACTTCTTTGGGGATAGGCATGGCATCGGTTTGGTCCGGAGGCTGGACGATCGAAACCGAGAAATTTACCAAAGATATTTCTAGCGAGATATTAGGAAAGGAGGAGCACTATTTAGTTGGTCGAAAAAAAGAAATTTCTGAAGTCGAAAATGTCTTATCCAGATCTGAAAGGCGAAATGTAATCCTACTGGGACAACCAGGCCTAGGCAAAAACACTATAGTCTACTCACTGGCAGCAAAGTCAGTCCGCGGTGAACTTCCTGACTCACTTCGCTTCAAACGATTCTTGGAGCTTGATGTCACCTCTGTTATTGCAAGTGCCAACCCGAACGAGATTGAGCAAAGAGTAAAAAATATACTGGTAGAAATAAGTCATGCCGGAAATGTTGTTCTGTTTATTCCTGAAATTGAGAACCTTGCTGGAGCCTTGGAGAACGGCAAATTGGATATTTCCGGATTACTGGTTAATTCGCTACAGGATATAGATCTACAGATAATCGGGACGTCCAATCGCGCTGCCTTTCACCAATTTATCGAATCAAAAGCCGCCTTTGCCAATGACTTTGAGGCTATCGACGTTTCGCAGCCATCAGTTGAAGAAGCAATACAAATTCTGGAAGAGGTTGCAATAAAAATAGAGCAAAAAAACAATTGCATTGTCACATACTCTGCTATCAAAGCGTCAGTTGAACTGTCGGAAAGATACCTAGTCGATCGGGTTCTTCCTGGAAAAGCGATTGATATTTTAGATGAGGCTTCTTCCGCAAAAGCTTTAAATGGGGGAGGTTTGTTAACTAAAGACGATATCGAAAAAGTTATTTCTGACAAGACCAATATTCCGTCTGGCATTGCGAAAGGAGAAGAAAAAGACAAACTTCTTAAACTTTCCAAAACTCTGCACCAGAGAATAGTCGGTCAGGACGAGGCCATCGATTCGATTTCCCTAGCAATCCAGCGTTCCCGAACTTTGAAAAAAGAGTCAACACGCCCCAACGGTGTATTTCTTTTTCTTGGCCCAACTGGAGTAGGAAAAACTGAAACCGCTAAAGCATTGGCGGAGGTTTATTACGGATCGGAAGAGCGAATTATTCGTTTTGATATGAGCGAGTTCAACCAGGAGACCGCGGTTTTTCGTCTGATTGGTTCACCTCCCGGTTCATCTGAATACAAAGAAGGTGGGCAACTAACTGAAGCAGTACGCGTCAATCCATTTAGTTTAATACTCTTGGACGAGCTGGAAAAATCCCATCACAAAGTACTCGAACTTTTTCTGGCAATTTTTGACGAGGGGAGAATTACCGATTCTTCGGGAAGACTAATTAGTTTTACAAATACGATAATTATTGGAACCTCGAACGCTGGAGCTGAATTTATCCGTGAGAACATTCAGAAGAACACGCCGGCTGAAACCTTGAAAAAAACCTTAACTGAAAAACTTCTTCACGACGGTATTTTTAAACCAGAATTTCTCAATCGTTTTGACAGTGTTGTTGTCTATAAACCACTCAACCAGGCAGAAGTGGAAAAAGTCGTTAGTTTAATGATTGTAAAACTTATCAAAAGACTACAAAAACAGGATTTGGAAATCAGTGTCGCACCAGAAGTGGTCACATACTTAGCCCAAAAAGGCTATGATCCAGAGTTTGGAGCCCGACCCTTGCAACGAGCAATTCAAGATCAACTGGAAGGCTTAATTTCAAAAGCTCTTCTCGAAGGAAAACTCAACCGCGGTTCAAAAGCCAATGTGATTCTAGTTGGAAACGGTCTGCAACTTTCTTAAATTCAAATCTTTGGCCATGTGCGGTATAATAAGGCTCTTCAATAAAGAAAGCAGGGAGGTTTGAAAAGTGTTCAAGCGATTTTGGCTTTGGTTGACTGAAAATTTCGGCTTCTTGACCACAAAAGGATTCGTTTGCTCGTACTTCTTCGGATTATTTGGAGCAGCCTGCTTCTATCGCCTATTGATAGAAGGTGAGGGTCTAACTGCAATAATAATTACCGAGCTGGTCGTGATCGGATTAATCTTCTTCTCGGTTGCATTAGTCGCTGGACTCTTTATTTTTGGTGAATATTGGCCAGGTCTCCACTTCGGAAACGTTCTCGCTGATCTTGACGCAGGGAAAGGACTTGCTTCTAAACCAAGACGAAAACGTCTCTGAAGACTCAAGAAAGAACGGTGGGTAACAGCTGAAGGTCTGGTTAAAATTATAACCAGACCTTTTTCATTGACAAGGACGGGCCTTGTCAATGTTTTCGTTAATTTTAGCCTGCAAGGCCCGGTCTTGTCACAACATTTTAAAACCCAAAATCTGCGAAGCAGAGCGCAGGATCCTAACGGGGTTAATCCTAAGTCGTCTTCGACGCAAGACGCAAAGCGGCTTATAGTTTGACTTCTCCTGGGTTTTGTGGTAAAGTAATTTCAAACTGACACAGGAGGTGCTTTCGATGTTTCTCGGGAGAGAGTGGAAGTGCCAAAAGTGCGGCACTTTAAACAAAGCGCGGTACGCTTCTTACGATACGTGTCGTGCCTGCGGCCACATGGCGCGATCGTATACCAATTGGCTCCGCAGTCTTTTTCGCCCCTACCAAAACACTTACATGGTGTTTGAAGTCAAGGAGTGTTACAGAAAAGGACGACGGAAGCTGCCGAACAAAAAGGTCGAAGGCCTCTTTGGTAATATCTGCCATCGACCCGAAACCGGGTTTACGATTGAGTTCGAAGTTCGCAAGTATAACGGTCGCAGATTGAGGATGAGAATGTCGTTTCCTTTGATCGACATTCTTCCCTGGGGCAAGGACCTCTACAATCTGATCTACAACCCAGACATTTTGCTTGCCAAACTCGCTGCCAGAGAAGCGCTACCAGCAGTTTTCAATCAAATCACGAGTCCTGAGGCACAGCTTGTGATTGGCTAATCTTGGCCAGGCCTCTGAAAGGGATCGTTGGAAAGTAATTTGTGATTGATCGGTGGGCCAATCGCACATCCAACCCCTTAATAAGTTGCCGTTTTGAACAGACCCGTCCACCAAGTAAGCCCCGTTGTGGTAATTAAAAACTACCAGCATCACCAACGGGGCTCTTTCTTTTTCATAAGTCTTACTCCAAGGCCCGGCCTTGTCATAGTCGTATTTTTTCAAGTTTCTTGCAGTACCAAAGTAAATTTGCTACAATCCCAGACAAAGAAAGGAGTAGTCGAATGGCAACTGGTATTCGACAAGTTGTTTTCGAAAACGGTGAAGACATGAACACCGTTAACGAAAATCTTAGTGCCGTCGGGTTAAAACTAGTCACTGTTGTCGACATGTACGGTAAGGAAACTTACCCTGTCGACAAAACACACGAACGGGACAACGGGGAAGAACCAGAGAAACTCGGTCCTGGCGGATTTACCATGGAGGCAGTTAAGCTAGATTTTGACATGATCATTATCATGTACCTGCACCCAGCTTCACCGGAAATCGACTGTGTTTACTACGCAAAAACAGAGCCCAATCGAAAGTAGAGAGTTTAGACTGTTGAAGAGGACGAACCAAACGGCTCGTCCTTTTTTCATTTGTGTTAAACTTTTCCCAATGATTTCATACGAAGATTTTTCAAAAGTTGATATCCGGGTTGGAAAAATCGTTAAAGTTGAGGATTTTCCAGAGGCACGGAAGAGAGCTTACAAACTGGAAATTGATTTTGGAGTGGAAATTGGAATTAAAAAGAGTAGCGCACAGATCGTCGATCTTTACAAAAAAGAAGATTTAATCGACAGTTTGGTTCTTGGCGTCGTCAATTTTCCACCCAAGCAAATCGGCCCGTTTGTATCTGAGTGTCTGACACTGGGTGTGCCAGATGAGCAGGGTAGAGTCGTACTGGTTCGTCCGGATAAAAACGCCACAATCGGCGGCAGACTTTTCTAACCCATAGCTTTACATTCTCCCAAATTCTGCTAAAATACACTTGTTCAGTAAGTCAAAGGAGAAGAAAAGTTGAGTGTGTTTGTTAATCTTCCAATCGAACCAGGGGAGGAAGGCAGAAAGACTACGGCTGCAATTCTAGACACTGTCGCTACTTTTTGCGAAAAAGCAAAGTTTGAAGAAGATGACGTTGTAAAAATAACCGTCTTCGATGGTGACTATGGTTCCTCCAAACTTTGTTACGATATCAGCTACCAAATTCGAGGTGAGGGGGACGAGGAACCCGACTACGAGATTGTTCGGGTGAAATTCTACCAAGCTGGTGGTTGGAAAATTGAACCAATCAGCTTTAACCCGCCGAAAGATCCTTTCGGAGGGTGCCTAGAACCGAAGCACGACATGCGCATTGATTGGGAAAATCAAGTTGGTTTTCTTCTAGGAGCTCTGCAGTTTCTTTACGCTTCAATGGCAGAATTTCTGCTAGAAGATGCTAACTTAACCAAAACGCAAGCAGCCAATATGCGCCGGAGAGCCAAGGCGTTAAAGTCAAAAGTTGCAAAAACCTGCGAGATCCAATAAACAAAAACTCCCAGCGGTGCAAACCAATGGGAGTCTCTCTTTTTCCGAATATTGACCAAAAAATCCCGAAGGTCTAAGATAGTTAGGCTATGACTTCACAACCACTTGCTGATCAAATGCGGCCCACAAATCTAGAAGGTTTTGTTGGTCAAAGTCATATCGTCGGCAAAGGTAAAATTATTTCCACGCTCTTGAAACAAGATAAGATCCCATCTCTAATATTCTGGGGGCCACCGGGATCGGGGAAAACTACTTTAGCAAAAATAATTGCCAATAAAACCAAAAGTTTTTTTGAATTCCACTCTGCTGTTGAGGTTGGGGTTAATGATATTAAAAAAGTAATTTATGAATCCAAAAATAGATTGGAAAAAGGGGAACCTACTATTCTCTGCATCGATGAAATTCACCGCTAGAACAAATCTCAACAAGCCTACCTACTGCCGTTTGTTGAAGATGGAACAATCATTTTGATTGGTGCTACTACCGAAAATCCCTCTTTTGAGGTTATTGGCCCATTACTTTCAAGATCAAGAGTTATAATTCTCGAGCGCCTGGACCAAGAAAACATTAAACAACTTGTTGAAAGCGCTTTGAAAGATAAAGAAAAAGGTCTGGGAAATGCCCGGATAAAACTCGAACCAGAAGCACTAAAATTACTTTTGGAAAACTCAAACGGCGACGCTCGTACAACTCTCAACGCACTGGAAATTGCTGCCAATCTGACACAACTGCGGCTCGGCGAAAGAAAAGTAACTGTCAAAAAAATTGAACAAGCCTTAGGCAGCAAAAAACTGCTTTATGATAAAACCGGTGAGGAACACTACAATGTTATCTCTGCATTTATCAAAAGTTTGCGCGGGAGCGACCCTAATGCCGCAGTTTACTATTTAGCAAGAATGCTCGAAGCAGGGGAGGATCCAGAATTCATCGCTCGCCGAATGATAATTTTAGCCAGCGAAGATGTTGGCAATGCCGACCCAAAAGCACTGCAGATTGCCGTTGCGGCAGCACACGCTTTACAATACGTCGGCCTACCCGAAGCTTCTCTAAATTTAGCACAAGCGGCAACTTATCTAGCTACTACACCAAAATCCAATGCTAGTTATATGGCTCTGAAAAAAGCCCAAGCAGATGTCAAATATACTCTCAACGAACCTGTACCTCTGCATCTTCGTAATGCAGTAACCGATCTTATGGGAGATATCGGTTATGGTCAGGGCTACAAATACGCCCACGATTTTGACGGTGGAGTAGTTAAGCAACAGTTTCTTCCGGATAAATTAAAAGATAAACATTATTACGAACCCAAAGAAATTGGTTACGAAAAATACATTAAAGAACATCTGGAAAAACTCAAATAATTTTTCCGTTTCTTTAAGAATCTTGCAACTAAACTTCTGAATTGATAAAGTTATTCTTGTGAAATTCAATCAAGTTACTTGGTATTCAAAAATTTTAGCTCTTGCCTTTTTTGTAGCTCTGCCTTTCCTTGGTTTTTGGCTTGGTGTGAAGTATCAAGAAGCGATTAACCCAAATCTTGAAGTTGTACCCTCAAATCTTACAACCGAAAACCAGTCAGGCAGTGGCGCCAAACCAACTCCCGGAAAAATTGTAAAACAAACTACTAATCCATCGATAACAGTTACTTACGATAACGGTATTTATTATTACATCGGAACAATACAATTTTCAGAGACTTGTGGAAGTATTACAGCCAAAGCCAGCGTGACACGAACAGATCCAGCAGTTGTAAATATATTTTTGACAACTCATCGACCAGAAGGTGTTATGTGTGGTCAAGCATTTACAAATAAACCTTTTTCCGGACAAATTGCTGCCTCTGAGGGCGCAACCATCAATGTTTACCTCAATGATCAATTAGTAAAGTAGAGAAACCCATTTGCCCGTTTCTTTTCCTAATGTTAAACTCCTGTTAATGAAAACTCGTTTAATCGTTGTTGCCATAATTGAAAATAAAGAAGGCCAGATTCTTTTAGGCTTGAAAAAACAAAAACGTGGTGTTTTTCCCGGAACGTGGCACAATCTGGGCGGGGGAGTTGAAAAAGGAGAAACCCTGGAACAAGCCCTACGCCGCGAAGTTAAAGAAGAGTCATGTTTGGAAATTGAGAGTTTCACAAGAATGAGTTTTTCAGATGGCGTAGCAACAAAACTTAAAGACGGCAAGAGCGAAGAAATTTACCACGTTTTTCTCGGATTTTTCTGTAAAACAAAGAATGGAAAACTTATTCCCGGCGATGAGTTTGAAAAGTTAAGTTGGTTTGCAAAAAAGGATTTAGCCAAAACCAATATCAACCCCTTCGCCCATGAAGGTTTTGTAAGAAGCGGTTGGATAAAGAAATGAAAACTCTCAAATTCAATCCTAATCTAATTCCGTTAGTTTTGTCCGAAGAAAAAACTTCGACTTGGAGACTTTGGGATGATAAAGATTTGCAAGTCGGGGACAAAGTTAGTTTTTTAAATAGCGAAACCAAGGAAGAGTTTACGACCGCTGAATTAATTGAAGTAATTGAAAAACAATTTAAAGATTTAACTGATACGGATTGGACAGGTCATGAAAAATTTAGTAGTGAGAAAGAAATGTACGAATCTTATTCAAAATATTACAGTAGGGAAGTAACCCCAGAGACTTTAGTAAAAATAATCCACTTCAAACTCATCAAATAAGAAGTATTATTCCCAAGATTTGTTTTTTCAAATTTATTTTGCTAGAATCCTTCTGTTCGGAAGAGATAGTCGAATCCGAGCTAGTTTTGAGGATATTCCTCAGAAGGAGAACAGGAATGACAGAGGAGGAGAAGATCCCACGTATTTCCATCCCTTTGGACGAAAAAATTCCGGTGGAAATTGTGACTGGCGCTTATACGACCGCCTTGTCCGTCTGCAGCGTTTGTGGTCCAGGAGTTGAGATAACTCGGGTCAATGTTGGTTGTGATTTTGATCGACAAAGTCTTGGAGAAAGAAGTGCTTATGTTGAGTACATGATTTACTTCCTTCTCAAAGGTGAACAACACTGGGTTAAGATGCACTTCGCCAACGCTGGTGTGAGTTCTTCAGATTGCTTTCGCGCAATCAAATTGCCCTCACCTTCTGCGGGCTGGCATGAAACGCAAGGTATCCCAGGGAGAACTGAGTTGTTTGGGAATTTTAATTTCCATACTATCGAACTGATAACCAGGATCAGGGTTGTACTAAACCAGCTTTTGGCTGCCAAACAAGAAGCAGCAAGCGCAGTTACAGCCGAAGCTGATGCTAAACTTGAGATCTTGGATCTAGATATTAAGTTTTTGGAAGAGCAGCTTAGCCAAACTCGCACTGTTTTAATTCCATAAGGAACAAGGTTTTAACTCCTCCAACTAAACTGGGGGAGTTTCTTTTTTATATTTATTGCCCGCTTCTTTCTCAAATTTACTCAACTGGCTTATGTAAAACCTTAACCACAGTACCACTAATTAAGCTATCACTATGATCTTCAGGATGAATAAATATTGGAAGGAAGTCTTGTGATGAATCTGACAACAAAACAACCTGATTCTCATCTTTAAAGAATCTCTTTATATTTGCTAGATTATCAACAACAGCCACCACAACATCACCTTTTTCAGGACTTCGCTTAGAGCTGTCAACAACCACATAATCACCGTCTTTAATAGTAACACCCTCAACATTAGCCTTATCCATAGAAGAACCTGTTGCTCTTAAAGCGAAGAGTTTCAAATAATCAGTACCTGGTCGAAGAAGTTTTGAAGAAATTTTTAAGTAACCTTCAACTTCGTCATTAGCTAAATGAGTAGCTGGCCCGCAGTTTGCAGCGCCTAATATTGGAATTGTTATCAAGTCAGACTTACCAAGAAATCTTTTTTCAACTCTGTTTACGCTCCTATTAAGTTTAAGTAAACCCTGTTTTTTGAGCTTAGCAATGTAATACTTGACTGTTTGAGGATTTTTGGTATCAACAAATCGAGCTATTTCTCGTAGCCTCATAGAAGACAGATTTTGCGATTTTGACAGATCAAGCAATTTTTGTTCAGTTTCGTTCATTTACAAATGATACCATAGAGTTGCGAAAACAACAAGTTTACATCAACTTACACATTTCTTAAATTAGCTATTGACAACTCTCAGAATAATCAAATATTATTAATTTATTATCATTAGTTTATTAGATTGGAGGTGAACTTAAAAATGGCAAGAAACTTTAACACTGATCGTTCAGGAAACTCGTTTTCTGTAGCAACTAAAATACTAGTTTGGATCAAGGGTGAGACAAACTCTGAATATGACCCTAAGTACTTTAGGAGAGATGCTTGCGGAGCTTTAATTGAATGGGTACAGTACGGATCAACCACCATACACGGCTGGGAGATTGACCACATTAGAACAGTAGCGAACCACGGTGGAGATGAATTATCAAATCTCCAACCCCTACAGTGGGAGAATAATCGAACTAAAGGTGATTCAACAAGTTTGAATTACTGCAAAGTACGAGAATAACCCACAAACAAGTGGCGCTGCCCACCACTTTAAATTTCCAAAACCCTCACCGAATTATCTTCAACCCAAACAGCTTGGTCGTCAGTGAGAGTTTTTAATTTAAACTTGTCCTTGTAATCGTCAATGATTTTTTGATACCGAGACAGATACTTTTCCTTACCGTAGTGGGGGAGGATGACAAAATCGACTAGTCCTAGACCTTTGGTATTTTCTAGCTTTGCTTTTGATGGATCGTCCAGATCGTTGACTGGCGCGATATCCGGACCAGCTAATGTTGCTCCGGCACTTGCACCCACGTAAATCACACCGCTATCGAGCAAATTGCCGATAATTTTATCAAACCCAGATTCTCGGACTTTTTCTAGTAAATAAAATGTATTGCCGCCAGAGACAAAAATAATATCAAAAGACTTTAGAGCTTCGAAAAGCTTTTCTTCAGTTTGGTTTTTCAGATCAACCTCAGTAAATTTGAACCCCAGTTCTTTCAAATTTTTTCGATCAGCCTCAATGAACCATTTATCTTCGTAGGGATCCGCCGCTGTCGGAATATAGGCAAGTTTTAGTTCTTCTGGTTTTGCAGGAAGTTGACCAACCAATTTATCAATCCGCACCGAGGTAAGGTAAAGTTTTCTCATTGTTATATTCTAATCCTTTTGACAAATCCTTGATCTAGCATTAAAATTCCCACAAACGTAGGGAAACCAAATTAAACGAGAAGGAGATTGGTCATGAGCAAGGTTTCGATTGAAGGAGTAGATCACCCGACTTTCTCCACAAGAGACAAACGGGAGATCAGTCGCCTGGCCACAAGGTTGGTCAGATATTGTCCAGGCGTGGTGTCGGTTGAAGTTACCACATCTCAAACAAGTGGAACCAGGAACTCTGTCTGCCTCGATTACAAAGTCATTTTCGATCTGGGTAAGGTTTTTGCACTGCCGGACAATTTGCCATTTTCTCGCACAATCCGTTTCAGCAGTTCCGGGGAGTGGTCGATTATTCCGGACCGGTTCAGAGGCAAGAAAATGCCTAGTGTTCGACCGGATCAAGTGAAAGAAATCGACCGTGTGAAAGGTTTGCTCAAAAGCTGGAAAGTTCAACGCGAATTACTCAGTTGGTACTTCGCCGACATCGGCTACTACTGTTTCAGTAGCGGGGGCATAAGTCTCTGCGGTTGGGAGAGACAACTAGAGCAACGCAAGAAAATAAAGGCTGCATAGCAAACTAAAGTAAGGGGTGGGGCAGTGTTCTACTGGATCGACTACTAAAGTAGAAACACTGGACCAAAAGCGGTGACAAACCGCCTTCTTGACAAATACGGACTCAGAGTTCTCAAGATCGTTCCCGCCTATTTCGACGAAAGTAGCGAACTGGTTGAAATTGACGGGGATCTTACAACCTACAAGTTCCCTGCCAATTGTGTTGTGGAAGTTTTTCTTGGAACAGCCGAACCAGAACCATTTGCTACCTACGTTGCCCAAGTAATAAAGGCCTGACCCACACGGCGAGGAAGTTTCGATAAAATCGAATCCTCGCCGCTTCTTTTTACCACAAATTTCATCTCATAGTGTATAATATATTCCAGGAAAAGGAGTGACTAATGTTAAGTCAGGGGCAGATTTTTCAGCTAGTGGTAAGTGGAAGAATGTTTTGTTGGGCTGGTCAAGGTGATCGCCACAGCATTGAACCAACGATTCCCGGAGCAAAGCGTTTTAGACTTGAAACAAACTACAACGGAATTCCAGCAAGTTACGAAGACCAGTACCTGGGAGAAAACGCTTTTTTTGGATCCGAACTAGTTCGGGTTGGGGATGAAAACGAAGCCGTCTGGGGAATGAATTACAACGGCTACTTGATGGATGAAGTCGAGAAAGTTGAACAATTCCTCAAGTCCATCCTTCGTACCGAAGCAAACCGTATCCGGTTTGGCGAAGACGTCCATATAACCCAAAAAGACTTGACTTATTCAAGTCGCACTGTCCGTCGGGTAAATAATCTGCATTTTACCCAAATTGAAACCATAAAGAGGGCTGGGGTAGAGTTTTACTCTGCAACACTCTCAGCCGGATCGATCATGACTCTTCCATGATAGATTTAGTCCGAATTTTCGGCGGGATCTGTGAAACTTCACACTCCCGCCGTTTCTTTTTGATAACTATCCCATAGTGACAATTTGTGCTATAATACATGCAATTAACTTGTTCAATCCTGAAAAGGAGAAGAAACGTGAGAGCGATACGAACCCTTCGAGATATGTTCGAAGACCAATCGGAAATTTTCGAAAAGGTAAAGAAACTTTTCCCAATGGTCGATTGGAAAACAGTCGAACTAAATGGGGATGACATTCAGGATCTGTTGGCTAAACTTCGCTGCGGTGCTTACGGAGATGAGGATCTTCTGAACGCATCAATCGAAGATTATGGTGGCATAGATCAAATAGTCGATGAGTTGTTTGAGATTCATAAGCGCGATGGTCTTGGAACCGATAATCCTTTGCTCGCATTGAGTCGAGCTGTTGATTTCACGAAAGCAGTGATCCTTGCTGTGGCGGATATAACTCTCGAAATTGCAGAAAGCGAACCACCAGAAGAAGTAAAACTTCTGCTTGACCAGATTAGGGCTAAAGCCGCCGGTCAGCCAGTAACCCGCCCAACAATTGACCGTTTTCGTGGTGTCCCAAGGACACAAGATGGCCAGATAATCAACTAGAGTGGCACAAACGCGGTGGGATTTGTGAAATTTCACACTCCCGCCGTTTCTTTTTGACAACTCCTCAAACCAATCTAAATCTCCTATATCTTATAGTCTCTGTGGTATAATATTTTCCAACAAACGAGCTACTTTAGCCAACTGGGAGTTGTTCCATCTCGATGGCAACTCCCGATTTTTTTGGTCATAAAACTTGTTTTGTGTGGTAAAATCATTTCTAAAAGGAGGGGACCAGTGACCCATGCAGTGAACCACCTGCAGGATCAGGAAAGAGTCGAGTTCGACGACCAAACCGTTCGGCGTGTCTTTGACTGTTTCCGGGATTATTCACTTTCCAGTTTGCTACTGTTGCTTCAAAAACGCCGTGGGGGACTGGGAATAGTAAGCCTTCAAGAAAAGATCAACCCGATTTATCAAAAGAGAGGCCTGTGGCCAGTTGATGAGAAATTCCTAACCGATAAGCTTAGGGTTCTTGTCGAACTTGGATTGGTTGGCGTAAATCCAGCCCAAAACACCTATCGACTCAGTCCGATTGGAAAGCTGTTAGTCGAGCACTTACTAATAACCGGTCGGAAAATGGAGCAGAAGCGCCGAGAGTTTGACGAGATATGTAATGCACATGGACAAATTCAGCTAGGGTCGTACGGGGACTGATCACACCTAATACCGCTTCAACGAAGTTTACTGCAAAGATCTTCCACTAACCTGGAAGGTCTTTCTTTTTGACAAACAAGCCCTATAACAAGTAATGTAGCAACTAAACCAAACTTGTTGTATAATCACGAATAACTAAAAGTGGATAGATCTAGGTAAGGAGATTGAAATGACCGACAAAACCCTCGATGTCCAGCTGGAGGATGCCACTCAGAAAATTCTATATTCGGAAATTAAAGAGTTGGCCGCCAACTCAACCATCGACCCGCTGCGTAAGTACCAATTCGCCCAAACGTACTCAAGGAGTGAGAATCAGGAGAATTGGTTACTAATGGGCATTGTTGCCGCTTTTGTTTTCCTAGTAATAGCGCTTGGTATCGGAATTACCTGGGCCGGATTCAATGACCTGCACAACCAATTTGGAGTTACCCCTGGCAACTCCCGAGCCGGCACTGAACTATTAGTTGGCATGCTCTTTATCTTTTTCGGTTCAGGGGTTTGTTGGTGGTTTCTGGCTTTTGCTGCAAACGCGTCGGCTCGAAAAATGGTTATCAGGGCACGTTTTGAGGAAACTCAAAAACCCAAAAGCTCTGAACAAACCGAGATGCCAAACCAGACACCTGCAGCAGAACCCGGTAAGGAGTGAGCATGGAAGATCTGGACCAGGAAAAGGGAACCCTGGATTACATGTGGGAACTGCTCGCCATGCCACTAGAAGGAATGCATGATTTAGTCGGCAAAGCTTGGGCAATATTTTACCTAATGGTTGCCTTTGTTTTGATTGGCGGATTGGTAAACAAAATACCGAGTGTCGAAATAAGCCGAGTGATCAATTTCGTTGCTCTTGTCGTCCTGGTTGGTTGTTTGGGAGTGGCAATCAAGACAAGCCCCAACCTAAGTAAGTGGTGGACATTTCCGGGACGAGCAGAATTGCTTGGAATTATGTCTGGTATTGGTCTGTCTGGATTCCTTTTGACCACAATCTAAGGCCACTGGAACAAACTGTGCGATCTTTCTTATCTAAAGAATGGGAGTTGGACAAAAATAAAAGAGCAAATCATCAGATTTGCTCTTTCATCTTTTTTCAGTTCCCATTTTTTTTAGTCTTCCTAGACGCAGAGCGCGAAGCGATCTTAGATTTCCTAATCGCAGGACGCTTTAGGGGACTATTTAACTGTAAATTTGTAAGAACCGGTAGTAGTTCCGCCAACAACCCAATTCAAGCTGTAACTAACCGTGTAGGTTCCGACAACCGATATTGAAACTGGGACAGACAGGGTTTTAAAGTCGGTCGAGAGTTTGTTACCGGTGGTGACAACGTCAACATTCTTATCTGAAACAACTTTTATTTCTGAGAGCGCGGCCAATGCTTTATCAACTTTTACAGAAACTGAAGTTGGTTTGGTTGTGAGACTTGCATTCGACGTTGGGTCGGTCGAAACAACGCTTTTAGAAGTAACTGCTGGAGATTCGCTTGTTTTATTTTCTTCAGTAGTTTTTGCGCCTTCCTCATCCAGCTTGACCTGGTCTTCTTGCTTGGTCGTACTTTTTTCTTCAGTTTTTTTGTTGCTGTTGGTCACATAGTAACCGCCAACTAATAATATTAAAACTATGGCAATGATTATAAGGTTTCGATCTTTTATAAATTTCATAAGGTCCTCCTGTAATTTCCAGTCTAACGACTAGTAAATAACTTGTCAAATAATATTTAATATAAGTTACTATATCAAAATATCCTGAATTCGAAGTCAAAAAGTAGTTTTGAACATAAGAAAGTTATATAAACACTCGATAACATCTCGCGCTTGTATCGCCAGAGCGATATAGTCGCAAATTGCTTCCTGTTTCGCTAACGCGATATAATAACTTTGTGTACATTATTCCTGTCGTAATTGCAGTTGTTATCGGATATTTCGTTTACCAGTATTGGAAATATAAAGCCTCAGATGATGGCGCACCGTATGTTGCCATGGACCAAGAGTTAGTTGCAACAATACTGCAAACAGCTGCTGTTAATGAAACTGATATTGTCTACGATCTTGGCAGTGGCGACGGTAGAATTCCCATCACCACCGCGCTTTTATTTCATGCAAGAGCCGTCGGGATTGAAATTGATAAACTGCGTTATCTCTATAGTCAATATAAAAGATTTATTTTGAGACTTGGAGACAAAGTAACTTTTCTCAATAAGAATATTTTCGAAGTCAATCTCTCTGAAGCAACAGTTGTCGTTATGTATTTATTGCAAGAAACCAACGAAGCTCTGACAGAAAAACTGCTTACTGAGTTAAAACCAGGAACAATAATAATCTCCGGAGCTTTTAATTTTCCAGATTGGCAACCAATTTTTGTTGACCGGGATCATAAAACTCCCTTTGGTCCAATTTATTATTATCAAATTCCTGGTACCGAACAAATCATACAAACACCGCAAACCACTTCCCCAACTCAACAAACCCCAGTTCAACCAGCACCCACCCCGACAAAATAGTTTTGGTTTGATTTACAAGCAAATTAAGAGTAAGATCAGCCTTGAAGTAAGGAGACTTTCAGTTGAAACAAACTTGGTTCTGCCCAAGATGTGAACACAACGGCATGATGGAATTATCGCAAGAACCCACCACAATCGCAGCGATTATTGCCTTGCTCGAAAAAGAGCACCGAGAAAAATCACCGGATTGTCCGACTAAAACAACAGATCTTTTAGTTGCAGTCCATGACCCAATCATCAGAGATTCTCCGTCGGGAACGAGAGGAATGGTTCGATTGGTACATGTAGAAAGGCACAAAGCAAACTTGGACCGGTCTAGTGAATAAAAACTTGAAGGGCGTCTACAAAATTGTAGCCGTCCTTATGTTTGAAAGGGGAGTTAACAATGATGTTTTTCTCGATGCGCTTCTGGACAGAAGAAGCAATCATTTTAGTGATTTCCTTAGTAGTGGCGCTGGGACTGCACTTTGTTGGTCTTGAAGGTTTCTTTAAAAGCTGGCCTTTGTTTCTTGGCAGTTTGTTGATCGTCTTGAGGATGATCGTAGTCGAAACGAGAGATAAAACAGTCGGTCTTGTCTGTGTCTTCTTGTTGATGATTCTAGGCTTGGGCGGAACCATCAACTAGGAAAGCAACCCAAAAAAGCGTCCCCCTTGCAAGGAGACGCTTCTTTTTTACCTAATCCAAACAACATTTTAACGATCCTGGAATCGAAAAACGAATTTTAAACCTGAGTATTAAGTTGTTCAATAGTTGTAAATTTGAATTGTAGAGAAATTAATTCTTTTTCGTAGTTTATAGAGGATTAGCTAAATAATTTTACCAATCTTCTGTTAAGTAAAATAAAGGCTGTGGTTTACAAAGACTACAGCCTTTTTTTTCGGACTCTACTGAGAAAGTGCCTCTTCAAGAGTCGTTGACATCATTTAGATGGTCAAGCGAATCAATCTTGTCCAAAGTTAGAATTGGAACACTCCGACACTTTTACCTCCATCCTCACTTGTAACTAAGCCGATAATATCAAAATAAGTACTTAAAGCCCATCGATCAAAGCTAAAAGGTGGTTTTTATATCTGAAAGATAGCTTTTATATTGATATATCAGCCTATTTTGGTAATTATAGGTTCAATTTTAGGAAAAGCAGAGAAGTGGCTAAATTGGCTAAATTTCTTGTTTTGCTTGATATATCAACCATTTTGGTCAATTTAAGCGCAAACAAATTTTTAAAGAAAAATCGACATGGTAAAAGTAGAGAATTTTGTAAAATCCTTTTGGGTAAAGTTTGAGAACAATACAGCAGAGAAGAGACCCGAAAAAAATTTAATAATAATCTACCGGAGAAGAGCGTGGTCTGACGTCGTATAAGATACATTGTGCGACGTAATAACAATTGAGGCTGGGCCTAGGAAGAGACCTCTGAGGAGGGGTCTGAGTAGCTCCAACAATAGAACAATTAACCAATCGGTCTCCGTGCTCCGAAAGTTACAGCACTAAACTTATTACTTACACCTATAAAACAGTTTGTAGAGCCTTGCAGCGGCTCGTATTTACCAGGCATAAGGAGGTTCTAACCTGTAGGTCTGGTTTACGAGCAGTAAAGTCGTGGCGGTGGGTGTCAAAATTGCTTGTTTAATCAATCTATTTTTAATATTTTTAGCCTGAAAATTGATTGATTTAGCCTCGAAATTAGCACTCCCTTTTGGGTTTTGCAATAGTTATCCACAATTTAGACCTAGGACTAAGTGAAAAGAGTGCGACAAAAAAAATTAAAGTCTAGGTTTTGCCAAAAGAGAAGAGTGGAGTCACAAACTTTTTCTGACTTCTTAACAGCACCGAAGAGTCTTTCGGTTTTCTTTCGCTCTCTCCCACCAATTAATGTCGGCCCTATAGTTATCTTTCCACACGTGGAAACAACTATATCATACTACATCACTTATACCTTATAGTAAGTTAGTCTTTGCGTTATAAGACTACAACCTCTCCTCTACTTCCCTAACTACCTAAAAAAAATCTCCGTTTGTCTTCGTTTAATATTTTTTTATTCGGAATATACTTTGCTCGAAGAAAAGGTTTGTAAAATACTTTCTTTCTGAAAACTTGAACTTGTTCCCACTACCTTTCGAAAAAAAGTGCCCAAGTTACCCGAAAGTATCTTGGACACTTCAATTGAAAACTACCGCCTGAACACTACCCCAGCAAGAGCAGGATTCAGCTTCCTTGGCAAACTCTGCGTTGATGTCGACGTCTTCTGCTTCTCCTTTTCCGCCGAACACCAAATACAAAGATGCCCGTTTGTTGTCATCTTTGCGTTACCCGTATCGACCACATGCGGTTTCTTGTCGCTTCCGGGAAACCCGTAACAGTTGACTTTGCCCATGAGGTTTGAGATCCTTCTACTCCAATTCGCAAGCCTTGCGAGACCTTCCTTGATCGAGTGTTTTAGGTGACTTCAAAAAAAAATCGCTTCTCTACTTCACACACACCTCCCTTTAGTAAACTCTTCCTCTAGGAAAGATTATATATTTGAAAACACTACCAGTCAACTTTTCGGCAGTTAGATACCCCAATTTGTGGTTACAAAAAGTAAAAAGAAGACGCTAAAACCAACAAAAATGTATTCAATTGCCGCTCTTTTGGTTAGGTCTTTTTTGATCATGTGCTGCATAATTCCAAGTAATACATAAACCAAAGCTGTCATCGCAAGTCCAATTTTTGGCGGATCAAGTGGCCAAAACGAAAGTCCGGCTGCTAACTGCCCTACCAAAAACCCAGCAGCCAATGAATTAATTACCAGTTCCCGACTAAAAGTCTCCTCTAGCTCGATCTGCCAAAGTGCTTGGGAAAAAAGCAAACTACCGACAATAAAAGCGATAATACTCAAAAACCACCACGGAAACCCTAAACCAAACAGGAGTGAGAAAAATGAAAAAGCAACGAATAAAGTCACTAAATAGCCGACCGTTCTTGCAGCTCTAAGTAATGGTATATTCCGCTCAGCGGAGACATTGAAAATATTTTCTGCTAAAAGGTTTGTGTAAAGTACAGTTCCATAAACGATCGATAAAAGTAAACGAACCTCAGTAATCGGCTTGTATTGGTTGATAAATAAACCAAAACTTAAAGTCAAAAGGGTCGGTAAAACGAATAAAGTGATAAACTCAAAACCCTCTAAATCCTGATAAATTGACCACACGGAGAGCAAGTAGCTTCCCAGTACAAGAGCGGAAAGAAAATAAATTTTGAGTCGATCATCTACAAATGGGAAGGTAAAAAGAGAAATTGTCAATAGAGTCGTAGTAATCGAGATCTTTACACGTTTAGTTAAAAACATATCTGGTTTTAAGTCTGTTGGGATTTTAGCACATGGCACATAGCTAAAGCTATGGCGTCGTAGGCATCATCACGAAATCGAAAAATTTCTTTACCAGCTTGGCTTTTAGGTATTGGTAACTCTTTAAGTTTCAACAGTTTCAAAACTCCTTCTTGAACTTGTTGTTTATCGGCTCGTCCATGACCTCCAACCATGAGTTTCATTGTCAAACCAGTATAACCAACGATCGGTACATGTTTTTCGGCAGCTGCCAAATAAATTGCTCCAATCGCCTGCCCGACTGCAATCGCAGTTCGAGAATTTACGCCGAAAAATATCTGCTCAACTGACATTATCTCTGGTTTATAGTCAACAAGAAGTTTGGTGATACCCTCTTTTATAGACAACAAACGGTACTGAATCTCCCGTTCTTTGTCAGTCAAAATACAACCAAATTGTCGAATAGCAAATTTTGTTTTCCCGTTGGTGCCCTCTGCATTGAGAACTCCCCAACCGGTTGTAGCAGTTCCTGGATCAATTCCAAGGATTAACATAAATTAGATTAATTAAATGTGGTCAAAGTCGCCTTTTTGGCGCCGTGTGTCGATGTGTTCTAAAACTTTTGGGTATTCTTTATCTAAGTCTATACCATAGATTGCCGCAATACAAAAAAGTGAGTAAAGGCTGTCACAAACAGAATCGATTAACTCTGATTTTGACCGCTTCTGCGATTTCCAACCTTCTTCGACTTGAATCGCGTTCGCGAGTTCTCCGACTTCTTCAACAAGATCGGTTAACCGCTGGTAAATTTCCCATTTTTTGCCAGGCATTTGGTCGGAAACTTCTTTTGTTTTCTTAACTGCTTCGTTTAAATTCATAAGGCCACTTTCTCCAGCATCTCGCTCGGAATGTCAAAATTAGCGTAAACTTTTTGGACGTCGTCGGAATCTTCGAGTTTTTCAAGCAAACTTAATACACTTTTGGCCTTCGACTCGTCAGTAATTTTTATAGTGTTTGTAGCTTCCTTAATAACCTGCGCACTAGTTATTTCGTAACCAGCAGTAGAAATTGCTTCTTTAACTTTTACTAAATCATCGCTCCTGCAGAAAACAGTTGACTCTCCTTCATGTGATTCAATATCCTCTGCCCCACTATCAGCTGCTAGCAGGAAAAGTTCGTCTGGGTCTTTCCCGGAAATGTTAACTGAAATTGCCCCAATAGATTTAAAGTTATAAGCAACACTTCCAAGACCGGCGAGGTGTCCACCACTTTTATCGAGTAAACTACGAATGTCCGCGGCTGTCCGCATTTTGTTATCCGTGACCACTTCAATTAATAACGCTACACCAGAGGGTCCATAACCCTCGTAAACAGCTTCTTCGAGCGGTTTTGAACCTTCCCCTCCGATTGCTCTGGCAATCGCGCGCTCGATGTTGTCTTTTGGCATGTTAATCGACCGCGCGGCTTCAACAGCTAAACGTAGTTTGAAATTGGTATCAGGGCTCGCCCCATCACGAGCGGCAATAGTGATTAACTTGGACGCTTTAGTAAACGCTTGGCCACGTTTAGCATCGTTAGCCCCTTTTGCTCGTTTAATTGTCGACCACTTGCTATGACCGGACATAAAATAACCTTTCTTGTGGTCGACTACGGAGCGCGAAGCGATCCATAGTACTCCACTTAGAATGTCCTGACATTTTTATTTACTTTCCCTTGACCATTTTAGCCCACGCAGTGGTCGCAAAGCGCGAAGCGATTTACTATGACCTGACATATCTTAATTATCCTTTCAGTTGTAATGTCCTGACTTTTGCGTCAGCAAATGCAGCGTTTCTTAACGCACCATAATTGGCAATATTTTAACACATGCTAAACTCCAACAGTATTCGCCAAAATGCGAAGGCCGAAGACGAAGTCAAGGACTTGACAGGTAGTTTATAAATACTCTGTAATAAACTAGTTACTTATGTCACAATCAGAACTCGATCCACGAAATCAAGAATCAATTCAAGCTGCTTTGGAAGGAGCTTGGGAAAAAGCTGTCGAACTAAATATTCTCTTGTCTGAAGAATTCCCCGAAGACCTTGAAATCTTAAATCGCCTTGGCAAGGCCTACAGCGAACTCGGGCAAGTAAATAAAGCCAAAGCTACTTTTGAAAAAGTTTTGGAAAGCGATCCCTACAACCCAATCGCCACAAAGAACCTTGAAAGACTTTCGACCTTACGCGGCTCGACGATCAAGCTTAAAGAACAAGCTACAAAACCACTTAATCCGGACATATTTATTGAAGAGCCAGGAAAAACAAAAACGATCTCTGTTACAGATTTGGCAATGCCAAAAGTATTGATCCACCTGCGGGTTGGAGACAGTGTGAAACTAAATACAACAAAAGATGCAACTGCCGTGATTTCAGAGGACAATCATCGCCTGGGAAAATTGGAACCGATTATTGGCCAGGATGTTTCACAAGCCTTTGCACTTGGAAGTGAGTTCTCAGCTATAGTAAAAGCCATCAAAGTCGGAAAGGATGAAAAAAACTCTAGCTTGACAGTTTTCGTCCGTGAAACTAAACATAGTACTAAACTCGCCCACCCTGTTTTCACGTTTGAAAGTAATTTTACCCCTTTTGTTAGCGAAGAAACCATTTCTTATCTAAAGGATGAAGAACCTCTAAAAAGTGATGCTTCTGATGAAACCAGCGAAATTGAGGGCGAAGACATACCTTTAGATGATCATGGGGAACAAAATCACGAAGAAGAGACCAATCATCCGAAGATGGATCCAATTGAAGACGAAGAAGATTTTTCCCCAAAATGAAACTCTTTGAGCTTCGTTTTACTTCGTAAAATAAATTCCCAAAAATTTAAGTTAGTTCGTCCTCTTCCGGACTAATCTCAATCGGAGCGGGTTTTGCTACAGATGCAGGTTGAACCACAGGTTTGGCAACCTCTTCTACTTTCGGTTCTGGTTCAATCGTAATTGCTTTCAGAGGCTCTGGTTTTATAACAACGGTTTCTTTTGCGGGTGGTTTAACTTCTGGTTGTTTTTCTACTTTCGCAACGCGAATGGAGTCATCTACATTTGCGGAGCGAATGGGTTCTGATATTTTCGGTGCCGGTTTTGGCGCCTCAACTTTTGGAGCTACTTTTGGAGCTTCCATCTTTTTTTCCTCCACTTTTTTCTCTTCAACTTTTTTTGGCTCCTCTTTCTTTTCTGTTGGTGCTTCTGTAACTTTAGCTTCTTTGACAACTGCTTTTTCTACTTTCTTCTCAGCCTCTTCTAATACTGGCTGTGGTTTTTCACTATCGGCTTCAAAACTTTTTTCTACCTTACCCTTAACCGACTCGATTGCCCCATAGGGAACAGTTAAGTTGTTTGCCGGTAGATGCAAAGTCACCTCATTTCCAACATCAGCGCCAAAATGAGCTACAGCTGATGGTAAAACTTTATAAGAACCCTCTGGAGTGACCACCTTCCATTTACCATCCTTCTTAGTTAAGATTCCCGTTGTCTTATGACGCTTTACATGTTCGATTTGCTTAAAACGTTTTTCCTTGCCTTCGTCAACAAGTTTTAGGCTGTCGCCAACAACCAACATACTTTTACTAGCATAGTTTGCTGGCACCGGAAAGGTCTGGCCGTTCTCAGAGGCCATATTTTCACCATCAAAAATTCCGGCAATACCAGGAAGCTCAACCGCTTTTGGTTTAGCGATTACCCCAGAATCCACAAGATCGTTTAATAATTGTTTGGCCAGCTTTATACTACTCTCGGCTGCCCCTAGTGCTTGTCTGATTAACTCAAGATTACTTTGATTCATTTGTTTTTTCCTCCTTTAATTATATCGTTAAGAAACTCTAAATTGCTCCATTATATCGTTAGGAAACTCATAATTTCATAATTAGACTCAGGTATAATTGCTCCATTATAATTACTTAAGATCATTTTGGGTTGGTGGAAAGCGAAATATTTCCACTTCTCCGGATGACTGCCCATCTTGCTCGACTTTAGGACTTTGATTTTGCGCTGTTGACTGGGAATTCTGATCCCCTACTTCGTTTACTCTCGGTTGATTTTGCAGCTGTGGCAAATCTTGATTTATTTGTGTCATATTTGATTCCAAATCCTTCAAAAATTGGTTTGAATCAACTTCCTCTGAAAAAACTGGTTTTTCTGGTAAACCTTCTACTGTCTCTGGTTTTGAAATAACTTGTTGCGGTGATACCTGTTGTACAGGGTTAACTGGTTGCTCAATATTTTGCTTTTGCAGTCCCTGAGACAGCGGTAAAGTGGTTTCTTCAGGCTGACTTACCACTTCTGCAAGTAGATCAGCTAATGGTGAGTCCTCGGGGCTAATAGGGGTTGATTGAACAACAATCGCTGGTTGAGATCCTTCAATTGGTTGTTGGGCATCTATTACAGCCGCTGAAACAGCTGCTTGTGCAGCAGCTTTGGCCTCATCGATTGCCCATTGTGGCGGCAACGGTGGTTGACCAAGACGGAATTTTGTTTCGGTCCATTTTTTTATTAATTTTTCGATTTTTTCCAGCTCTCGAGAGTATTTTTGACGAGAAAGTGAAATTGCTCGTTGAGAAAGATTTGTCGGATCCTTATAAGGTGCTAAGGAAATGGCTGAAAATGGTTGTGAAGACATATCGTCGATTTGTAGTTTTATATACATTTCAAACCTACCTAAATTAATAAAATCATTTTCCAAAAATGTTGGTGAGTATTCTCTCTCCAAAAAGTGGGCATCCTGATTGCCAACCGCAAAACTTATCATCGTCCCAACGTTACCGAAAATTGCATCCCTGACAGCTTCCGGCATTTGTTCAATATATTGGTGCGTAACAATTAAATCGAGTCGGTATTTCCTCGCTTCAGAAAGAATCACCGCAAAAGAATCGGTGGCAAAGTTTTGAAACTCGTCAGCGTAAAGGAAAAAGTCGCTGCGTTGCTCTTCAGGAATATCAACCCGCCGCATAGCGGCAAATTGAAGTTGAGAAACAATCATCGCTCCAAGCAAAGAGGTGTTGTTGGCGCCGATACGACCGGAAGCAAGGTTAACAAAGAAAATCTTTTTCTGATTAATAATCTCATCAATTTTAATACTTGATTTCGGCTGACCAACAATATTTCTGATTAATTCACTATTCAAAAATTGACCGACTTTATTTTGAATTGGGGCAATTGCTTCGGTAATCAAACGATCATTAGTTTCCATCTTGGCAAACTCTTCATTCCAATATTTTTTCATTTGCGGATCGGAAATTAAATTAACAATGTATTTTCGATAGTCACGATCAACTAGCATACGAATAACTGAAAGTAAGGAGGTGTTGGGAACTTCAAGCAGTGTCAGAATACAATTTTTTAAAATATACTCAAGTCTTGGTCCCCAGCTCTCGGCGAAATATTTTTTGAAAACATCGACCAGAGTATCACCGATCAAAGTCCGTTGTCTTGGATCGACTAGCTCTAACATATTTAAAGCAACTGGGTATTGTGCGTCGGCCGGGTTGAAGATAACAACATCATCAAGTCGGTTTTCCGGCACAAACTCCAAAAGTTCATCGATCAACTGACCGTGCGGGTCAAGAACAGCAACACCCTCACCGTTGCGCATATCCTGAATTATCATATTACTTATCAAAGTTGATTTCCCGACTCCAGTTTTACCGATCATATACATATGCTTGCGTCGATCCGGTCTCTTAATACCAAATTTAATTTCTTGATCACGGAAATAAGTTTTACCCATATAAGTGACGTTTTCTGTTGGTAAGTTAAGTGGTGGTTCGCTCTTTTTGGAGCGAGTCCAGGCAATGGTTGGGGTTTCGACTGACATATTCGGCAAATGGAAAATTGAGGCAAGCTCTTCGATATCCAATATGTAGTCCCCTGCTTCACCCTCAGGAAAGAGTCGGCTCTGGTAACTTTTTAACAAAGTAGCTGTTGTCGGACTATCAGGATCTTCCTCAAAACTGTTTAAAGAAGCAGTTGAGAATTGTTTGAAAGAAGCAACGGCGCTAGCCAAGCGCTGTTGTGCAGCTTCAGCAGAGTTACCAATAGAAATTACTCTTATTTTTGTCTCAAAACCTATCTTCGAAAGTTTATTCTCGATCATTTTCAAATCGAGTTCTTTTCCGGCAGAAAGTTTTGGCAGCTGTGGGGGTCCTACTCTGGGTGCTACAACCTCAGCAGGTCCGCGGGCAATATAAGGAAAAATATTTCCACCCACCGACATGATGTGTTTTCCAACATCAATCATAATTTGTGAGGCATTCAATGTAACCGGCTCTTGACCCTCACGGACCATCTGAACATACTCGTGACCACGTTCTTGCCAAAAATCATCTACCGGGCGCACCAAAATCTGAGCCCAAAGCTGCTCGCCATTACGGACGCTACTTAAGGCACTAGTAACCGCTGCCAGTGGATCGACCTCAAAATCCCGAAAAGTTTTGATCGGAAGAATAAAATCTTTTGACAAAACTATTTCCGTACCGCTAACAACTGCTGAGGCACCAACACTTTTTGAATAATCGACTGCTTCACGAATTTCCGCAGTCGGATACTGCGCATAAATTTGACTTTCAACGAAACTTTTGAATTGTCTAGGGGTAAAAACGTAAAAGCCGAGCCCTTCAGCTGAGCTGGCCATTTCCAGTGAGACATGCTCTTGAATTCCGGGGGTAAACTTCAGTAAACCATGAAGCGAGGCAAACATTTGCTCGGCCGCGATCGGAAGTTTTTCGTTTTCACGCGGCAAACGAATGGAAAGTAGAACTCCCTCTTTGATATCTGATTTTTTCGACTTGCCGGCTTCCTGCTGCAATGCGCTTCTATAAGCAAAAAAGAAGGCTACAAGAACGATTATTCCTAAAATTATGATTAAAGGCATTTTTCCTCTCTTTTCTCCTCTCTAACTTAACTGGAGTTTACTCTTTTTTAGCTTTAAAGTCAATAAAAACGACAAAACTCCCCCGTAGGAGAGCTTTGTCTGAAGAAAGGACTAATTTTGGCCCTTTCTTCGGAAGAAAGGAGAGAGATCGTGAAAATAATAGCACCTTTTCTGCTAAAAGTCAAGATCATACTCTTTAAAAATCGAAAACCGAGGCAAAATCATTACCAATTTTTACTTTTATATCGCCTTCAATCGAATCCTTGTTACTTATTTTTTCCATTCTTACTCCAAGTATTGTTTCTAAACGCTTAGCCAACAAATTATTTTTATCTTTAACTAGTATTCTACTTTTTTCTAATTCTTCAGCTTTAGAGACATTAAGCACGTTTCCTCCGAGGTTTGTGACAACAGCTTTCAGAATACTCCCTACACCTGGCACACTACTAGAATTCTCAATCTGAACGGCAGCTTCTTCCTTAGAAATACTGTTATCGCTCAAAAACAACCCAAGCTTATTTGCAGAGGATTGAGAATCAAAAATACCTTGACTATCAATACTCCTTGTCAAATCAATCAGACTAACCCTCTCGGGAGTCAAATTCTTACTAAACCAAATTAAACTATTGGCTTTATCCAATGTAATATTAGTTTTCATTTTTCTATCAAGATAATCTTTACTGTTACCCAATTTCCAGAAAAATCCCGGTGAATAAAAACTGTCAATTAATTCTTCCAAAACAGCCTTATTGATCCAATTTATTTTGTCATTAACTACAATGTAACCATCAAAAAAATATCCGAGCGTTAGCATCAAAGACGCCTCTAGTCTATCAATATTTAAATTCCCATTCGTGAACGCCCGCTCAGAAAAAGATTTTGACAGCGTTAAAGTGTCAATTTTTGCTTGGGGGTTAATCTTAACTAATTTCACTTTTCTATCCCCTTTCTCCAAACTCAGAAAACCTAGTTCTGTCACTTTTTTATCGACCTGCGTAACAAGTAGTATATTTGTTCTTTGTTCTATATTTATCTCTCCTCGACTTGCAAATTTACTTTGTATAAAATGGAAGGGTTTTTGAATCTTACCAATAAGACTTGGGACTTGAACAATAAGAGTCAGTGAAACTACTACAAGAAAAAATAATACCAAAACTCGAAAAAATTGACCAGATTTTTTCTTGGATCTTTCTTCGGCTAACTTTTTGCTTTGACTAGAAACTTGTTGATCGTAAAATCGATTTTTTGTCTGGTTCTTTAACATAGAATTAAATATTAGCACAAACACTTACGCTTGTTTTCTTGACACTTTAGCACTAATTGAATAACATTTAGTTATGGATTCCCAACCAATTCAAAATACCGCGTCCTCCCCTTCAGGAGAACTTAAGCGATCAAACTTAAAGTCACCAAAAGCTTCGTTAATCGACCAAATTCAAAAATTAAGCCTGCTTACAAAAATAATTTCGGCTGCAGCAGTTTTTTTACTTTTGACATTTCTGGTTTTGTTAGTACTGTTCTTAACAAACAATCAAAGGGAGCAATCTAAATCTGTTTCAACTACCAAAGTAGATGCTGTTGAAAAAGAACGGAATAGACAAAACGTAGCCAGTCAAACTGCCCTAGAGCAGCTGGAGCCGATAAATCAGCTGGAAAAGGCCTATGACGATTCTGTGGGCTCAGACAGCTCAAAAAGGAGCTTGGGTATCGATGCTGATGGAAACGCAATTATCGAATATGAGATTTCCTCAAAAGATGGGCAACTTATTTTGAAAACTTCTTATGAAAATTTTGCTGACCTGGCAAAGCGAGTCTTTAATATTCCGACAATAAAAAGACTAAATGTAACAACTTACGCCAATAAATTCACTGACCTCTTCGGTAAACCAAATGTTTTTGCGCTTAAACTCCAACTAACCAAAGAAACCAATTCCAAAATCAACTGGTCAATCAAGAAATATTCCTATGCTAATTACGCGACTATTCTCGATCTTCACGAAATAAATCCTGATTTAACTAAAGACTATAAAGCCTTAACAAAAAAGTAACTAAGCAATTTTTGTTCGTAATTCTTCCAAATGTTCTTGCTTAACCTCCCCGGCTTTGATCTCAGCTAGTTTCTGCGGACCAAGAAGATGGGCTACCTGGTGACCAGATAGTATCCTGGGCACTACGACATAATCAGCTCCCATTTTATAGAAAGCGACAGCCCACTCTCGTTCAGCCGCGGTAACGAAAACAATCGGTTTTGAACTTAATTCTTTCACACAAGACAGAAGTTCTTCAGTGTCATCGAAATCAAAAACCGTTGAAATAACTAAACTAGCCTTATCAATTTTAGCTTCTTCCCAAATATCAGGATCGGTAATGTCCCCAAAAAGGTAACTAACATTAGCCTCCTTCAAAAAATTGACAATTGTCGGATTGAAATCAACCACTAAGATTTGTTTTCCTTGCTTGCGTAGTTGTTTTAAAATTTCGCCTCCGAGACGACCACAACCAATCAAAACTACATGATCATCCAACTCCAAACCAGTATTTAACTCAATACTGGAGTCTTTAAGCTCAAAAACTTTTAAGTGTTTCTCTAATTTTCGATAGACCTTGGTCGCAAAAACCAAAATATAAGACGAAACAGCAATTGTGATAATCGCCGATAGAGTCACAACTGCAACCACAGAATTAGTTACAACTTTCCCCTCAAGGGCTAGCAAAATTAAGACAAAAGAAAATTCAGAGACCTGAGCTAAGGAAACACCAGTCATAAAACCAGTCCGACGTTTGAATCCCAATCTGCCTAATGTAATAATAACGATAAGTGGTTTGATCAATAAAACAAACAAGCTTAGTAATATAGCTTGCCAAAGAATTACAAAACTAAAATCGACAACAATCCGACTTCCCAGAAAAATGAAAAAGAGTACTAGAAAAAAATCCCGCAGTGGCTTTATTCGCGCCGCAATCTGATGTTCTTGTTTCAAAGAAGCTAGGCCAAGTCCAGCAATAAAAGCACCAATTTCCAGTGAAAAATGAAAAAATCCAAAAGCCGAAATAACAATAAATAGCCAAGCTAAACCAGACAGAAAAAGCAACTCCATATTACGAGCGAGCCTTTCAAAAAGATACGGTAGGACTTTCTGATTTAGAAAATATATCACCCCGAGCAGAACTGTCCCGCTAACGATGGTTAGTAAAATCGTTGAAATACTTAAACTACTAGTGTCTGTGCTAAGACTGGAAAATAAGATAAGAAAGAATATTGCCACTAAATCTTGAAGCAGGAGGATCGCGATTGAAAGTTTCCCATATAGGGAGTCGTAGTCCCGCTTTTCATTTAAAATTTTGACAACTATGACTGTGCTGGAAAAAGTTAAAGCTAACCCAATATAAATCGACGCAATTGGGGTAAAACCTAGAAGCAAAGAGAAGAGAAATGCGAGAATGCTCGTGGCAGCAATCTGTATAACTCCGGTTGTCAGTGCCTGACGACCAAATTGCCGCAGTTCAGAAGTACTAATTTCTAACCCAACCAGAAACAAAAGAAAACTCAAGCCCAAATCCCGAAATAATTCAAGTTGATTACTAGTATCACTATTGAGAAGAAATGGTCCGACAATAATTCCCGCTAAGATATACGCGAGTATTAACGGAAGACGAAAAAACGACGACCAGGCACCTAAAAAGGCAGCCAAAGCAATTATCAACCCAATCGCCAAAAAGGCAGTAGACATATAGATTAATTATATAGTTAGAAAGCGAAAAATCAAAATTAAATTCTTAATTTTTTTAAGCAACTTTCCAAATCAGAAGGCAGTGTGGATTCAAACTTCATTCTTTTTCCACTTGTCGGATGTGTTAATTCCAGTTTTGCAGCGTGTAAAAACTGCCGACCGAGGAGCATCTTACCACCATATAATTTATCCCCAACCACCGGATGACCAATGTGCGAGAGATGGACTCGTATTTGATGGGTACGACCAGTGAGAGGTTTTAACTCAAGAAGAGTAAATTTGTCAAAACGCTCTAGTACCTTATACTTGGTTGTCGCTTCTCGTCCGCCCTTCGAAACAGTAAATTTTGACCGAAATTTTGGATGACGGTCAATTTTTTCCTTAATTACCCCAACTTCCTTCTCTACTCTACCCGTAACTAAAGAAATATAGGTTTTTGAAACCTCTCGATCCTTAAATTGCTTTTTCAAATTCTCCAAAGCAGTTTGCGTTTTCGCCACAACCACAACCCCTGATGTATTTTTATCAAGTCGATGAACTATCCCTGGCCTTAAATCGTCGGATTTAAGATCTTTAAGATGATTTAAGATTGCATTCACCAAGGTTCCGGACGGATGGTCTAAAGTCGGATGTGTAACTAAATTCGGTGGTTTATCAACCACAAGCAACTCCTGATCCTCGTAAATAATTGTTAAAGGTATTTTTTCTGGTTTTAAGGAAACTTCTTTGGCAGCAGGAATTTCAACTTTTATCGTATCCCCCTTTCGAACTTTGTAAGCTGGATCGGAAACTTGGCCATCGACAAGAATGTAACCTTCTTTTATCAATTTTTTTGCCGCGGAACGTGAAAGATTCTTGACCAGGTCAGCAACGAATTGATCGAGACGATCTTTTTGAGGTTTAACAGTTACTTTTAGAACCTGCATTAAGTTGGGGTGGACAGGGAACTTTTGTTCAAAAAAACTTTAACTTCGGACAAAACTTGGTCTGGGTTCATTGCGGATTTTATTAAATAACCCGAAGCCCCCAAGGCAAAACCTTCTTTGATTATCGAATCTTGTCCCAAATTGGTTAATAAAACTGTTGGTCCATTCTTTAGTTTTGGTGATTTGTCTTTGACATGACGCAAAATTTCCAAGCCATCCATTTTTGGTAACATTATATCAAGTAATACCAGATCAAACCCGCCTTCAGAGATATGATTCAAACCCTCCTCTCCATCAACTGCCAAAGTTACATCGTAACCTTCTCCCTTAAGAAGTTCATCATAAAGCTCTCTGAGAAATTCATCATCTTCGACTACAATTATTTTAGACATTTTAACAAAACCCTCTTTTTTTAATTCCTAATTCCATTATGCTCTTTTTTTTGCATAACGAATTCCTAATTCCATTATGCCCCTTTTTTCTTAGCTTGGCAACTTGTACAAAATGAAGCAGTCGGCATCGCATTAAGTCGCTCTTCACTGATCTTTTGAGTACAATTTAAACAAACTCCAAAAGTATTGTTTTCAATTCTTTTTAAGGCCGCTTGCGTGTCTTTCAAGGATATTTCCAGTTCAAACCTTGTCGCAGCAATACGATCGTGCCCCTCTATTTCGGTTATAGAATCATCAAATGTTTGAGACGAACGATTTTTATCCAGATAAGGATCTTCTTGCTTGTAAAAGCTAATTTCTTTGACCAACTTTTCTAATTCCTCTTCAAGTAATTTTTTGTAAAAAGTCAAATCCATACTTCCCTTCTCTCTAAATCTAGCCTCTAAACGGACGCTTAAATCTTAAATTCAAGCCAAAAATATGTTTAGAGATTACTTTGAAATCTGCTCTGAAATTGCGAAACTGATAGTAGTATAATCCGAGCATTGAAAAAATAGCAACTCCTAAGGCTAGTAAACTCGCCAACCGAAATGGTCCCAAATATGTCGAATCTCCACGAAGCTGTTCAAACACCAGTCTTCCCAAAGACCAAAAAAGTAAGTAATAGAAAAAAACAGCACCAGAGCGAAATTGCGACAACATTTTTAATCGATCTTGATAAAAACGATACAAAAAAATAAAAAGCACTAAGCTAAATATAGCTTCATAAATTTGCACTGGGTGGCGAGGGCCTTCCAAAAAAGTGTAAACTACGCCAAGTGGGAATTTTGTAATTGCTCCATAATCATTTCCTGCCAAAAAACTACCAATTTTGCCAAAAAAAGTCGCTAATAAAACAGCTTGTACAGCGATATCAGCAACTTGAAAAAAATCCCATTTCCACTTTCTGATTAAATAAGCACCTGCCAAAAAAACTAAAATAAAACTTCCGTAGTAAGCAAAACCACCTTCCCAAAAATAAAAAATACGCCAAAAATTGGTTGAAAATAAATTGAAGTTAATCAAAGAGTACAGTATTCTTCCACCAATAATAGCGCTCAGCAGTATCACCACGCTGAAATCAATAAGTTTTTCTTCCTTATATCCCCTTTTTCTACCTTCCCTCCAAAAAAAGAAAGTTCCAGCCAAATAAGCAATCGCCAAGAAAAAACCATACGAATAAATTGTCAGCGGGCCAAAGTGAAAAAGTATTGGATACATGTCTTCTTTAGATTATACCTATTTTGCTCGAAGTCGGTAAAGACCGAAACACAAAACAACAATACCAAGAACCGTAAGAACAGTCCTAACACCAAATATATCGCCAATTGCTCCAGATAAAATTACCGGCAACGCTGCTACTCCGCTGATAAAAGTTCCAAGAAGTCCATATGCCCGACCACGCATTTTTTCCGGCGTGTTTTTTTGGAAAGCAGTCGTCACCGGAATTGTTATAAAGGCATTTTCTATTCCTAGTAATAAAATGCAGAAGAGCGAAAATATTTGGAAAAAAATCCCAAATTGGTAATTCCCAAAGGAAGCTAAGACTAGAAAAGTTATCCCAAGTCCGAGTAACCCAATGTTTACCAACACCCGTTCCGTCAACCGATTTGCGATATGGCTGATTATCACTGACCCAATCGCCATACCAACTACTGCTGGCGCGATAACTAAAGTTGAGGCAAATTTGATGTTTAATTTCAGTATTTTATCGACATAACCTGGACCGATTGTGGCCAAAATGAAAAAAATAGTTGTTGTTAAAGTTAAAAAGAAAATCGAATCCCTTACAACCTTAGTTGTGATAATGAATTTGATCCCGTCCCAAAAACTACTCAACAAACCTACCTTATGCAATTTCACTTCTGATTTAATATTTTTTGGTAAAAAGAAACTAAGCAAAACTGAAATAATAAAACAAGTAAAAATTGCGGCTAACGTAAAGGATTCACCCAAAAGATTCAAAGAAAAACCACCGGCCAAAAAGCCAACTATGAGTCCAGTCTGCAATGAAAGCGAAAACAAACTATTTGCGGCTATCAAATCCGTTTCTGGGACTAAAGCTGGTATCGCCGAACCTTCCGCTGGAATAAAGAAAAGTGTCGCCACGGCCAAAATAAAAACCAGTAAAAAAACTAATGGTTGAAATTGAATAAAAAATATTAAAAAAAGAACTGAAAATGCTCGGATCGTATTTGTTATTAAAAGAACTTTTCTTAGGTTGACTTGATCAACATAAACTCCGGCCAAGTAACCCAAGAAAATTGAGGGGGCTGTGAAAGTTAATATTAAAATACTAACAACAGTGTTTGAAGACGTCAGCTCGTACATCTTTATTATCAAAACAAAATAAAGCGCGTTTAGAGCAATTTGTGAGGTAATCTGTGAACCCCAAAGAACTAGGAAATTTGGGTTGAACATGACTCTTGGGAAAAATCTTTTAATTTCTACCTCCTTTTTTCTACTTAGATTTGCTCGATTAGTTTTAGTAGAGTTCTGACTCCGACACCAGTAGCTCCTTTTGACATATATGGTTTTTCACTATCAAGCCAAGCCGTACCGGCAATATCAAGGTGAACCCAAGAATTTTTCGGATCAATAAATTCTTGCAAAAAAACTGCGCCCGCGATAACACCAGCTCCCCGACTCGGAGCAACATTCGCTAGGTCAGCAACATCAGACTTAAGCATTTCTTTATGTTCAGGATAAATTGGTAGTTGCCACATTCTCTCCCCGCTTTCCGCTCCTGATTTGATCACTAGATCAGCAAAATCTTGCTTATTACCAAGTAGTGCTGTGGCTTCACTACCCAAAGCGACAATCACTGCCCCAGTTAAAGTCGCCAGATCGACAATCTTGGTTGCTCCAAGTTTTTGCACTAGAGTCAGGGCGTCACACAAAACCACCCGACCTTCAGCGTCAGTATTGATAACTTCGATTGTTTTTCCAGCAAGTGAACGAACGACATCTCCTGGTTTCAACGCCCCACCACCGGGTAAATTTTCTGTCAAAGGAGCCACCACAATAATATTTTCTTTTAATTTCAGCTGAGCGCAAAGTTTTATGAAGGCAATGGCCGTTGCTGCCCCAGCCATATCAAGTTTCATTTCATGCATTTTTTCAGATGGTTTGATTGAAATTCCGCCAGAATCAAAGGTAATTCCTTTACCGACAACCCCAAAGATTGGCTTTTTCTTATCGACAATATATTTAAGCACAAGCATAAACGAAGGTTGGTGACTGCCTTGGGAGATCCCAGCAAAAGCATTCATCCCGCGACGTTTTGCTTCCTTCTCATCAATTACTTCGATCTCAAGTTTAAATTCCCGTGCAATTCTTCTGGCATTTTCAACCATGATTTTTGGAGTGAGGTGGTTAGCCGGCTCGGTGACTAGACTACGAATCCAATTGGTACTCTCTAAAACAGCTTGGGATTTTTTAATTTCTTCTAAAGAAAGTTTGCCACAGATTATCAACTCTTCTATTTTCGAAGGTTTATCTTTACCTGTTTTGTATATACCCTGATCGAATTCACCAATTCCAGCTCCTTCAATGATCACTTCGGGTTGTGAGTAAATTCGACTATCAAAGGCGACTGACTTTATTTTGCTTTTCTCTAAACGCCGAATTGCTGCTCCAGCAACATTACGCGCCAAACGATTGTCAAAATCTTCTTTTTTACCTGTCCCAATTAGTAAAACTCTGGGGTTTGATGAAATTAAAAATGTTTCGTAAAGCTTGCCGGAAAATTCGGCTGGGTTAATTGTGAAGTTACACTTTGCTAAAAAGCTTTTCACTGTTTCGGGAACAGTTTTTACCTCTTCTTCAAACAAGGGAATAACCAAAGCTTCACATTCAATTTTCTCAAGCGGCAATGATGTGGTAGTAACTTTCATTTCGAGAGGAATTTTAACACAAAAGATGTTTCAAAGAAACTGTGCTTAAAATTACCAAAGCTGAAGTTAAGAAAGTTACTTTGCTGTCCCCTCTTTAACTAACTGCCCAGATAAATTGTACTGGGAGCCTTCGGAAAGAACAGTATAATTAAGATCGACATGTAAACAATTATCTTTTGGTGTGCATTTGCGTAATGTATTTACGGATAATATATTTGAGTCAACCCATTTTGGCCCAGTTGCGTCTTTAACTAGAATTGTTTCCGTCTTTGAATCCAAATAATATATTAGAACGTCTGATCTTACCTGACCTCCTTCGCCACTTTCATCACGTGCAAAGGCAATTTTTGTTTTATCTGGTGAAAGAACAGGTCGTGTCCAATTATTTAGAATCTTAGTACTTGCTTTTGTAGAAATATCTACTCTGTAAACTGGGTATTGGGCACTTAGCTCCATGTAATAAAAAGTGTTGTCTGAATACCAAAAAGCTTGCGCTCCTCCTAGTGAATAAAGTTTCTTACCATTTGTATCAGTAATTACCAAAGTTGTAGGGTTGGCGACTGTTTCCCCATCTGTTACCTCTGAAACTGTATTTACCATCATCACAAAGCTTACATTTGGGGAAATCTGGATGGAACTTTGATCCCACCATATACCACCCCGCCCACCTTGATTTATTGACTGAAGAATAGTTTCTTTTCCAGTTTTTATATCAAGCAACGTGTAATCAAGTTCCTTATCTTCAAATCTTGAGTCGGTTTGATATGCAACAAGACCTGCTTCTTTATTGTAGTCAAAATTAATATGATTCCAATATTTATAGTTATTTTGCCCATTTTTCAAACCAAAATATTCAACATTGTAAATATACTTAGTATGAATAATTAAACTGTTATTTCTATAGATTTCACAATAATTTTCAGGCCCAGAAACAATAGAAACAAAATTAGTATAAGGGTTAACAATAACTAGTTGCTGACATTTAAAAGTTAGATCGTCAACCTTAGCTTCTATTGGCTTAACTTTTGGCTCAGTTTTTGTCTCGGAAGAAGAAAATGTGGCTTGCTTTTGTGCTGAAGAAGTTGAAGTTTTGATGTCACTAGCAGTTTTTGTTTTGTTATTTATTATCAAAAACAACAGAATAATTACAAAAATGATTCCAAACACTGATATTAAGATAAGTTTTTTATTGGATTTATACTTGCCTAGCAATACTTCTATAAAACCTTGTATTTCAGACATTAATTAAATTATACTCACCAACAATTTGCTTTACAACTTAAGCGTAACCTCTTCGATTTTCTTTGGGGCTTTTGTCAAAACTTCATAACCTTTTTCTGTAACCAAAATCATATCTTCAATCCGCACTCCTCCCCAACCTGGTTCATAAATTCCAGGTTCAACTGTTACTACATTACCTGCTTCAAATTTTTCTTTGGCTTTTGGGTTAAGTCGCGGCAGTTCGTGAACCTCAATCCCCACTCCGTGACCAACGCCATGACCAAAAACAAATTCAGATTTCTCTTGAAGAAACTCTCGGGCTGCTAGGTCAACATTTTTCGTTTGGTTGCCAACTTTAACTTCTAAAATTCCTCTCTTTTGTGCTTCTAAAACTAGATTATAGACTTCCGCTTGTTTTGTATTTGGTGTTCCCAGAAACACCACCCGAGAGGTATCAGACGCATAACCCTGATAAACACAACCCCAATCGATCAAAACTTGATCACCTTTCTTAAGTTTGGTATCTCCGGCTGCGTAATGGACTTTTGAAGAATTTACACCTGCTCCAACAATAAACGGATGCCAGGCGTTACCCTCTGCCCCATGCTCTCGCATAAACTGCTCAAGTTTCCAAGCAATTTCCTTTTCTGTCTGACCAACCCTTATGTTCTTTAAGATATACTCAAAAGATTTGTCGGAAATTGCGAGGGACTTTTTAAACAAACTAATTTCAACCGTATCTTTTTTGGCTCTTAATTCTTCGACAAAGTCTTTTGTTTGGACAAATGTTAAGTTCTTGGTTAACTTTTGAAAATTATTTAGTGCAAAAACTGACAAATCTTTTACTTCAAAGCCAACTTTACTAACCTTTATTTCACTAAATAATTTTTCCCAGAACTTCTCATCCCAACCACTCTCTTTCAACTCATAATTAGCAACCACACTTGCCTCTTCGGTATAACGGCTATCAGTGACAACAAAAGATTTTTTGGGGGTAATCAATAAATAACCAGACTCGATATCTCCGTGCCAACCGGTCAAATAAAAACGATTGGCCATCGATGAAATTAAAATAGCATCTAGCTTTTGGAAAATTAATTTTTCCCGTAGTTTCTCTAAGCGAGAATACAGATTAGGACTGGAATCTTTGGGTTTCATCTTTTCTTGGTCGGCCACGGTGTCGTTTTACAACCGGATTTTCTGGTTCTGGTTTTCTGGGACGGCCACGACCGCGTTTTATTTCAACTGGTTCACTGGGAGCTGAAAATATTTTTTTAAACAAACCGAAAAACGATCCATTTGGCTTTGTAGAAAGAAGTTTTACTTCGACTGCACCTGCTAAAACTGGCGTGCCAACACTAACTCCACAAAAGGGGCATTGCTGCCAGACAATTTCCAGTGGGTGTTTGCAGGAAGGACATTCTTTTCTAACAATTAAACCACAATGGCTACAAAACAAAAAATCATCACGAACTAATTCATTACAGCGTGGGCAAGTAAAGGTTTTTGTTTGACTCTCAAGGATTTTTTCCTCAAGATCGTGAATTTTATGATCCTCGATTGTTGAGGGAGGTCGAACTATCAAATAAAGGATGAAACCAAAGAAAAACCCAAATCCGACTAAAAGTACTGCCCCGATTCGAACAAACCAGTTCTTAGAGCGGCTGAAAATATCCATTGCGCCCCAAACAGTGAGCGCCAGCCAAAGCACAAAAATATAACCAAGCAAAATTGCTAAGACTAAACTATTGGTTAAAAAATAAATAACTTCAGCCATATTTCTTTGACAATAAAATCTCTACATGTATATAATGAAGCTGCTTCTTCAGTCAATAGGTAGATTTTTTAACTAAAATGCTTTCTACACCCCACCTATTAGTCGGTGCAGCAATTGTCAAAACAATACCAAATCCGGCGATCTCTTTGCCGCTGGCTCTACTTAGCCATTTTGCTCTTGATTCTTTCCCCCATTGGGATGGGTCTCCAAAAGCTCCTTTTGGCCTGAAAACAACCGGTTGGATAATTGTAGATTATTTGATCGGCTCAAGTATAGTCCTGTTGTTGACCGCCGGGCTTGAGAATCAAGTTCTGATTTGTTTGGGGGCTTTTTTGGGAACGTTACCAGATTTTATTTTAGGCACTTATCGCCATTTGGAATCAACTTTTTCAAAATACAGACTTTTACGAGTCCCAAATCAATTTCACATGGGTATCCAGAGAAATATACCGTTCCGACCAGGGCTAATTGTTACCTCAATAACCTCATTAATTTCAATCCTGATTCTTTTAAGTGGTAAGTAAACAACTTTTAACCCGACCTTAGAGCCGACGCGTTAAGAAAATTGAAGTTTGCCGACTGTTCCACAGGAAATTTTCAATTTGTCTAAACGAAGTGTTTTTGAAAATTAAGGAGGTAAACAATATTTTTAGCCAAAGGCTCTCGGTCGGCAGTTTGGTGCAACCTTTGCTGCCAAAGGTTGCTTGAAAAATTACCTTTTAACTCTCTCAATATATTCCCCACTCCTGGTATCAACTTTAACAATGTCGCCTTCGTTAATAAACAACGGAACTTTGACTTCAAGGCCGTTTTCCACTTTGGCTGATTTGTAAACATTAGAAACTGTATCGCCGCGTACACCCGGAGGGCTATCAACAACTTGCAGTTCAACTGTTCGGGGTAAATCAACTTTGAGAATTTGGTCCTTGAAAACTAAAAGCGAATAAGTAGAGCCTTCCTGCAGATATTTTTCTCCACCAGAGAGTATCTTGTTTTCAACTGCAAATTGGTCAAAAGTTTTCGGATCCATGAAGGTCGAATCGTTCTCATTTTTGTAAAGAAATTGGCCCTCTCTTTTGTCTAGATCAGCTTCCTCTACTCTTGCTCCAGAAATAAAGGTTTTTTCAGTAGTTGAACCTGATTTTAAATTTTTTACCTTGACCCGAATGGTCGCTGTCCCCCGTCCCATTTTGGTATGGGAATATTCCAATACTTCAAAAAGACTACCGTCTTCCTGAAAAGTTGCACCAGATCGTAAATCATTAACATTTAACATAAGTTGTCCATTTTTACCAAAAAACTGACTATATTGCAATTATTTAGTTTAAAAGCTTGCTTGCTAGGAATATAATAAGGCTAACAAAGGTAACAGTAGTAGGAAAGGAGTCTGATAGTGGCTGCTACTTATCCACCCAGAGGCAAGAGACCAACAAAGGACCTGTTGGAAACGGTCAGGAATATTGCTCACGCAACACCAGAGCAGCTGCGGGATGGTTACCTCAACCGCCTGCGTCGACTGCTGCGGTTGCGTCGCGACAACTTCGAAGATCTGAACGAGCAAGGTTTGCGGCTTTTGGACCAATCGATCTTTGCATCCTACTGCGATTGTCTCGACATTGGCCAGGGAGATGAGGCAAAGTCGATTCTCAAAAACGTCCGATTGACCCTTAGTCTCACAAGAACAAGTCAGCGCAACCAACCTGCCACGGTAAGGTCGACAACGGAAGGAAAGCAAGATCCTGGTTACACATACTAACCAACCTAGACCTCTGGAACTCACAAGTTTCCGAGGTCTTTTTCTTGGATTTGAATTCAAAGATAATAAATTGTATAATTACTCTCGCTTTTTCCCTTGCCGGGGTGGCGGAATTGGTAGACGCGCGGGACTCAAAATCCCGTGATCGCAAGGTCGTGGGAGTTCGATTCTCCCCCTCGGCACCATAAACTTTCACTTAATTTTCACTTTTGTGCTAAAATAGCAATTTCAGAATTCAAATAAGTAAGGAGAGTGTCTTTTGAATCAAGAACCTAAGGTCGAGATCCATTTGCTCATCACTGACTACAGCCCACAAATCGGTGATCATGTCAGGACTAGTTGCGGACAAACCTTGCCTTTCATGAAGGGAGTTGATTTCGATAAACCTCACACTGACCCAAGGTTTTGCCGTTCTTGCCTCAACCAGTTGGGAGAAACAAACGACAAGTTCATCTTTGCTTTCTGGGGAACACCAATTATTGCAGTGACAATTTCCCCAACTGCACGTATCGGAGGTAGAAGAAGCAGTCCATTTCAGTAAGGAGAGGAAAATCGTGGTAAAAGCTTATATCATGGTTGTCACAGATCCCGGTAAGACAAAATCAGTCTATGAAGAGCTAGGGAGAATCGAACAACTGCAGGAAGTTCATGAGGTAATGGGTCCTTACGACATTATTGCCACCATTGAGGTTACGTCATTAGGAGAAGTTCCTTCAATCGTTACTTCTGTTCGCAAAGTTGAAGGCATTCAATCCACCCTGACTCTAACCACCTTCCCGGATGTCTAGAGGTCGGCAACCAACCTAAAACGTGTTTCTTTTCCAAGAAGCACGTTTTTTATTTCAAAAAGAAAGCCGCCTAGTGAGATTTCACTAAACGGCTATGCGCGAATAAACTACTTCCCCATCACGAGTTCTGACTTCGACAACATCATCGAGGAAAAGCTCTTCAAAAACAGCTTGGATATCCCTAACCGGACCCCAATCTGCACTTCTGTCCAAACCTTCCAGATCAAAGATGTTTTCCCAGGTTTCTTCCTTCAATCGGTGACGATCTGCCCTGTGCAAGACGCATTCAAAGTCATTGAGCACAGCGTGCCAAGATGAAAAATCGGACAAAAGAACCCGGCTCTGGGAAATCCGAATCTTAAAAACATAGTCGCCTTTGGGAACCCACTTCTTCAAGGGATAACGGCGAAAAGCCCAAATCGGAAAACCGCCTCGGTAAGCGACCAAACGCTTTTGCATTTGCGCTTTCATCCATTGGTAAGGTTTGCGAAAGGTCCAATGGTAAACTCTTCTTCCATCGGCCCGAAACTTCCCTCTTTTCAAAAGTTGAAGAACTTTGGGGTTTTGGGCAGTCCAAAGCGTGATCGGATCTCGACCTGATCGGCACACTACAACTGAAGCTTTCCTCACTTTCACCAAAGCTGCCACTCTCCTTATCTATATACTATGGGGTTGGATTATAGGTTTTGTTTGAATTAAAGTCAAGCTAAACTCGGGCTTTTTCGATGGCGAAGAATCTGCGGCGTTCGCCTTTGAATTTGAGGTCTACTTCACCGAGTGGACCGGAGCGGTGTTTTGCAATAGAAAGTTTTACATTTTCAAAGTCTTCCGCGTCTTCACGGTAAAGAAACATCACCACATCAGCATCTTGTTCAATCCCACCAGACTCGCGCAAATCAGAAAGCTGGGGAATCTTGGCTGTCCGACTTTCGACCGCTCGCGAAAGCTGTGAACACGCTAGCACTGGAATTTTCAGTTCCCGAGCCAGGTTCTTCAAGGCTTGAGAAATTTCGGAAACTTCCTGAACTCGATTTTCTAAGTTGCGTCCGTGAACCAATTGTAAGTAATCGACGATTAAAAGTTTCAGACCGTGTTCCATCTGCAAACGACGGGCTTTGGTGCGCATTTCCATAATCGAAATGCCGGGCGTATCATCAATATAAATTGGCGCTTCGGCTAATTCACCCATCGCTTCCGAAAGTTTTTCAAAATCTTCTTCCTTGAGGTTTCCAGTCGTGATTTTCCAGGCATCAACATCGGATTGCGAAGCAAGCATTAAGTCGACCAGTTGTTCTTTGCTCATCTCGAGTGAAAAAACTCCAACCGGGATTTTTTCCTTGACTCCCATATATTGGGCAACGTTCATACAAAAGGTTGATTTACCCATCGAAGGACGAGCTGCTAAAATAATCAAAGTTGAATCCTGCAGGCCGGAAAGTTTTTTATCGATATCGTTGAAACCTGTTGGCACACCCCGCATTCCACTACCCTTTTTGTGAAGTTCATCCAGTCGATCAAAACTTTCAGCCAGAGCATCTTTCAGGGGAATAAAATTCTGTTTGAGATGTTGCTGGGAAATTCCGAAAAGCGATTGCTCTGAAGCATCAAGCAAATCTTTAACTTCCACACCGGTTTCAAAAGCTTTTTCAGTAATCTTCGCTGCAGCTGTAATGAGGGCTCGTTTAGTGGCTGCCTCTTTGACAATTTCAGCGTAATTTTGAATATGCGCGCTGGTCGGAACAGAATTGACCAAACTTGTTAAGTAACTTGTACCGCCAGCTAACTCTAGATTTCCGGCTTTTTTTAAAATATCACTAACGGTAACTAAATCAGCTGGTTGGCGTTTTTCGTAAAGAGTCAAAATCGCTCGGTAAATTTCACCGTGTTGTTCACGGTAAAAGTGTTCCGGGGAAAGAACCTCGGCGATTTTTACAATCGCGTCTTTATCAAGCAGTAAACTACCCAAGACCGACTGCTCGGCCTCAATATTCTGAGGTGGGATTTTGCCTTCGATGTTGAGTTTTGTCTCCACTCTTGGAATGTTTGTCCGAGTCGCCATTGGAATTTAACTTTTTGACATTACAACAATCTGAGTTTCTTCGGGAAGTTTATCAGCAGCTATTGTGAGTTTTTGTACGCTCTCGATGCCTTCTTTTCCCATCTCCTTGAGAAAACTATCAACGCTGGAGAGTTCTTTAATTGTTGAGTCTGGATCAAGGTAATGCATCGGAATAATAATTTTTGGCTCGAGTTGAGAAACAATTTTACTAGCAACCGAAGCGTCAATTGTGAAGTAGCCACCAACTGGAATCAAAAGGATATCGACATTACCGATTTCTTCAACTTGCTCAGTCGTTAAACTATCTTGTCCCAAGTCACCAAGATGAGCGATATTCATTTTGTCGATTTTGAAATTGAAGATTGTATTGTTGCCCCGCTCCTCACCCTTTTTATTATCATGAAATGAAGCAACACCGATTATCTCTACTCCTTTTACTTCATACTCTCCTGGTCCGCTGACAATAAAAGGCTCTCCTTGAACTAAGTCTGTAGCAGAGTGGTCAAAGTGACTGTGAGTTACCGAAACGATATCAGCTTCGACTTTAGGAAATTTCAGGCCGGTTTTGGAATCAAACGGATCTGTAACTAAACAAGCGTTTTTGCCTTTGATTTTAAAACTAGCGTGACCTAAGTAAGAAATATCCATCGAATTAAAAATTAATAACTATCTGAATCATTCGCTAACGCGAAAGTAAGAATTAAGAGCAGAAAAATACTACCACAGGAAAACTAGCAATTCAACCTTTGCCCAAAAAGAGTTGACACTTCTCAGCAATTTTTTTAAGATTAGCAAGACTTAAAATTTAAGAAATCAATAAACTGCCAGATGGATACAACAACACAAGAGTCTCTAAAAAATAGATTTTCAAAAATTTTACTTGGGTTTGTTGGTGGGGTAATTCTTTCTCTAGTAGCTTTTCTTTTATTTAATATTTTTTCTGCTTCAAACAAACCAAAAGTAATTACTGCAAGAAAAACCCTCACTCTGAGCGTCGCTTCCCCCGAAACAAACCTAGCAACTGCAAACAAAACAATTACTATTTCTGGAAGTACTAAAGTCAAAAGTATTGTCACTCTCAGTACCAGTAAGCAGTCAAAAATAGTTGAAACTTCAGGAAGCTACTTCTCAGGTTCACTTGAATTAATCGAAGGGAAAAATATCATTACCATCGTCGCCTTTGACAGCTCAACCGGAGAATCACAAACAACGACAAAAGAAGTACTTTATTTGAATCAAGATTTAACTGCTTTATGAAAAAGAAGTTATTAACTATTATTTTTTTCTTAAGTCCTTTGATACTTGGCAGCGCATTGGTAAATTCCCAAACGAGTCAAAGTCAGGAATACAGGCTTGAGCAAGTCGAAAAACTCAGCGCGACAGCAAGCTCTAAGGTGGCAACAAGCTCTGCAAAAACAAAATCCCACTCGATTAGCTTTACGGGCGGAACCGTGATTTCAATCGCAAGCAATGTGGTTTATTTAGCTACAAAAGAAGGCACAAAAACAATCTTCACCTCTGAAAATACTTTTTACTACAATATTGACTCCGCTGGTAAAAAACTAATTGGAATTGGAGATTTAAAAACTGGAGACAATATTGATGTCGTTGGTATCTCAGCACAAACAAGTTCGGGAAGTGCAAAAATAATTGTTCGTGACCAAACCAAAGTAACAAAGAATTTTTCGTTGATCGGTAAAGTGCTAGAAATTAACGCAACTAGTTTAAAGGTTGGTAGTTTAACCAGAGTTGACTTACCTACGATAACCACAACCTTAAATAACGAAACTACTTTCGCAAACAGTCGCTCGTCTTCTCTTAAAATTTCCGACATCTTAGTTAACGATAAAATTGCCCTTGCTGGATATTTTGATGACAAGGGCAGTTTGATAACAAAGCAGATTTTTAAAATTTCTCCACTTGTTAATAAAACCGCAACTTCTTCAGCAAACTAATTTTCCCAAAAAGAAAGCGCTGCCCTCAGGGTTGGACCTAAGAACAGCGCCTTTATAATTAAACCGCGAACTCTACTTCTTCTTGGAACTCACACCACCGTTGCTGGTAGCACGAACCCCATGGATAATCCGCCCGTTGACATTGCGGAAACCGAATTCCTTGGCAAGGACCTTCTTGACTTCGTCAGTCTCGGTAATCCCACGTGAGAGAACCTTTCGGATAGACTCAAGAAGTTTCTGCTTCCGCTCCGCGCTCATCCGCCTGGTCTTCTTCTTGGCCACATTCTTCTTCTTGGAACCCTTGCCCTTAGGCTGCTTCTTGGCAGAGGCCTTAGCAGCCGCTGCTCCTGAGGAAGGGGCTCTCTGAGCTTTCTTCTGATTCTTCTCCAAGGTGTAACGAGATTTGATCGCTCTGATTGAGTGTTTGCCAACGACGCCACCGATTTTCTCAAAAAGCTTATCGGTGTCAGTAATCCCCTGGTCAATCAATCCACGTACTTTCAGAGAAACCTCTGTGATGTTTGTCGGCTCACCCGTCGTCTTTGCAGAAGCTACCGAAGCCTCCATATAGCTGTCAAGATCGTTCAGTTTGCCAAGGAATCTGGCAGAGACATCTTGAAAGCCTGTCATCATCTCAGCGACTATACTGACCTGTGTAAAATCGCCAGCTTTGACCAGACTTTCCAGATACCTGGCAACCTTGGCACCGACTTTATCGACAAGCCCTTTGATTGCTTCAATCTCTTCTTGCATTACACTCACCTCCAAAATACTTAAACCTCCTCCTGCTTTTTCTTGGGTTTTATATACCACATATCAAACGTTTTGTCAATTACTACAGGTTGACTTTATATTGAAGTTATAATAAAATCCGTTTAATTGAGATCTAGTAGTGAAAGGTGAGAAATGCCGTTATTTACCCGAACCTGGGTCAAAAAGAATATCGGGTCGTTTGCAACGTTGGTTCATCGGGATTTTCCTAATGTGCCCGAGCATTACGATTATTCTGAAAAGAATCGGGTTCGCCGCTACATGGTTAAGCAAACCAGCGCGAGCTTGGATCCGAAATCCAAAAGAATTCGGATGCTTTTCATGCCTTCAGTTTGGGCGATCGATCTTTATGAGTTTTCCCAAAAATTTAGGATTGATTCCGCCCACAGCTTAGCAGTCGAACACAACCACTTCTACGCTGAGCACTTACGTTCCTGGGTCGAAGCCGCCGATCAACTTGTCGGTGGTGTACCTTTCAAGGGCATGCAAATTTACGAAGGCAAAATGTCGGAAGCAACTCGGGAAGTTTCTGGACCGTTTGAGGTTGCCAATCTGGACTTCATCAGCCCCTGGAACCGAGAAGTTCGAGAATCGGTCAAAAACCTCCTGCAACGTGATTTGCTGACCATTCCGGCGGTTCTCTTTATCACTCTGAACGCAACTGATTGGATTCGGTCAATCCACGAGAAAAAGACCGACAAGAGTTTGGCTCAGTTAATGCCTGCTCGTATTTACCGGCTTAGTCATAAGACAAAGTATACCTGTCACTACCGTTGGCATATGGACTGGATCGGCGAAGGCGGCAGTAAAATGTTGACCATCGCTTTTACAGTTCACGCCAAAGAAAAAAGGGTTGAGTCCTAATGGATTCAACCCTTTACTATTTCTCCCACCTATTTCTTCAGAACCAAGTTACCTCTGACGTAAGTCAAATAGCGCAAGCTATCGACCTCGCGTAACATTTCCTCCGGCGAGTAAACTCCACCAAAGAAAAATGAAAATAGACAGCTGATCAACTGATCAATCTTGTATCTCCGAGAATCAACACCATTTGGGCTGGGCTCAACGAAAGTCTTGTAATCAGAATGCTCCGAATTAAGCAGTACTGCCACAAGCCGATTTTCTTCGTTCGTGCGTACCTGAGCACGCGGCTCTTCCGGTTTCATTGGCATCGGAAAAACTTCGAACTTCGGCCGACTGCTGGCTGTTTTCTTAGGCTTGCTTGGATCAAGAGTGTCAGTAGGCTTCCCACCAGGAAGTATGTCAACCGATTTCGCACCCCCACCAGCTGGACCAGGACAACCACCAGATTTACTCCCACCTAACTTTTTGATCGGAACATTTATCTCTTCCCGCCCACCAACTTGCGGACGTTTCTTAACCGGAAAACCATCCAGCAGGTAACCTTGGTCAACAAAAACGTCAACGACAAGGTTGCGCAACTGTTTGGTTACATTATCCCGAACCTCGGGACGCTGGGCATCAATCTCGCTAAGGAACTCCAGCAAAGCCTTTTCAAGTTCCTTAAGACCCTTCTTGAAGGCCTCAAAGTTTCCCTCCGGGTCAGAGATTAGGACTTTCTTAGCCGAATCTGTCTTGCAGAAATCCGCTGAAAAATCCATGTCAAGTCGACCACTATTCCAAGGAGCACAATCAAAACCTTCAATTTCGGTAATATCATTAAAAACCCGACGGTGTCCCCACCAAACCCGACAGCGACCATCGTGCCGGTGCGGCAGAACCCCACCAGACCAAGTCACCCACTCTTGGTGTGACTTACCATAACTAGTCCACACCAAACACTTTTCTTGCTTTCCGTTTGAAAGCTGGAACTCGTTGACATGGGCAATTACTGGTGAAACGTAGACGCTTGGCTTCTTCTGACCCTTTTTGTCGATTTCGACGATCTCAATCACGATTTTTGGGTCAGAGTTGGGAAGGTCCTTACGGTATTCCTGGGCGAAAAAGCTCTCGAGCTTTCTGATATTTATCTGGCTCATCTTTGCCGGATCAATGTCAGAAATTTCAACATCCGTCCCGATAGTCGGCCGGTTTTTGCTTTCCGGAGCAAGTTTCGGACGAATCTTACGACCGTCCTCACCTAACCCAAACATCAAAGTCCAGGTTTGCTCCGAAGTTGCCTCCGAACGACTGGTAACCAAGCAAATCCGACCAACAATTTCCCAAGCATGAACTCCCACTTGGTTGATACCGCGCATGCGGGCAATCTGACCCTTCCGCGAAGTATCGTTGTTAATCATGACTGCCCAGTTACGCTTACTCTCCAAACCCCCGCCAATTTCTGACGGCACTTGGATCATCCGGTTACGGGTCATTCCATGAGAATTGTCAGAGACGATAATCCGGTTGCGGAGGCGGTCAATAGTTACAGTTATGATGTACTCTTTCCGCTTCTTATCCGCCATCCACAGAGAGTCAAGACTGTTATCAACCAGCTCTCGCAAGTACTCCGGAGTTGATGAAACCAACCTCGCTACAAGCGAGATAACCGAATCAGTATCCCCGAAGTTATAATCAACATACTCAAAGTCCACATCGTCCGCTGCTACCATCATCACCTCCCTACAACTCCACTCGAGAGTTCAGCCACACTTGAAAATCAGCTTCTTTAATCAAAGAAGCCAAACCAGTTGCAAGTCGCAGTACAAAAGCTGGATCAAAATTGCCCTTGAGATCTTTACGAGGCCCCTCATTCTGAGCGAAGAAGTTGAGTGCGCTATTAAGTGCACCCAAAGTTTCTTCAAAAGTATCTCCTGGATTTCTGGCATCAAATCTATTTGGATAGTCAAGGTCAAAACCGACTGAGTCTTTTTCAATACCTGTCGCACGTCTGGCGACTTCAGCCATACCTTCGAAAAACCTCGCCACTAATTCCGTGTTTGTTGGGTCCTCAACTTGACCGAGTCGCGCCTCAACCCGAGCAAGTCTTAAATCAAATTCGTTTCCGGTTTCGACCTGCTTGAAAATCCTCTTTGCTTTGGCGACACTAGTCTTCTCAACTTCACCCGTAGCAAGTTTCAAGCCGATCGTCGCAAAAACTTTTTGAGCGACCATTTCTGAAGCAATGTTCTGGTAAAGTGCCGAGTTAAGGGTTCCGGCTGTCAAACCGATTTTTTCGGAGAGCTGGTTCGGAGTCATTTCATTTTCGAACATATACTCCATTAAGTGTGTCAGAACTTTCGGCCTCAAACTACTAACCTTACGGTCAGTCGCCAACCAAACTCGCCATAAGGTCCGAGGTTGAAGAGCCTCCTTTTTTCGAAACCGACGTAGAATTGGACCATCGATCTTGAATTTCTTACCGACATTTAGTCGACGGGCAATTTCTTCGTTATCGAATTCATCAAGTTTTTGCTCACGCAGAAACTCTTCAAAATCTGCTACCTGCTTTTTCACTGAAGCCAAGTTTTCACCTCCACACCTTTCCTAGGATGTTTGATTGTTAATGTACTCAAACTTGGGCCGACTATAGCATATTCAAGCGTGTTCGTCAATCTCATAGTAAAAGGTCTTTCTTTATCGTTAAGTTTTGATATAATGGTTGGGATGAATAAAATTGAAGCTAAGACACCAAAAGGTTTTCGTGACTTTTTAGGGGTTAGCGCTAAAGTACGCCAAGAAGTAATAACTACCTTTTCTAAGGTTTTTGAGCGGTTCGGTTTTGAACCGTTAATTACGCCTGCTTTGGAATACGCTGAAGTTTTAAAGGGAAAATATGGCGAGGAAGAAAAATTGATCTATGAGTTTGAAGATCGTGGTGGTCGCCAAGTTGCCCTGCGTTATGATCAAACTGTACCACTAGCCCGTGTGGTTGCAAACTATCCTGACATTACTAAACCTTACAAGCGTTACCAAATTCAACCGGTCTGGAGAGCAGAAAATCCCCAAAAAGGACGCTTCCGCGAATTTATTCAAGTTGATATCGATACAATCGGTAGCTCTTCCCTACTTGTGGAAGCGGAAACTATTAGTTGTATTGTTTCAGCCATGCAAAGTTTGGGTTTCAAGAATTTTAATCTCAAAGTTAATGACCGCGAGATTTTCGCCGGATTACCCAATAGTGTAATTTCAACCATCGACAAACTTGACAAAATCGGGAAAGAAGGTGTGATTGCTTTACTTAAAAACCAAAGCTACTCTGATTTTCAAGCTGCCGATATTTTGAAAAAAGTTACTGACAGCAAACCCACACCGACGATTGAAAAGCTGTTTAATCTATTGACTAAGTATAAAATTAGCCAAGATTTCTATTCCTTTGATCCTTCACTTGCTCGAGGTTTGGATTATTATACTGGGTTAATTTTTGAGCTTGAAATTGAGGGCTACAGTACTGGCAGTATTGGTGGTGGTGGTCGATATGACCGCTTGATTGGAACATTTACCGACAAAGAGCAACCAGCAATGGGTTTTTCCTTTGGTTTTGATCGCATAATTGAAGCGATGGAAAGCCTTGAGCTTCTCCCTAAAAAACTCTCTACTACGGAAATTTTGGTAACTGTTTTTAATAATGATCTCCTCGATGAATCGCTCGAGGTTGTTTCTGGTTTACGCGATCAAGGCATAAATACAGAGATCTCCCTTGACCCTGAAGCCAAGCTTGATAAACAAATAAAATACGCCGATCAAAAAAATATCCCTTTTGTTATTGTCCTTGGTCCTGAAGAAGCTAAAAACAAGACTCTAACCTTAAAAAATTTACAAACTACTAAGCAAAGTGTCGTCAAACTCTCCCAAATTAAAACTTTGATTGACCAAGAGAAGTAAAAATAGGTATACTTAATTCATAATGTCCGAACCTGCCGCACCACAAACCCAAACTAATCAAACTCCACTTAATTCAAACATTGTGTCCAACGGATCTAAAACTGGTACTCAGGAAGAAATAAATAAGCTACTCGCCGCAGTCGAAAAGTTTCGCAAAACAGGATTGGTCGAAGATTCAGAAGTAACTTTTGCCAAAGAAAAAGTTTTACCCAAACTCGGGCTTTCATCAGAACAAATTAATGAGTTAGGACCAGTCGGAATAATGGTCAAACTTCAGGAGGAAGCTGATAAAAAACGCCTCAGCGCAAGTGGTATCAATTCTAACCTGGAACCTGCAATACCAGAAGTTGTTGAAACTAGCATTCCAAATTTAGTCAAACCAATACCTTCATCACCACCTCCCAAGATCAAAACCGAACTGGAAACAAATATTGATGAAAACAGTTTTAAGGAACTAACTAAACAGGTTTCGAAAATGACAGACAATCTGTCAGTCGATATTGACAAGGAAATCAAAAGACAACTGGAGGAAAAGAAAGCTCTGGAACAAGCCCAAGACAAGGTTGATACGGTTTTGAAGGAACACGAGGAACTTTCCCTACCCCAAATAAATAAAGAACCACAAACCCCAAAACCAACTATTGGACTTTTTCATACAAAAACTGTCGACAACACAGAAAATAAGCCACCAATTATTCACGACCTTACCTACCCAATTCATCAACCAGAACCAACACAACCAGAGAACATTTCGACTGACCCACTCGAAGCGAGTATTGAAAATGCTATGAATTCATTGAAAGAAGGTGACTCTATTGGTAGTGAGTGGGTATTAAAGAAAATCCTAACAACGAGTTTCGGTAACAAAAAATCCCCTTTTTATGAACTTCTGAATAAATCCGGGGCAGCTTGGACACTTAGTCCTGAAGAAATGCGTGACGCGCTTCGCAGCAACATTTTGTCAAAAAACACCACCCCAGTGAAAGAAATTAACAGTGAAAAAGTCCAACCGCTTCACAATTTAAATGAACCGGATGATAAAATTGATGCTAAAACAAGTACTCAAATAACTGCAGGAGAGGTCGAGAGAATAAAAGAGCAACTCTCTGAAGAGAAAAAAGTTAATCATCCTTCCGATCAACCAAAGGAGCCCCACGAAGAAAGACATTCTGAGACAAAAGAGCATACTAAACCCTTTGAACACCATGAGACGACAAGAACTAAACCTGAAATGGAAAAAAGCGAGCAAAAATTTGAAAAAGATCAAGTTGACTCAAAAGAACAAGGGCAAACAAAATTCAACCAAAAACAAATTGACTTTCTTAACAAAATCCACTCTGACCAAAGTCTCTGGAATTCCTTTACCTCGTTCAATCCAGAACTATGGCAGTATTTTCACGACCTCTACGAAGAAGGTCGCTTAAGCAGCATCGGAATCGACGCTCATCCCCTATTTGATAAACTTGCTAGTAGTGACTTTGGCAGCTTAATTGACATTCAAAAAGGAGATTCGGCTAGTAAAATTCTGTCCGAGGCCGGTTACAACTTGTCCTGGACCCCGGAAGATGCGGAAATATTTGCAGTTCATCTTATCGCAAATCATAAAATTCTAACAGATTCCGTCAGAAAATTGGAAATTAGCGGGCTAACTGCTCCTTCTCTACCCTCACCAAAGGATGTAATCGATTTAACTCTCGGTGCTAAAAACGGCAACCATGAGTCATTACACAAGCTTGAAGAGGCACTTAATTTCTTACCTGTGAACAGCAAGTTCAAGCTAATAAAACCTCCTCAACTAGACTTATTGAAAAAATACTTTAAGCGTTAATTTCCCGAAATGAAAACCAAAAACCTTGCCGTTGTTGCCCTTTTAACTACAGCTATAATCTGGGGAATTACTCTGCCTTTAATGAAGGTTAACCTAGACACAATGCCTCCCTTGACAATTGCTTTCCTGCGTTTTTCCCTAGCAGCAACCATTGCACTATCTTTTGGCGGATTCGACAAGCTCAAGTTTAAGGATTTTTTACATATTGGTTTTTATTCTTTTTTTGGAATCACACTTAGTATTGGTTTGCTGCTTATTGGTTTAAATATGACAACCGCAATCAACGCTACAATTCTACTTACTTTAAGTCCAATTATTACCTCGATTTTAGCAGCTTTTACGCTTAAGGAAAAAATAAATTCAATGCACGCTCTCGGTATTTTTCTCGCTTTTCTTGGGGTTTTTATATATTTGGTGGTTCCCGAGATAATCTCACAAAAATTTTCAAGGATTAATGTGCTTGGAGATTTATTGATTTTGTTAGCAGTTTTATCGGCAGCAATTTTTACAATCGGCTCAAAAAAACTCATTGCCAGCTACCATCCGGGATCAATTAGTAGCGTCTCTTTCCTAGTGGGTGCAATCTGCTTTCTACCGGCAGCCTTTTTTGAATATATCCAAAACCCATACTGGGTCAACCATATTTCCTGGTTCAATATTTTTTCTTTAATTTTCTTAGGTGTTTTTTCTTCTTTCATTGCCTACAGCGCTTTGGAATGGGCCTTGTCAAAAGTTGATGTCCATGTTGACGTCACTATCGGATACCTGTCCACATTAATTGCAATCTTAATCGCAACAACTTTTCTTCATGAAAAAATTTACTTCACAACTTTCATTTTAAGCTCAATATTGGTTGGTAGCGGAATTTTACTAGTCTCCAAAAACAAACCTCCAGGTCTTCATTTCCACCGACGAATCCATCATAATACCTAGTCTAAGCTCAAGCAGCCTTGTCAACCAATTTTGAATATGTTAATATGCTTTTCGCTTATGCAAGATCCAATACAAGTCGAGACAAAAGAAGAAGTGACAACTGAAGTCGAGGATAACGAAACTCCAGTTGAGAAACCCAATCCGCCAGCTGGCGGAGAAAAAAAGTCAGCCGCTAAATCAGTGGCGACTCAAATTGCGTACTTTGCGGAAGCTAGAGTAACCTGTGCTTGCGGTAATAAATTTACCACTGGTTCAACTAAAGAAGAGATCCGAGTCGAGATTTGCAACAGCTGTCATCCTTTCTTTACCGGACAGGAAAAATTTGTTGATACTGAAGGTCGGGTTGAGCGCTTCAAACGTATGGAAGACGCTAAAAAGGAAACCAAAACCAAAAAAGACGTCGAAAGAAAAGAAGACCAACCAAAAACTCTCAAAGAAATGCTAATGTCACTTAACGACAAGAAATCATCTTAACTATTCCCTTTCCCTTTTAAACTAACCTGCTGTAAAATTTACTTATGGATTATCTCAAAACTCAAATTGAGGAACTCGAGAAAAAAATCGAGGAAACTAGAAAACTTTTAACCGATCCGGATTTAGCTGACCTTGCTCAAGGCGAAATTGATAGTTTAAAAGAACAGAAAGAATCTTTACTATCGCTAATTAACCAATCAAGTGAAAAACCTTCTGGTGACGGGAATGTTGACTCACACAATTGTATTGTCGAGATTCGCGCCGCAGCTGGTGGCGATGAAGCTGGTCTTTTTGCCGGCGTCCTCTACCGGATGTACACTCGCTTTGCCTCTAACAAAATTTGGAAGGTTGAGCAACTTTCGATAAATGAAGGTGGGATTGGTAATATTAAAGAAGTAATTTTCCGTGTAATTGGACGGGGGGCTTACGGACTTTTGAAGTTCGAAAGTGGCGTCCACCGCGTCCAGAGAGTTCCTGAGACCGAAAGCTCCGGTCGGGTTCATACCTCGACTACAACTGTCGCCGTACTACCTGAACTGGAAGATATTGATTTTCATATTAACGAAGTTGATATAAAAACCGATACCTTTCACGCCAGCGGTCATGGTGGACAAAGTGTTCAAAAAGTTGAGACCGCCGTTCGATTGACCCATATTCCAACCGGAATTATTTCTACTTGTCAAACCGAGCGATCTCAATTTCAGAACAAAGAAAAGGCACTGGCGGTATTGCGGTCTAGAATTTATGAAGCGCAAGAATCCAAAGCTAATGCCGCTGTGGCCAAAGACCGTAAACTCCAAGTCGGAACTGGTGATCGCAGTGAAAAAATCCGCACTTACAACTACCCACAAGATCGAATTACTGACCATCGGATCGGTAAAAATTGGCATAATATTGAAGTAATTTTAGAAGGAAATCTAGATACTCTACTTAACGATATTCAAAAAGCCGATACGCAAGATTCCTCTGAAAAAGATTAAGGGCCGCTCGGTGTTTCTCGCTTGACGCTCGAAATCCGTTTCAGCCCTATCCTTTCACTTCCCTTCTGAACACACCGTGTGTACATCATCTGAAGTGAGTTCAAGGTCCCTGGGAGTGGGTGGAGCCCAACTGATCCGACGATTGATGAAGTCCTGGGTGAACATACTGCAAAGAACCTTATCAGCTTCAACCTTGAAGCGACGGTAGTCGGCCAAGTCGGAAGCCTTTAGGATTCCTGCAACGATCAACCCACTCGCGGTCCCGCAGTCAATGCTGAATCCAGCACCGGCAGCGAGAACCTTGCTCCCTGTGACTTCTGTCCGTGGACAAGGGTCAGTAGTGGACGGAACGGCTGGAAATGATACACTCGGCATCACTTCAAATGTCACGGCCGGCGCCGACTTCTTTGATTCCCCTCCGCAAGCCACTAAAGCCAACGAAACGAGAACCGCGACTGCGGTTAAAAGCAGCTTTTTCACCTGATTCCTCCTACTCTTTAACCAACTGGTGAATTAAACACATTATATCACTATAGGACTGTAAAGTCAAGTACTTCGTACTTGCATTTGAGGACAAAAGTTAAGTACTTCGTACTTGCATTTGAGGACAAAAGTTAAGTACTTCGTACTTGCATTTGAGGACAAAGTAAAGCTGGGATTTATTCAAAAGGAGCAGCCTGAGGTTCGTACGTCTTCGGGTTGAAGATCTTTCTTCAGCTCAAAGGGCGGCGCCCAAAGTAAAGCTAGATTACAGAGATTATCTGCTCCAAGAACGTGCAGCTGCTGTTCAAGTAAAAATTTCTTCTCGCGGTAATCATTAATATTTTTGGCTTGAGTAATTCCAGCCACAATCAAAGTAGTCTTTGGACCATAATCAATTGTAATATTGTGTTTTTTATCAATATACGGTAGCTTGTTTTTGATTTTATTGACCTCAGTATTTCTGAGTTTTGACTCTGCTAGCTTTTGTTTACTGTTGATATCTGGTAGAAATGGACTTATCTTTCCCGACTGTAATTTCTCTACAGCTGGTAATTTTTTTAAACTGCTTTCGAGACTTATGTCAACACCTCTTAGAATTAATAAATTAATTCCCAGTAAAGAGAGTCCAATAATTATTAGGGACACGGTTAGTATTTTTTGGTTGCTTAAATATTTCATTTTAGTTTAGCAATACCCTGGATAGGCTATTTTGAAACCACCCCACTCACAGTGGTTACCTGCTTTAAATTTAACTACTGCAGCTTCTACCTGAGAATACGGATTCCAGGCTCCATTATCAATGTTGACACCGTTTGTAGTTTCATAATCATAATACTTGCCGTTATATGGACTGACTAAGGGATCCTCACTGTTTGTATCTCTGCCTGGTATTTTCCAACAGCCATTCCAACCATTAATACTACCTTTATTGAAATAAGTTGTGCTTCCTGAACCACCATCCAAGCCTGCCACTTTTTTGCCGGTGCTATTCCAAGTCGGTGCCATAAACTGGAACACGCCAATTTCACCGTTACCACCAGCCGCACAAAGACCTTTATTTCTTTGTTGAAGATCATTTCCTGAGCTAAAGAGAGTCCCATCTTCATTTGAAACTGTATCCCACATAACCTTGGTCAGCGAAACTCCTGGCACTTTAGGATCAGCAATTTCAGCAGTTTGATTTGCAATGTAATTAGCAAGGTCATCCCAGGATCCGTCACCAGTTACACCTTTTGGAATAGAGGTGGTGGGCGCAATCGGACAGTCTTTTGTCCTAAAAGATTGGGTGTCACTAAAGTATGGGTAACCGTCACGATTGGTGTTCACCCGCCAATTGAAGGTAGTACTAGCTGGCAAATTAATTGTTGTATAAAAAGCTGTGTTTGGACTGAAAACGCTTGGAGTTGGGACAGAATTTGCAAAAGTTCCTGCCAAAAAGTTGTTGTCATATATTGAGTAGTCTAAAATTTGTGTTGGCAGAGATTTTGCACTTGTAAATAGTGTGCCTGACTTCCAGGCAATGTTAATTGTTCTAGACCTTCCATCGGGGCTGCACTCGCTTTGCGTGATGAGCTGATTCGCAGTCGTAGCTACTACTCCATCTTGATAACTACTAATATTAAAGCTTGCGATTGGTGAGAATAGTATATGAAAGATGTCACAACTTGGATTTGTACACGCAATAACCATCCAGTTCCAGTTACCCTTAAACAGAGGGGCAGGAATATAATTTGGATTTATTGTTCCGTTTTGATCAGACTCCCAGTTCCAAGTACCATCAGAAGCGTTAAGTGGCGATAGACAAAGCTTTGGATCAGTTGTCCCAGTACAAATTTTGGTAGAGACATCCTTAATCCAGTAACCTCCCTCATTGAAAGTGTTTATTTTATTACCTTCAGACTGTTTCAACAAAACACGGTAATGATCGATTGTTCCCACAGCTGGTTTAGCCGCAAGCCAAGATAAATGACCAGGTACGCTCGAAAAAGATACTCGAAGATCGCTTGGTGGGGATTGAACTAAAGTCCCCGCTACTGTAAAACTTGACTCAACAAAACCAGTAAGTGGGCAAGTTACCGTCGTACAAGACCAGACAAAATAGTAATACGTTTTTCCGGCAGTTAACATTAAAGGCTTGGCTCCAATATTCCCAACAGAATACCAATTAAGATCAGTCCAGTTTCGTACACAACTCGTTGTACTACAATCAAGAGCACCTAGATAAGATTTCCAGAGCCGCGTAGCCGAGATCAGATCAGCGTGATTATCCGAAACCGCAAGTCCGTAGTAAGCCGCTTGAGAGTTCGGCTTCCAGACAAAGGATGGCTGGGGACTCTGATCAGGCCCAATTGGGGATTGCAAAGTTACGGCTATACTTGTAGCGCATAATTCTTTATTAAAGTTTGCGGGTGTACCAGTCTCTGTCGCTCCATCAGTTTTTGCATAAGTTACATCAAATACTTCCCCTGCACTATTTTTGGCCCATACTCGCCAGAAATAGGTCTTGGCCGGAGAAAGGGCTAATACACGATTAACGGTCAGGGGTGTTGATGTGAAATTGTCCTTCCAATCCCCACCAACTCGATCACCTGTCAGGCTTAACTGGGTTCCGGAAACAACTTTATTGGCAAAACCAGCAAAATTACTACTTTCCGACACGTCAACTGCATACGAAGCAGCATTAGTTCCCTTCCAACTAAAGCGCAGCCCACTTCCCCAAATTACTCCGTTGGTTCCGCAAATTAGTGCTTTTATGTTTGTATTTAAACTATAAGGCTGGGACGGTTTTGTTGCGGTAGTTGGAGTAGAAAGCGGTGGCTTATCCAATTGATCGATTACGCTATAAACTTCCCCAGCAGAATTTTTTGCCCAAACCCACCAATAATAGGTTGTAGTTTCCGCCAAATTTAGTTTACCAGCGTTGTTATAATCAACTGTCCCCTTGGTAACCCACCCACTATCACCATAAGTAAAGTAAAACCCAGTATCTCGTGTGAGGGCTACTGGCATAGTTTTTTTAACATAATTGGTCGTAAAAGTCTTGTCGGAAGATATCAAAATATTAAACTCAGTTGTACTACTCCCGTTCCAGGAAAATTTATGAGTTGCTCCCCATCTACCTGATGGTACGGAAAGAAGTGCATCCGTATCAACCAAAGAAGTCGGGCTCGCCGGCTTAGCAGCGACCGGAATAAGTGGTGGTTTAGTTATTTTTAGATTTGGGATTGACGTACCTGTTTGGGGAATATTATATATTGCACCTCCAATATTTTTAGCATAGACTCGCCAATAGTAAGTTGTCCCTTCCTGCAAGGCTAGTTGCCCATTAGCTGAATAAGTCGCGGTTCCTTGGTTGATCCAACCACTATCCCCCAACACTGAGTAAGTCGCTAAAGCATCAGCTTTGGTAACATTGAGTATCCGATTAACGAAGTGTCCGCTGGCAAAGTTCTGATCCGAAGAAATATCAACTGCAAACTGATCAGCATTTGCTCCGGTCCATTGGAACTTATGGGTTGTTCCCCAAACACCTGAAGGTACGCTAGTTTGTGAATCAGAATCTACAAGAGCCGCGACTGAGGGTAAGGAGGCTATAGGTGGTGGGGCTTCAGTTGTGAAATAGGAAGGTGAAGAAAGACCAGCATTTGGACAATCAGCGACGTTACAGGCCCAAACCGACCAGTAGTACGTTTTACCCTTATCAAGGACGGTCGGCGGAACTGGAAAGGCGCCGGAAGTACCGTTCTGAGTTAACCAACCATCTATACTCCAATTAGAAATACAACCAGTGGAATTACAACTAGTTGGTGAGATGCTTTTATACCAAAATCCATTGCTGGCGAAATTTGCAGAAGTGGAAACCCAGAGAGCATAACGACTGGCACCAGGAACCGCCGTCCAGGCGAAAGGAGTACTAATGGTAGTGACTCCGGTTTGTCCGTAGGTTGGCACACTTAAAGTTGGTTTAGAAGTTACCCCAATAGTCCCGGAAAATGTTCCGGGTCTAAAATCAAGCAGTTGTTTAATACCATTTACGTCAGTTACAAAAAGTCTTGTATCAAAATAGATTGAGTTTGGAAAGTCTTGGAATTGAGCCGTCAAGGTACTGTTTGTAAAACGCAGATCTTGATGACTAATACAGTAAGTTTTTGGATCAGAAACACAAACCTCATTAATATTACCTTGCTTGTAAGCTAAGATACTAAATACTGGAGTATTCCAACTAACAGTCTTCAAACAATAGGCAGCAGTACTAAAACAAGCCCCAGTAAAGCTCCCTCTTTGGTAACCAATAAAATAAACCCCAAGATTATTGTCAGCTCGAACTAATACATCGACATAATAATCATAGCCACGCCCGGGAACCTGCAAAAGACTTCCTGTTTGTTTTGGTCCGATCGAAGCGTTGCCAGAATCACCAAACCCATCTGTCTCACTTCTTTGACACTGCGTCGTACTACCTTTTGGTTGACCGGCATTACAAACTTGCACCAACCAATGTGGTGTTGTATTAAATTGAACTGATGGGTCGGGGTAATTTGGGTCGCCAAAACTCGCCGCCCGAATACGAGAGTCACGAATCGCGTTGACAGACAAAACAGTGATCGGAACAGAAATAAAAACTAGAATTGTAAATACTAGTGAAGCTTTTGTATGAAAAGCAAGAGTTTTCCAAATGGACAGCAGATTCATATGTAGTTAACTATTTGCAAGTGCTGGTGGTTAAATCAGATTTTGTTACTTGCCGACTCAGATCGGCTGAAACTCCCCAAATAATAGCTAATTTACATAAATCTGTAGCACCAAAAATATTCAGCTTTTGCTCTGCCAACAATTTATTTTCTCGATACTCTTTCAAAGAAGTCGCTTTTATGTTAGCTGTTAGATATTTAGTGGTCGCATCATAATTAAGGACAAATTTGCTTTCTGTGTAAGGCAAACTGTTCTTTACCTTTTTAATTTCAGTATCGCGAACAACTGATTTAGTAATTGACTCTCCTGATTTAATATCCGGCAAAATTGTTTGGGCTTTCGCCAACTCTTTAGTGATCTGGGGAAGGTTGCTTAAACTTGCTTCTAAATTTTTGTCAACACCGCTAACGATCAGTAAGTTAATCCCGATTAAGGATAATCCAATAACTATAAAAGAAGCAGTTAATACTTTCTGGTTATTCATAATCTAACAACCACCATATTTGTTTATATATACAGACCAACGACAAGCAAAACCATCATTAAATAACTTGACCGCAACTCTCACTTGGGCGTATGGATTCCACGCACCAGCATCGTATCCTGCTCCTAAAAATGCTTTTGCCCAAAAAGTGTTATCACCGAAACCGACATCATCTCCGCCGGGGGTTTTCCAACAACCCGCTGCTTTCTTAGAACCATCCGCAGCGACAATACTTCCCGAATCAGCATAGTTTAAGGCCTCTTCCCCACCTTGCTGCCACAAATCCGGAGCGAACTGAAAGACACCAATTGTTGATTGAAAAGGGCTTCCATCAGACCGTGTATCAATATGATAAGCACAATCTTCCCCACCTCCACTTTCTCCCAAAATCACTGTCGTTAGTATGTCGGCTAAGTTATCGTTTGGACGTCGTTTGTCTTTTGGAGTAACTGCAAGTGAGTCAATGTAACTTACAATATAATTTCTAACCTCAACTGAGTCCGAACTACCACCGCCACCACCAGCTGCACCTCCACCCCCAGTACTGCTTGCAGTCATATCAGGACAAGCAGAAGTTTTAAAACTAGCTATGTTGCTTGGATACCATTGACCTGCGATATTAGTATTTATCCTCCAAAAATGGACTCGGTTTGGTAGTAACCCTGGCCAGGCGTAACTCTTGGCGCCGACTACTGGTGGTGGATCGGAACTAAGAAATGTATCAACCAAGAAATTGTTATCGAACAATGAAAGGTCAATGTACTGGGAAATTACACTCGTAGCACTCGCTGGATCCCAGTTAAAAGTAACATTGATTCTGCCATTTATACAAGCACTTAAGGCTGGCGTTACCTGAGTTATGATAGCAGCAGAGGTTCCGCCACCACCTCCGCCTCCACCGCCACCACCGCCAGCTTGTCCACCGGAACCGGTATCGGGAGGTTTAATCGTACGAGCATTCACGGTAAACTTACTAATATCTGAAACAAGAAAACTACTGAGCCCACGAGTTATACACCCATCACTTACTTTACAAGCGAAAACTACAAAGTACCAATCCCCGGCCGGCAAGGGTTTTGGCGGTGAGGTAATATTGGCCGGTTCAACATTATTATTATAATAAGTCCAACTACCACTTAAATCAGTACTACAAGGATTCTTTGAACAGGTAATCTTCGTCTTTGCCCAATAGTCACCCTTAAACTGTCCACCTAAGAAATCACCGTTTTTTCCCTTTAGAAAAATTGTGTAGTCAACAATTTTACTCTGACTTCCAGCCTGATCCCAGAAAAACTTTGCACTACCATCCACATAAGTTTGGGCGGAGAGGTTTGTTGGCCCTGTTTCAGTTACATCTCCTTTTGTTCGAAAACTGGAATTACTTGGAAGACTACAACTATCGGTGTTACAAGCCCGCACTGACCAGTGATAAACTTGTCCAGGTTTCAGAGTAGAACTTCTTGGAACAATATTTTTAAAAGTTGCCCAGTTAGCACTGTCACCCCAGTTTCGACTGCATTGACCGCTGCTACAATTAGAATCCGCAAGATAAGAAGCCCAATAACCAGATAGGTCGTTTAATTTATTATAACTGTCAGAAACGGCAACTACATAAGTAGTGGCGTTGGCTGCACTCTCCCAACGAAAAACTGGTGACAAGTCAACATCCGGTGTTGGGGTACCATTATTCGCTAAACTTGGTGCGCTTAAGATCGGTGAATTTGGAGTTATTATCGGAGCAACTGGTTTTGGTTGTGTGGGTGGTGGGGTTGGCGTCGGTGTACTCAAGCCTTCAGTTGTAAAGATACTTCTCGGTGCCAAACCAGGACAGGTGGTCGCCGTGCAAGCAAAAACAACCCAAAAATATTTCTTTCCCGCTTCAATATTTGGCGGTGGGTTTCCGAGATTACTGGCAGAACCAGCTTGTGTTGTCCAACCACCATCAATTAAACCTTTACTACAATTTGTACTACATTCTCCTGCTTGAACTTTCTTCCACCAAAAGCCACCCTTACCATAGTCGTCACTGGTGGAAACCCAAACAGCATAGTAACTTGCGCCTGGAACAGTTGACCACTGCAAACGGAAATTATTGAAAACATTTTGGGCAATATTTGCGTTATTTGGAGGATATTTCAAAGTTGGAGCTGAAATTTGCTGTACAGATCCTGATTGATTATTTTGCAAAATATCCATTAAATTATTATTTATCGTAATCTCAACTTTGAAATTGATATCATTTGGGAAATCTTTGAACTGGGCCGAAGCATAGGGTGGCCCATTTTTACTTAATGGTGCTGTTATTACTGAAACACAACTTGTAGGCCCACCTTGGCAGGCATTGGAATTATTAGATTGGTTTTTTGCGGTAAATAATATTGTGGGCGTATTCCACCTAATTATTTTGTCGCAAAGCGCTCCAACTGCGCAGGTACCTTGGAAAGTTTGTCTGTCGTAAACTACCCATTTAAGTAAGGCTGGGTTACTAGAGTCTTTAACTAAAAGTTTTACATAGGAATCAAATCTTCGGTCAGTTCCACCTTGATACAGCTTGTACTGCGGTTGACTTGTTCCTTGTCCAAAACCGTCGGTATCGGCAATCTGACATTGAGTTTTATCGTCCATCGCTTTACCACTATTACAAAGTTGTACCTGCCAATGTGGTGTTAAGTTCCAATTCACTACTGGATCAGGATAATTTGGATCGCCAATGCTGGCAGCTTTAATCCGGTTATCACGGATAAGACTGGTCGATAAAACAGTCACGGGGACAGAAAAAAGGACGAGAATAGTAAAAATTAAAGAAGCTTTTGTATGTAAGGCAAGACCACCCCAAAAGGACAGCAGTTTCATGTGTAGTTTAACTAATATAAGCGTACCAAATATACTCAAACCGTGTCAATAAGGTATAAGCACTCGACCAGGTCTCGCGCTTGTAACTTAAGCAAGTTATAATTTCTGATTATGACAATAAAAGAAATATTAAAACAATCTAAAATTAAAGGAGTTGAAACAGAAATTTTACTTTCAGCTGTTCTGAAAAAAGATCGAAGTTTTATTAACGCTTTTCCGGAAACTATTTTATCTAAAGTCCAGGAAAATAGGGTTAATGATTTTATTGACCGCAGAACGAAAAACGAACCAATACCCTACATTCTTGGTTTTAAGGAATTTTATGGCCTGAAATTTCTGGTTAACCAAGACGTACTTATCCCCCGTCCGGAAACAGAAAAATTAGTTGAACAAATTTTAAACCACACCTCTAAAGAACGACATCAAAATTTAACCGTTGCCGATGTCGGAACCGGAAGTGGGTGTATCGCCATCACACTAGCAATAAAAAATCCAAAGCTACATATAATTGCAACCGATACCAGTTCGCAAGCACTAGCAGTTGCGATTAAAAATGCTAAATTACACCAGGTTGAAAATCGAATAAAATTTATAGAGAGCAATCTTTTGGAAAAAGTTAACGAAAAAATGGATGTTGTTGCTACAAACCTTCCCTACATCCCAACTTCGAACTGGGAAAGATTGCCAGCCGAAATTAAGTATTTCGAACCAAGATTAGCTTTAGATTCAGGAAAAAGCGCATATATCCTTTATCATTTACTTTTTGAAGAAGCAGCAAAAAAATTAAATCCAGGGGGAGTTATTTTTTATGAAATTGACGGATCGATCAATCAAGTTTCGGCGGTCGATCTAGCGGAAACTCTTCCGGAATAAAGATATTTTCCTTTGGAGCTTTGCGTTTTTTGAGATAGTACCAAACTCCCCCACCGATTATTAACAATAATATTATGAAAAAGGGCCACAGCGGTAGAGATTTTTTTGCTTTTTTAGCCTTTGCCAGCTGAACATTTTCGGCAGTAGCTACGACACTGTAACTGCCACTTTGTACCTCGGTCAGTGAATCAACAGTTGTTGTGTGAGTTGGAATATTTGAATCAATTGTTGAATCTTTCTGAAAAGAAAGCGTCACACTTGTTTGCCCTGAATCTAAAATTTCGAATTTGATCGTTGCAATAACAATATCACCGATAATCTTAACTCCAGAAGTTGGCGCTAAAGCGGAAATTCTAATTTTTCCGTTATCTGACTTCTTCACGGGATAATTACTGAAAAAACTGCCTTCTTTAATTTCTTTAACTTTTAGGAAATTGACATCGTAAGATGCTACAACATCAACCCCGTCAACAGTTTCTTCGTTTCCCTTAATTACTACATCGATGCTTAAATCTTTACCTTCCCCAACATTACTAAACGGTGGGTTTAGCAGCATCGAGCTGGCAAAAGTAGGTGAAAATCTCCCCACTAAAATAGTTAAAATAAATAGACTGAAAAAGAAAAGAATTGTTTTTGGCAGAAATTTTATCATCAGCTACCCTTTTTACCTTGGTTTACTAATAATAACGAATAATCGACACTATTCACAACCCCATCATAATTGATATCGTAAAGAATTTCTCCACTTTTGATCCCATTTGGAACCAAAAGATCAGTATCTTTACTATCAATTTGATTATCATTGTTAAAATCCCCTGTTACAAAAGTGGCTATATTCAACGAAGTATTGTTGACATAAGTAAATCCAATTTTTTGTACTAAGGAATTTTTTGAAAAAGTTTTAAGTACATAAGCAGCATTCTTTTTAAGCAAACCACTGGCTTTTATAACTAAAGCCCCACCGTCTTTTCCAACTGAAGCATTTTGGTTCACGGAAGTTCCATCAATAATTAATGTTACATTCATTGAACCCTTCAAAAACGCATTGGGGACAAAAGTTAATTTAATATCGTCTGGTCCAGCAGTTGGTTGTTGGGCAGGATTGGTAGATGGTGGAACCACCTTTGGCGGAGATGGTGGCTTTGTTCCAGGAGGATTAGTACCACCACAGTTACTACCACAACCCGGTGGGCTGGAAACATTAACAACTACAGAATTTGATGCACTACCACATGTAATCGAATAGGTTTTTGGAGAAGTGAGAATTCCGGTGGAGACTCCGGAACTGTTTGACCCTCCAGTCGACCAATTGCCCGACGGCATACCTGATGAAGCACTACAACTACTGGCGTTGGCAATTGCCCAGGTTAATGTTGCTGCGCTGTTGTAACTGATTGAAATCGGTCCATCGGAACCATTGGCTTTAATATTAACCGTCGGACTTGGTGGGGGTGGTGGAGGTGGCGGTGGCGGTGGCGCGTTTACAGTCACAGTCAGATTTACATCGTTATCCCCTTCGGTTGATTCAGCCACATTTGCATAGGCATCGGCCCGAAAGAGCATACTTTTCGAACCCGTCTGATCCCATCTAGTGGTAAAAGTATGGCTAATGCTCCCACCTACCCCAAGACTGCCCACAGAAAAGTCTTGCTTCGGATTTGAAGTACCAGTTCCATAATTTTCAACAACCGTGCCGGAAGCTCCGGCAGTCCCTGTACCGATATTTGCTGTTCGAAAAGTATAGCTAACCGTTTGTCCTTGCGTCACTGAAGTGGGACCGGTAACTGCTCTATTGGTTCCGACTCCATTTTGAATAATTAGGTTTGGAAATGTGACCGAGGGCGGTGTACAAGATAAACTAGCAATACTGTTAGTGGTTCGAATCCCGTCAACATAGCCAAAACGGTTGAGCCAACCGTAGTATGTCTTGTTTGCAAAAGTGGGTACATAGGTTACTAATTGGGAAGTTGAACCTATGTGATAAGTCCAGACAACGTCTGCCTTGGCAAGATCAGTTGTAACGTGAATCCAAGTATCTAAACCATCAGAGGTAAAATTATATTTAATTCCCCACTTACTATCGCTCTGGCAAACAACTGAAGATGATAAAGCCAATGTAGCTGCTTTTGATCGTTCATCACGGGTTGTTCTAGTTGCCAACTGAGTAACAACGATGGAACCAAAAAGCAGTAAGGTTAGACAAAGAGAAAACCAAGTTTTAGTGGAAAGTTTTATTTTTTTGGACAACAGGAGCATCACTATCTATGCTATCAAGCCTCAAGATTAAAGTCAAAACTCAAACTGACCAAGGGCAGTAAAATTTTCCTTCTTTAGCCTTTTTTACCTTGGTTTACTAACAATAGCGAATAATCGACACTATTCACAACCCCATCATAATTGATGTCGTAAAGAGTGTCACCACTCTTAATTCCGACTGGGGTAAACAGAGTTAAATCATTCGCATCAATCGAGTTATCACTATTGAAATCTCCGGTAACAAAAGCGGCCACACTTACAGCTGTATTATCAACATACTTAAACCCAACTTTTTGGACAAGTGAGTTTCTGGAAGAAGCTTTCAGTGAATAGTTAGTATTTTTTGCTAGTAGGCTACTGGTTTTAAAGACAGAGATTCCGCCGTCTTTTCCAATCGAAGCGTTTTGCGCCAAACCAGTTCCTTCGATCAATAGTGAGAGCGTCATCTGGCCCTGCAAGAAACTATTTGGGGCAAAGTTTAATTTAAGATCATTTATACTTGCAGCCGGCTGCTGTCCTGAGCCTGGCGGCACAACTTTTGCAGGTGGTTTTTTTGATACCGGTGGATTTGATGCAGGCGGCTGGTTTACTGGGGGTGCCGCTCCAACATTAACAACAACTTGTTTTGATAAAGAACCACCCGCACCGGAACAACTTAAATCATAAGTTTTCTGACTAGTTAAATTACCCGTCGGTTCAGAACCTCCGGTACTATTTTTTGCATTAGACCAGCCATTGGAGGCTGTACAGGATGTGGCATTTGCTGCTGTCCATCTAAGGGTAGTTGCAGTATTGTAAGATAAATTTATGCTATCTGCCCAGAAATTAAGGGTTGGTGGTGAGGGGTCGGGAACAGTATAATTTACCACCAATCTGGAACCACGATTAACTTGATTGTACTCTTCGGGAGAACCGGGAGGCAAGAATCCAGGATTGGTCTCCTCTCGATCACTGAGAAGAACATATCTAGTCGAGCCGGTTTTATTTATGGTACTAGCGCTGATTTGAATAGTAAATTCCTGGCTATTGGATGGTAGACTAACGGTAGAAAAAAGTCCTGCAATCGATCCCGAATGAGGGTCGCCTCCCCAATCCCCACAATCTAAACTGGTCCCCCAATCGGCGCTGCGAATTCGATAGGTAAAGTCAGTCTGAGTGCTATCGGTATTTTCAGTCAATATTAAACTTGCGCTAGTAACAGTCGCTCCAGCAGGCAAAGTAGTATTAAAACTAACATAGCTTCGCCAGGCAGTGCTTTCCTGCTGACCAGTAGGCAAAGTTGCAGCAGACCCAACACTACAGCTTCCTAAAAAATTTTGCAGAAAACCTTCGGAAGCGGCTGTTACGGTAATTGATCCATTGGCAGCCTGGCTACGATTGTCCCTAATATTTTGAGTTGCAAACTGAGTTAGCACAATTGCGCCAAACAAAAAACCAGTTAAAAATAGTGAAAACCAAGTTTTTGGGGATAATTTCAACTTATATGAAAGGGGAGGCATTAGTTTATATGCTATCAAGCCTCAAAATGAAAGTCAAAGTTTGCCTAACAGCTAGCGGAAATTTATTGGGGATTTTCTTCCAAAGTAACGGTTAATTTTACTGTTTTTTCGTCCCGGTAAACTTCAACAGCTACTTTTTGTCCCACCTTCAAAATATTCAAAATCGAGACTAAATCATTTTCATCGTTTAATGCCTGGCCATTTAATTTGGTAATTATATCCCCGGCTTCAATTCCAGCCTTATCCGCTGGTGATCCGCTAACAACTCGCTTAACAAAAGCCCCTGGAGAAATACCTTGGATCTCGGCTAATGCTTTGTCAATCGTCTGATAAGCAACCCCAATATATGGTTTGACAATTCGACCGTCTTTTTTGTACTGAGCAATAATTTCTTTAACCCGGTTAATCGGGATCACAAATCCGATATTTTGAGCACTTCCAGAAGTCGCAAAATTAACCCCGATAACTTTACCGGAAAGATCAAGTAGTGGTCCCCCGGAATTACCTGGATTTAGAGCTGCATCAGTTTGAATAACATTCTGCAATGTTTCACTTGTTTGACCGTTGCAGCCACTACCAGCTGCTGTTACTCCGCGGCCAAGACCGGAAATAACGCCAACTGTAACTGTATTTTGAAATTGTCCCAAGGCGTTCCCAATCGCAACAACTTTTTGTCCTGGTTTGAGTAAAGTCGGATCACTATCTCCCAGATCCAACTTGGGTAAGTCTTTGGCATCGATTTTGAGTATTGCAATATCATTAGCCGGATCAAAATCAATTTTTTTGACATTGAAGGTTTTATTATCTTTTGTCACGACTGCATAACTTAAATCATTCTGACAAACAACATGGTTGTTGGTAATGATTAAACCATTCTCTTCAATGATAAAACCTGTGCCAATTCCTTGCTGATCGTTGACCGACCCACGGGTTGGGTCAAAGCTGACTGTTTTAGCCACAATAGAAACTACCCCCGCTGAAGTTTTGTCGACCACGTCAATAACTGTAGACTCTTCGACTGTCCGAATAACTGTCTCTCCTTTGCTATTTGTTACATTCGAAGTTTGAGAAATTTGTTTCGGACGAAACGCTTCTGGGATGGAATCTTTAAACGGTAAATTTTGATACCAAGCTGGATAAGTTATGCCAACTACTATTCCGACAATTAGAATAATGAAAAACCCAAGTACGATTGAAGCTAAAAGCAATAATTTTTTATCGATTTTTTCAAAGATATCTGGTTTTGTGGGATTTGGGCTAGTTAAATTTTCCATTTTGTAAGTACATATTATAGCACTAACCTCCTACTTTAAAAAAGTTAGCTTAGTTAAACTTACCTGGAAAAAGAAAGTGCAGAATCAACAATCCTGCACTTTTAGTTCTCCAAAACTTTTCTTAAAAAACCATTGGTTGCCTAACATTACCAAACACAAACGTTTTGCCTCGTAATCCAAAGACTCGGTTAAAGTCAATAATTTAACCTTTGTCCCTTGGAAAACTTCCAGCGAGAAAACTCTCTCCCCGTCTCTTTCTAAGCTTAAAATCGCCGTTACACTTCTTAAATAACGCTCCGCTGACATTCGATAAGAGTACGGTCCGGTTGCTTCTTGCCTTGTAATTTCGACAACCAATCCAACGCTCGCTGCCCGGCAGAGAGTTTTGACTATCTCGCCAACACAAGTCTTCCCGAATTGCATCTCTTCCATTCTCCACCTCCTTTCCTTTTTAGGCACAAAAAAACCCCGATTACTCGGGGCTACTGCGCAGAACTTTTCAGATTGGTCTTTTGTTTAGCCATTCTGAGATTTAATTATACACTAGTGAAAACAATGTTTGTCAACAAAAGAAAACGCCGTCTGATAACCAAATTTGGTTAAACAAACGACGTTAACTTATCACCACTGACTTACTAATTCAGCAGCAAGAAGATAATTTGCTCTAATCTCCTCCATTGCTTCCGGAGTTACAACTTTCAAATCCCGGAAAGGCTGTTTGCTAAGAATCTTTCCGTTCCAGGTAACTCTCCAACTGTCACAATCAATGACATCAGCGACGACAAGGATACTATAGCTGTTGAAGCCAAACTCGAGCTTGATGTCCCAAAGCAACCCGCCAACTTTTGCCCAAGCTTTTTCCAAAACTTCAAAAACTCTCCGCCCTACTTCCGCTATTTCCACAAGATTTATTGCGACCAAGTGATCGAGTGTCCCAGGCGGACTTAGGTGAAAATCTGATTCCAGAATCGATGATTCTTGGCCAGACAACGGTTTGGTCGGATCCCAGAACAACCATTGTCCAGTGGTAAGATCATACGTCAGATAAGGATCGTGTCGAGAGTCGTCTTTGAGAAAAAACTCAACCACTATTGGATCTAGACGTGTTCCTTCCGCAACACTCGGATTCCGTTTCAGATAAGATCCAGAAGCCAAACGGCGCATGACCACTTCAATCGCAATCATATCGCAGTGTTCGACGATCATCTGATTTGGCTGCAACCAATCTCCAATCAAATGTGTCATAATTCCTGCTTCTTCCAAAAGATCAAAACACTTGATTGTCGTTTGGCAACTGGCGATACCTTTACCAGACATAATTTCGTGGCGAGCACCGTCTACAGCCGTAATATCGTCCTTATGCTCCATCAGGAGCGTGCCGTTTCCGAATTGGAAATTCCGCTTGGTTTTGCCCTCAGAAAACAAGGGCCCTTTCTCTCCAAACTGTTTAACGGCTGGTCGTTTCACCAACGTGTCTCCTCCCTTGTTCATTATCTTTCGATTTTGATCACTGCAGCTAATGACCGTAACGATTCGTCGAGTTCTTCGAGACTACGACAAATCCTTTCCCCACTGCTTTCTTCAATAAAATATTCAACCTGCAAGTTGACCGTAGAACCTAGGTTGTCAGCCGCGAGACGGAAATCGGTACGCAAACCAATGATAGTTTTCCCTAGACCGAAAGCAAAACCAATCTCACTGGCTGTACCGGAATCAACGTCTGATCCATCTAAAACAGCGACCAAAACATCAGACTGACAAATCAAATCCGCATTTTTTCGACCAATTACCTGGTTGACCTGTTCATGCAGATAGATTCTGCGCTCCTCCATTTTTTCGAGCTTTTCCGCTTCTCTGAAGAGATCTCCGTAATCCTGATCCCAAGGATCTAAAACCTCAAACCCATGTTTTTCGAGTAACTCATGAATCTTTTTCAGGAATTCGCGGGTACTATCAGCAAACCCCAAGGGTGAAGCAATGTAAGCTTTCACTTTTCCTCCTTTAAAAAACAAAATGAAACCACAGAGGCAGTTTCAATTACAAAAAGTTTAACACTGGAAAGTTTGATTAACAACTCTAGAGAAATTTGAACCTACATGCTATCGAGAACTTCACGGGCTTTGGTCAGTTGCGGATCAACGCTGTCTTTAATGTTTTGGTCAGTTATATCGACTTTGTAATCAGGTGTAATTCCTTTTTTGTGAACCCAGGTCCCATTTGGAGTCAACCATTTGGCCACCGTAATATGCAGCCCAGAACCATCTGCCAAATCATCGACTGTCTGAACCGTACCTTTGCCAAAACTAGTTTCACCGACAATAGTGCCCTTTTTGTGGTCGGATAGTGCACCGCTTACAATCTCTGAAGCAGACGCGCTACCTTTATTAATTAAGACAACGACTTTTAGATCCTGCAAACGTCCGTCAACAGTGTTATACATCGGCTGACGTTTACCATTGGCATCTTCCTGCTGCACAATTATATCTTTGGTGGTGAGAAAATCACCGGCAACATGAATAGCACTCTGGAGTAAACCACCTGGATTATTGCGCAAATCTAAAACTATTTTCCTGATTCCCTTGGTCGTGATTTCATTTATCGCCTTATCCCATTCATCGTTAGAATTTTCCCCAAACTGATTTAGATTGATAATAGCTGTATCTTTTTCTATTGTTAATTTGATGGTTTTGACAATAATCGTACCTCGAATAATTTCAAATTTGCGTACCACTGTTTCGGTTCCACGTAAGATTTCAAGTTTAACTTTTGTTCCCGCTTTTCCTCTGATCATTTTAACTGCGTCCACAATTGTAATAGTGGTTGCATCTGTATCATCAATTACAACAATACGATCAGCTGCTCTGATTCCTGCTTTTTCCGCCGGAGAATCTTCGATCGGAGCAATAACTACAAGATTATTGTCTTTTGACCCAAGTTCCATACCAACCCCTTCAAACGATCCGGAGATTTGATCGTTGAATGAGACATTGGCATCAGGATCAAAATAAGCTGTGTACGGATCCCCAGCAGCAGTAACCAAACCTTTGATCGCCCCCTGCAACAATTTTTGGCCGGAAAGATCTTTTTTAAATAAGAAATCTTTATTCAACTTATCCCAAACTTGCCAAAACGAGGAGAAATCAACACTATCCTTTTTGTAAATTTTATTGGTAACACTAATTTTTTCCTGGTTATTTGGTAAAAAGGGTACGTCGACATAGCGCCCAAACCAAAACCCAAACAATAAAAAGAAAACCGTTACAATAAATTTTGGGAAGATATTATTGATATTTTTTTGATTGTTGTCCATTAAGAAATTATTTCCAAATTCGCAGCTGGAACGGAAATCTTCCGCCCACTGGAAAATTTTATCTCCGCTAAAATCGAAGAGAGACCAGACTCTAATTCTACATCCTCTGAACTAATTGATTCAACTACCCCAACTAATTCCGAAGTGTCGCCGTGGAAATGTCGAACAACATCACCAACTTTGAGCTCTCGCCAAGTCTCACGATCCAATGGTTTATTATCGACGATTTTTTTGTCCTGCGGAACTAAAACTGTTCTTTCCGAACCGTTGATAAAAGCAAATTTGTCATTTTCCTTGTTAAAAGCTTCATAGACATCTTTGCCCATGGTAACTGTTCCAAATCCTTCGGTGACAATTATCGTAATCCCAACATCACTTTCGACTCCCAAACTCATAAAATCACGATAATCAATCCCGCCAACTACAATTCCCTTAACTCCAAGCGTAAGAGCTTTTTCAATCGAGGCACGATCCAAATGTGATCCCCCGACCAAAATCCTCCCCTGGCAAGATGAATCAATCTTCTGCGGAATAATAAACTCGTTTTGTCCGGCGATTATTTTAATTATCCCTTCCCGTGGTTTTCCTAAACCGGCTGATCCGATAATCTCGCTTCCAAAAGTCCGAACGATGACAGCGTCTTCCCTGACATCTTCAATCAATCCTGAGGCTCCAGCAACTAGCCTGACTGGCATCGGCAAAAACTTCACGACAATATCCCCAGATTCATCGATGCTAGTTATGACTCCATCCGCTGGACTTTTGAGTTCTTTTTTACCAACTCCAAAGACTCCTTTTTTCCTGGCAATAATCTCACCTTGATAGATACGATCCCCAATGCTGCGAAGTAAATATTTTTTAATATCACGTCGTGGTACACCAAGTGTGTGAGCAATTTTTACTAAACGCTGCCCAGCAGAAACCTCACAATGCGCCACAACACTAGCAGCATCAACCCGATCTCCTTCTTTCACTGAAGGTTTACAATGACCAATGTAGGAACGAACCAGATCAAACTCACTATTTATAATTACTCTTCTCCAAACAGGACAAATCATTCAATCATCTCCAGTTTATCTATCGCTCCTTGCCATTTTTTAATATCAGCTCGACTCTTAATTCTCCCGAAAGCAATTTTCAAGGGTTTAATCCGACCGTCCAATAAAACCCCAAACGCACCGCCGTTTAAAGATACCTTTTCTTTTTCTTTTGAATCAAGAAAAGTTACTTCGAGTTTTTGCTTTGCTGGAGCCGGTACCAGTGCAATTTCATCTTCAATTATGGAAATTTCTTGATTTTCAGTAAAACCGTAATCAAGCATAACTTTGCCCTCACCGCCAAAAGAAATAAAAGCACCGAGATCCTGCAAAAAACTATTTTCCCACTCGGCTATTTGGGGATATTTTTTTAATAAAGCTCCGAAACTAACCAAGAAAATATCACGATCCAGTTTAACTTGAGCGACTCTACCCTTTGCCAAAGTATCCAAAATTACCAAAGCTATTTTTGACTGCTTGGGTGCTAAAGAAAAAAAGGCACCGGTAATAACAATATTTATAACGTTTTTAGCTGCAATAAAATCTGAGTTTCGGCTAAATGCTAGTCTATAAAAAGCTTCCTCGATTTCCAGCTCTGTCTTTTCTTCAGGAATCGAATGTGGACGGACTGATTTATTTCCGAAATAATTTTCGATATCAACCTCTGTAAGTTCAGAGGTGAGAAAAGCACCAATTTGATTAATTTTTATCGTGGGGTTGTAACTGTAATCACTAGTATCCAAAATTATTGGATTTTTGAAATCTTCCTTTATTAAATATTTCTTTATCTCCTCTTTTGAATCTTCTTCGGAAATATAGATAACATCAAGATTTTTAGCGAGGACTTCAGCTTCCGGAATTGGACCGGTAATAATAACTTTACTATCTTTGATTACCTTCATTTCCGCAAAAAGCTTATTGACAGTAAAGCTGATATCACCACTGGAGGTCGGCAAAGAAGCTTTCTTTGAAATTACAAGTCTATTCTTATCATTTTCAACTAAAAAAGCCTTTGTCCAAGATTTTCCAACGTCAAGAACAAAGGTTTTTGGGAAGGCTTGGCTAGTCATAGTAACAATATTTTAACTTAACCGACGGAAACTGCAAACGGTAACAAAGCCATATAACGACTTTTTTTGATTGCATTTGAAAGTTGTCTTTGGTGTTTGTAGCAAACTCCAGATCGTGTGCGAGCCACGATCTTACCGCGATCGGTCGTCAAACGACGCAAACTAACAACTTCTTTGTAGTCTGGTGTAGTACCCTCTTTGCAAAAAGAACAATATTTTTTTCGGGTTGGTTTTAAATTGTTTCGATCATTCGTTCGTCTCAACATAAGTTCTTAATTAAAAAGGAATGTCATCGATATTAATTTCGTCTGATTCTTCCTCTTCTTTTTTTGGCTTTTCCTCTTTCTTGTCCGCTGGTTGGTCTTTTTTCTTCCCGTCTTTTTTCTTTTCGTCTTTTTCCTCTGGTGCAACATCGACTTCGTTGACTGCCGGTGCCTCAGCGTCAGATTTATAACTGGATTCCTGAGATTCCCCAACACTTCCCTCGCGGCGGGAATCCAAAAGTACCATATCCTCAGCGACTATTTCAGTTGCATTACGTTTTTCACCTTCTGGTCCTTCCCAATTTCTAGTTTGCAAACGTCCTTCAATGTAAACTTTACGACCCTTAGTCAAAAGTTGAGCACAAAGTTCAGCCAGCTTATTCCAAGCAACTATTCGATGGAACTCAGTCTCTTCACGACGTTCTCCTGCCTCACCCGAAGCCCAACTACGATTTGTCGCCAATCCGAAAGAACATACTCCAGCACCGTTTGGTGTGTAACGCATTTCCGGATCCCGGGTTAGGTTACCAATTAACATTACCTTGTTAAGTGATCTAGATGACATAAGTTCCTCCTTTAACGAATAATTACTGTTTCAACTGACTTCTTTGCTTTTCTAGTATCCTTTTTGCGAGCCTTTTTGATTATCTCTTTTTTTGTAATTAAAAATCTGATAACTTTATCCTCAATTCGCAAGTTATCATTAACCGCCTTTGGTAAGTTCTCACTTCCTTTTAGACTCAAAAGCGAATAAAAAGCACTCTTGTTTTTTCCAATTGGAAAAGCTAGGGCTTTTTTACCCCAGCTATCGGTTTGAGCAACCTCACCTTTGGCTTTTTCAACAATAGTGGTGAGTCCATTTAATATTTTCTTTTGTTCCTCTTCTGATTGATCTTCAGCAATCGCGAGTAATAGTTCGTAATCTGTCATAAGTTTTAATTCCGCTGGGAGTATACCACAAGCTAAAATAGGTACGCAAGCAGGGTTTAAATTCAAACGTTAAATTTAAAAATCGTTGTATCCCCGTCTTGAAAAATATAATCTTTGCCTTCGAGTCTGACCCAGCCTTTTTCCCTCGCCTGACTCCAACCACCAGCGGCAATTAATTTCTCCCAATGAATCACCTCAGCTTTAATAAAACCGCGTTCAAAGTCGGTGTGAATGACACCGGCTGCTTGCGGTGCTTTAGAACCGGCTTTTATCGTCCAAGCTCGTACTTCTTTTTCCCCGGCAGTGAAAAAAGTCTGCAAACCAAGTAATTTAAATGAAACCTGAATTAACTTTTCCAAACCAGATTGTTCAACTCTAGCTTCTTTTAAGTATTCCTTTTGCTCATCTGAATTTAACGTAACCAATTCCTCTTCCATTTTGGCAGAAATTATTACATTGGGCTGAAATACTTCGATTAATCGAATCATCGAAGTGGTATCTTTCAGTTTTTCTTCAGCAACATTAAAAACATAAATAACTGGCTTCAAAGTAATTAAAGGTAATTGTTTGACGTACTCGTGATATTTTTCTTCAACTTCAACACTACTAGCTGGTTTTTCTACCTCCAGAGCTTCCTTTATACTATTAAGGACATTTAACTCACCTGTAGCTTCTTTTGAGGTTTTTAGTTCCTTTTCCTTAGCGTCAATCAATTTTTGCAAGGTTTCCAAGTCTGCTAGCATCAGCTCGATATTAATTGTTTCAATATCGCTCTTTGCCTGCCCGCCAATTGCTTCGCCGCTAGGCGATGGCAGGCGGGGATCGATTCCTGAACGGATAATATTGGGATCTTCAAAGACGCGGACGACATGGGCTATGGCATCAACCTCACGAATATAAGAAAGGAATTTATTGCCAAGCCCTTCCCCACTCGAGGCTCCTTTAACGAGGCCGGCAATATCGACAAATTCGACCGTTGCCGGAATAATCGGCGGAGCCGTTCTGAGCGAAGTCGAAGAATCTCTGATTACTTCTGCAAGTTTTGTCAAACGTTCATCAGCAACCTCCACTACTCCCACATTGGGATCAATAGTTGTAAACGGATAATTAGCCGCCGCAGCGATTTGTTTTTTTAAGAGACTATTAAATAATGTGGACTTACCCACGTTTGGTAAACCCACAATTCCGCATTTTAACAATTTTTACCTTCCTTACCAAATAACTTTTGGGTAAATTTTAGAAATTTCTTGATCTTTTGTTACAAGCGGAAGATTTAAGATCTTAGCAGTAACAACTATGACTCTATCGTGCATCTCAAGACTCTCTGCAAAACCTGTATATCCGTTAAGAATCTCCAAATTCAATGGATAGATAAAGCATGCTTTATTGGAAATAAGTTCACCCAGAAGTTGCTTAAACCTTCTTTGCAAAAATTTCTTTGCAAGTATTGCCTCAAGTTCCAAAATAACGATCGTTGGGATTACAATTACCGAAGCGCCGTCAAAAAGTTCTATAATTTTTGTGGGAAGTTTTTGTGGGTCTTCGAAGTACCAAAATAGAGCGTGGGTATCCGTTACAGCGTTCAATAAAAACTCCTAGGGCATTCTAACTTTATTAAATGCCTCTTTCGTCTCTTCAATTTCCTCATCAGTTATATTTGCACCTCTTAAGAAACCTCTTAGGGATCTTGCACCACCCTTTTCGCCCTGGAAGTTCTTTATGGATTCCAATTCTTTTTCCATTGTTTCAATTGTTTTTTCCAAAACTTGGCTCTTCATTCTGAAACTATAGCAAATCGGGTCGTATTAAACAAGTTACAAACAGCTCGACGTGCTGCGGCTCCAACTCCCATTGAAAGTAAGTAATGTCTTATAACGCCCTTCGGCCGATATTTTCTCGAAGACTCGAAATTGAAAAGTTTCTGTTTAAGTGTCATATATTGGGCGAAATATACTAGAGAGTAAATTCTTCTTTATGGATCAAAAAGATTTAGAGGCATTCGAAAAACTACTCCAGAAAAATCTAAAAAACGAGCTCCAGATAGAGCTTACACCTCTAAAGAGTCAAGTAAATGAGATGCAAGAAACCCTAGATACGGTTGCTGGTTCGGTTATAAAAATTGAAAACGAAATAAACCTCCGAGGGTTGAAAACCCTCGGTTTCTTCTCTAGGTTTTTTCCTCTCTTCACTTCATCCGTGGACTGAGAGTCCACGGTTTTCGTGAAGTCGGAAATAAAAAGTCATAACGATGCTTTGGATATCGAAAGAAAACGAATCGATAAACACGACAAAAGAATAGAAATAGTTGAAGAAACCTTAGACCTCAGTAATTAATTTCCCAACAACAAAAAGGCAATTTATTCTCGATCTTCAATTTTCTTGTAGAAAAAGTGTTTGAATAGTTCAGTGGTTATAAAGTACCCAAGTAAAACAACTGTGACCCAAATCATAATTGAGACTGGCGGGACACTAAACTGGAAAAGTTTCTGTCCAATTGGCAGAAGTGGTAAAAGAAGTACAACGATGCCAGTGGCAACCGTAAGCCATAGAAGCCAACTGCTAGGCCGACTTTTGTAAAAAGGCAATCTCGTACGAATTGCAAAAGTTACCAGCATTTCAGACAAAGCCGACTCGACAAACCAAGCAGTTCGGAAAACTTCAGGGCTGGTTTGCCAGATAAATATTAAAGGTAGTATCAAAAGCAAATCGAAAAATGAACTAATGAATCCAAAAAAAGTCATGAACTTTGCAATAAACGGAATGTCCCATTTTCGTGGTCGATGGGTAACTGATGAATCGACATTATCAGTTGCAATTGCTAAAAGCGGAACATCGGATAAGAAATTGTTCAAAACTATTTGGGTCGGAAGCAACGGGATAAACGGCAGCAACAGTGAAGAAATCGCGACTGTAAACATATTGCCGGAATTGGCACTAATAGTGTTTTGAATATATTTGGTAATGTTGCTAAAGACTTTACGACCCTCAACTATTCCTTCTGAAAGGACTTTTAGGTCTTTTTCCAACAAAACAATATCAGAAGCTTCTTTGGCAACACCGGCTCCAGTATCAACTGCAATCCCCACGTCCCCGGCTCTCAATGCTGGTGCGTCATTGACCCCGTCCCCGAGAAATCCAACAATATGGCCTTCTTTGTTTAAACTGTTCACAAGTTTAAATTTTTGCTCGGGTGTAACTCGGGCAAAAAGTGAGTATTTATTGGCCAAAACTTCAATTTCTTTATCTGTTAGTTTGGCTAGTTGATCACCGGTAATAACAATATCGTCTGACTTTTTTAATCCAATTTTCTCGGCTACATAAGCTACTACCGACGGGCTATCCCCACTCATAACTTTGATCGCTACTCCCAGATCGGCAAACAATGCAAGGCTGTTGGCAGCGTCTTCTTTGACCGGATCAGAAAACAGAATCAGCCCTTTAAGAGTTAATTTATCAATTTTTTTAACGTCGATTTCTTTTTCGGGGATTTCAGCGGTTGCAACAGCAATTACCCGATTTCCTTCCAGTTCGTACTCTGAAATTTTTTCAGTCAATTTATTTTTTTCTTCGTTTGACTGATTTGTTTTTTCTAAAACCGTTTCCCAAGCACCTTTAACTATAAAAATAGTTTTTTGACCCTCTCTAACAATCACACTCATAACTCTTGCTTCGTAATCAAACTCATTTTCCTTAACCAGTTTGAAAGCAGCCAAATCTTCTTGAACCCGATCCAGATCAAGACTAGCCCAAAGAGCCTTATCCGTCTGATTGCTGGTGAGTTTGCCTTCAGTCGAAAAACCAGAAGAACACATCAAGGCTAAATTCAAAACCTCTCGTTCTTGTTTGTAACTAAGGTTTAGATAATCAGCCAATGTAAACTCCCCTCTGGTCAGTGTCCCGGTTTTGTCAGTACACAAAGTATCAATATTCCCAAGATCTTCAATTGCCATTAACTTTTTGACAACCACTTTCTTTTTAGCCATTTTTCGGGCCCCATGAGAAAGGGTGACGGTGATTATCGCCGGCAGCAACTCTGGGGTAATACCAACTGCTAATGCGATTGCAAAAAGAAACGAGGGGAAAGTTCCTTTCCCAAGAAAAGCATTGGCCAAGAAAACAAAAACTGTCAAAACCAAAATAATTTTAAAAAGAAACGTGCTGAAGTTGCCGATTTGTTTTTGGAAGTTAGTTGGTGACTCTTTCCTGTCTAGTAAATGAGCTGTTTGTCCAAGCAAGGTTCTACTACCAGCTCTGACTACAACCCCCACTCCTGTACCGGAAACAACGTAAGTACTCATAAACGCCAGGTTTTTTTGCTCCTGCGGAAGCAGTTGATCAGAAGAAATTTTTTCGATATTTTTTTCAACAGGTAGGGATTCACCGGTTAAAATTGCTTCATCAATGGTTAAATTGTTAACTTCAATTAAGCGCAAATCTGCCGGAACCCGATCCCCAATATGCAACTTGACCACGTCCCCAACTACCACCTCACTGCTGTCAATCTGTAACCAAACACCCTCTCGAAAAACATTGGCTCGGTGTGAAATATACTTTCCCAAATTCTCAACTACCTTCTCCGCAGAGTATTCCTGATAAAATCCAAAAATACTACTCAAAGCGACTATTCCAAGAATTACCAAAGCATCGATTTGATCACCTAAAAAGAGAGCGACGACAGCGGCCAGTATCAAAATTATCACCAACCAACTTTTGAATTGTGATACTAAGAGTGCAAAGATTTTGCCGGATTTTTTCTTTTCGATTGTATTTTTTCCAAAAAAAGACAGCCGCTCGCGTGCTTGTGAAGCACTTAAACCATCTCTTTTGGATTGGAGTTTAGAAAAAACTTCATTTTGGTCTAATGACCAAGGGGCTTGAATTGACAGGTCTTTCATCTTCATTAAGTTTATAAGAACCAAAACTCTCTGGCAATTGCCACTTCAAAAGTGTAATTTAGATAAAAAAAGAAGGGCTGCGGTAACAAGTTGTTACGTTGGCCCAAATGTCTAAGAACTTACTGGAACTTTCCAAAGAGCTAAAGGCTCGTCGTTTAACCCTGCAAAATTCTTTTCCAGACCATGTTGCAGCATAAGGTGCTTCTTGAAACCTTCGAAAAGACTGAGAGCTTCTGTTACAGTCTTAACGTCAAAATCGTACCGAAAAATGGTTTCCAGAGGTTGGTCCTTACGGGCCGCAGCCACAACAACGTACAAGAATTCTGCTACTGCTGCCCAATCATTATCACCGTGTGCGGCTGGATCCGAACAAGCCAGACTCAGGCTTTCCGCCAACTTCAGAACGATGTGCCGAAGCAATTGCGTCGGCAGATGGATCATCGCATTAAGCGTATTCCCACCAACTTCGATTCGACTAATGTACTCTCCCACGTTACCTCCTTCTTAACCTGCAGGTGCTGCAGATTCATCAACTTCCCTTGTCAGCCAAATTTCCTTGTCGTAATCCATTCCCTTGGACGGAAACACGGTGATGGTTGTCCAACCATTCTTATTGAGCAATTGGACAGCTGTGTAATCCCTCAACTCTATCTTTCTCCAGGAGTCATTAGAGTCCTCTGGTATCATAGATACCAAACAATTTGGTGGGGGCCACGGACATACACTTTCTACGTAACCAGTGCGGATAGTAAGTTTCAGTGTCTGCTGCACTTGTTTCTCCCTTTCAACTAGACTTGTTGGGCACAATATTAACACAAACAAACCTAAAAGTCAATTACTATCGGTTGATTAATTAGGTGAGGTGTGTTATACTATTTTCTAGTTGAATTAGAACCCAGAGCTTTTTACAAACGTTCTCCCTTTCTTTTCTGCATTTAGCAGAACAGGTTTCTTTTGAAAATTAGCTCCTAAGATACTTGTTCTGTTTACAAATACTTTCCGTATCTTTAGTCTTCTGAGACGCAAGGCGCGAGTAGCGACTTAGAATATCTACTTCACAAAAGAAAATATGTTTAACCCAAACAATTCGGGCTTTAAGAAACGTGGTTTTAGTGGCAACCGTAATCGCTTCGGCAAGCCTTCAAACGGAGGCGGATTTAATCGTGGTTTCAACAATGGTCGTAGCAGCAGTTTTGCCAACCGTCCGACTAGTGGCCCAGCTAACCTTAAAGGTAAACTTGGCAGCCGGGACTCTCATCTTTTTATTAAGAAAGCTGCTGAAATTACAACCGAAAGTGCTTACACACCACATTATAGTTTTGCTGATTTCGCTATTAATGATGTTTTGAAACGAAATATTATAAAACGCGGTTACACCCACCCAACACCGATTCAGGATAAGGCAATCCAACCAATACTTGATGGTAAAGATCTTATTGGTCTGGCCAACACCGGGACCGGGAAAACCGCCGCTTTTCTAATTCCCCTGATTGATAAAATGGTTAAAAATCGAAACGAAAGACTTTTAATTATTACTCCAACAAGAGAACTCGCCGGACAGATCAATGCTGAACTAAAAGAATTTTCTTTTGGTCTCAATATGTATTCTTCACTAGTTATCGGTGGGGCCAATTTACACCGCCAAATGTCGGATCTCCGTCGTCGACCAAATGTTGTCATCGGCACACCAGGAAGGATTAAAGATTTGATTGAAAGAAAAGCACTTTTTCTTTCTGATTATAAAAACTTTGTGCTAGATGAAGTTGACTTAATGGTCGATATTGGTTTTATTAATGATATTAAATTTTTTATTTCATTGCTCCCATCGGTACGCCAATCGCTTTTCTTCTCCGCAACTATCCCTCCAAAAGTTCAAGAGGTTTTGCAAGCGTTTGTAGTTGATCCAATTACTGTCTCAGTCCAAACGCAACCAACAAGCGAGAATGTTGATCAGGATATTGTCCGAGTAGTCGATCGTAATAAAAAAGTTGAACTTCTTCATGACCTTTTGATTCAAAGTGATTTCAGTAAAGTCATGGTTTTCGGCCGCACTAAACACGGGATTGAAAAACTCAATAAACAACTCGAGCTGCGAGGCTTTAAAGTTGGCGCACTCCACGGCAATCGGACACAAGGTCAGCGCCAAAGAATCTTGCGCAGCTTTAAAGAAGACCAGATCAATATTCTTTTAGCTACAGATGTCGCTAGCCGAGGGCTGGATATAGATAATGTATCTCACGTTATCAACTATGATCTCCCGGAAACTTACGAAGACTATATTCACCGAATTGGCCGAACCGGTCGCGCCGACAAAAAAGGTGTGGCTTTAACATTTGTCGAATAGACAAATGCAGTCTTTCTGAAAGAAAGTATACTTTCGTAGGGAAGTCTTTTTCAATTAGTCTTTTTCGTAGCTAATCGTCTATCTACCTTCGTGCATCTTAAGAAGATTACAATCATGAATTATAATTTTTCCTTCCTTAGAAAGCAATTTAGCGTTTAAAGTTGTATAATCGGGTCAATTGAAAGGAGAAAAGTCGTGCCGGATATACCAATGCAGAAACTCTCTGTACTACGCTTTCTCGTAATGATGATTGAAAAACGTTTGCTTGCGGACGGATTAATGTTCAATGGCCATCTGTGTGTGGTACTCACCCACCCGGAAAAGAAACTCACCTGGTTGGTAAACGACGATCCTTTCTGGCTCTCGATCAAAGATCTTGGTAATGATTACCAAATTACGGTTCTGACCATAAATCAAGATCCACCAACTCAGAGTTATCAGGTTTCGCGAGAAAACTTGCAAACTTGGGTCGAAGCAGCAAAACCCAACCTGGACGATTGGGAAAAAATTACTCTCTGGATACGTGAAGGTTCTAAGAGAGAAATGGGTCAGATCCCTGATCAAATTAAAGAGTGTCTTGCCTCTTAAAACCGTACACAATCTGTGTGCGGTTTTTCCTTTATTTAAAAATAAATTCAAATTTGAGTAAAAAATAAGGGAAGAATAAATTCCTTCCCTTGTTAACTAAAGTTGTCACCAAACCCCACCTCTTCTGGCCATGTCTCGGATGTGATCGTCGTCAACATCCTCCCAAGTTCGCACTCGCTAAATCTTCTCTTTTTTTATCGGGTGTATAATCTCAAAAATGTCAGAACTAAAGACAAAAGTAAATTCCGACAGTGTTAGCGACTTCCTAAACTCTGTTGCCGATGAGACCAAAAGAGCCGACAGCTTCACCCTTCTCAAAATCTTTGAAGATATCACAGGAGAAAAACCCAAAATGTGGGGCACTAGAATCGTCGGTTTTGGGCAGTATCATTACAAATCCGAACGCAGCAGCCAAGAGGGCGACTGGCCACTGACTGGCTTCTCCCCACGCAAGCAGGCCCTGACTCTCTATCTCATGCTTGGACTTGAAAGTAATGACGATCTACTCGGAAAACTTGGCAAACACAAGAAAAGTAGAGGTTGTCTCTACGTCAACAAACTCGCCGATGTGGATGAAAAAGTACTATGGAAACTAATCGAAAAATCAGTAGTAGAAATAAAGAAAAAGTATAAATCTTAAAACTTTGCTTCTAGGTAAATGGGTTTTTGCCCTGTTCCAATCTTGGCAATAGCTTTTGCACTCTCAGTTTTCTAGTTTCCGCCTGCTTTGCACTATAAATGTAGTAAAGAACCTGTTTTCGCAGCGATACAGAAAACTTTTCAAAATTCTCCTCCGCATTTTTATTTTTCGCGAAGACCTCTTTCATCTGCTCTGGCAAAACCAAATCTTCCACCACATCAAAGGCAGTCCAAGACCCATCTTCCTTCGCTCTCTCCACCACTCCAAGGCCCGTCCTTGTCATTAGACCATTTTTAATTAGTCTCTCAACTCTATCTTTATTGGACTTGGCCCAAATGCTTTTTGGTTTGCGAACCGATAGATATATTTGGGAGTGTTTCTCATTGAGTTTCTTGACTGTACTATCGATCCAGCCAAAACAAAGTGCCTCCTCGACAATGTCGTCATAAGAAAGTTTATCCTGCTTAGCGAACTTGTCGTGAACAAGCCAAATACTTTTGACCTTATCGTGATTTTTCTCAAACCATGCTCGCCAAGTTCTTCTGTCGGTAAAGTAAATTTTCTGAACATCAATTGTCATTTGGGAAAAGTATATCAGAAGAAAGCGAAATCAAACGAGAAAAAACCTGGGCTCAAGGGTTAAATTAATTAGTAGATTTTAGCTTAATGATTAGAGGGTTGAAGTTCGTTTTCTTGTCAAAATAATCCTCTTTTTCCAATTTCTTTAACTTTCCAACTACAAAGTAAGTTGCCGGAGTCATTACTACTTCGATCATTACCTTGAGAAACCAAGCAGAAAGAATAGATTTTATTAAAAGCCCGCTTGGAATAACATTGTATAAAGCAATTGTATAAAAGGCAGTTGTATCGGCCGCCTGTCCGAACAAAGTCGATCCAATCGTTCTCATCCACAAATGCTTGCCTCTGGTTAACACCTTCATCTTTGCGAGCACAAAATCATTAACAAATTGTCCGGCAAATAGAGCTACCCAAGCACCGATCACTACTCTGGGAACTTGTCCTAAAACCAAGGTGTAAGCAGCGTTGCCACCAAATCCTCTAGCCGGCGGCAGAAAAACAGCCAACTGAAAAATTATTGCCGTTAGAACAGTGGAAAGTATCAAGATCCAGGTCGCCCGCCTAGCCTGTTTGTAACCGTAGACCTCGGTCAGGACATCTCCAAAGATATAAGTTATCGGAATGCACAAGGATGCCGCTGACAAAGTAAAAATCCCAACCTGAATTATCTTTCCGGAAATGACATTGACAATCGCCATCATCGTGATGTCGAGAAAAATAATCAGATCTAGATACTTAAAGGCTCTGTTTTTCATATTCCCATAATTTTAATTATCTTTGGAGTTTTAACCAAAAAATGTTAAAATACCTGAAATGCAGAATATTACTCCGCAAGCAAAGGCTATCTATCGTTTACTCTCGTCTGGGAAATCTTTAACCGCAGCCGAAATTTCTAGCCGGTTAAACATTTTTCCCAACGCTGTTTACCGCGGTGCTAAAGTTTTGGAAAAATTTGGCTTTGTAAGAAAGGTTGGCCGCTACCCTATTGTCTTCTTTGCATTGCATCCTGCTACACCACTCGGCCTCTACGCTAAAGTTGTCAAAGATAGCTTGGCCGAATCTTTTTCCCAGACAACTCTACCCAAAACCGCAACCAACCTAGATGTTTCCTTTATAAATAATCGGGCGGAGCTACTTGAGAAAACCAATATTGATTTTGAAAACTGCGAGAAGGAAGCTTGTTTAATTGTTTCTGGTTTAGAAGTTCCGGCGGAAACCATGCTCGAATATAAGAAATCCATTGACCGCGGTGTCAGGGTCAGAATAGTTGTTCAGAATCTGGATGAAGTGAGAAAAGAGATGCTAAGCAATTGGCAGAAAATGGGGATCGAAGTCCGCCACTATCCTCTGATCGAAGCAAGAATCTTTGTCTTTGATGCAAAGGTCGCCTACATCAGCTCCTACAATCCGAATCTACAAGAGGAAGGTCTGGGAGTTCGTTTTAATTATCCCCCAGTTGCAGCAATAATGAGTGATCTTTTCGAACAACGCTGGGAAGAAGCAAAAGAGATAAAATAATGAGCAAAAACTTGGGTTAAATGGCTCTTTATTTACTGCTTTAGAATCTCATAGACCTTCTTAAATTCCTTGTCATTTTGATTCAAATTATCGAGTTGTAGGCCGTTGAAAATAGTGGGCCCTAAACCATACAGTTTTAATCTATCGGTGATAATATCAGCTATATAATCTAATGGTTTTAAATGTTGATTATCGTCTTCAGTCTGAACCAAAATCCCATCTCTACTTAAAGATAAGATATCAAAGTAAACTCCGGTCACTGTTTCAGTTGCAGCTTTACGCTTGTATTTCTCTTTAAAAGGTAGTTTGCTTAAAGACAGTTTTTTGCCGACCACACTAATTATGCAAAGTTTTCTAAATGATAACGACTCGGCTAGCTTAAGGGTCTCTATGAGATTTTCAATCGGTGTGTTTGTAAAAGTAGCGTTAGAGTTTAGGTTTGCGAGAAGCGGAACTTTTCTTTCCTCATAGCTATCCCTAGCAGTTAAAAGAGTACCTTCAAGAAGTACTTTTAAATCATCTAGAGATTTATTAGAACTTGGAACGGATCCGCTATTAAGCTTACTTGTTATCAAATCTTTTGATATTTCGTAAACTTCTTGAACTCTGCTTTTGCTTTTATCACTTAAGGATTTTTCCAAAACATCAGACAAAATAGATGCAAAAGCAGAACCTAATAACGATCCTCCTGGACCAAATACTAAACCAAGTCCAGTTCCAACTGACCAAACAGCGGCCTTAGACGAAGTTTTTATCAAACTTTTCTTTTTCATTAGGAGAATTCTAACTTTTTCCTTCGCTTGAAAGCAAATAAAAAAGGGTCACGAGCAGAAATGCTCCCGACCCTTGATGAACAGATTGAATCTCGGTTCCCTGTTGTGTGCTTACTTTGGGGCAAATTTACTTCCAAGTTGTCTGTCAAAAAAGCTGTTTTCGAATGGTTTCTTTGGAAGTTCGCCTTTCAAAAACTTAACTGCCTGAGAAATAACATCTGCCTCCTCAAAAAAAGGGTGTCCATGGATTTTGTAAATTTTCTGACTAAAGGCTAGTGTCCTCGTCCGATCCATAAAATCGTTTACATAAACAATCAGTTCGTCTGCCGTGAGATCTTCGAAACACTTCTTGCAAACAAAATTTACACCAGAGTTGTTACCTGCAGGAATGCTGTAACGCCCAACACCTGAGGAATAGAGTCTTCGCATACAGTGAAAACAGCGTCCCGGATAACAGTCCACTCCCAAGAAAAGCAGCAGTCTTGCATAGAAATTTCTCTCTGCCATTCCTCTTCCTCCTTCTTTCATCGAAAGTATAGTTTTTCCTTCCTCAGAAAGCAAATTAGCATTTAAAGTTGTATAATCTACCTCAGTTGAAAGGAGAAAAGCTGTGCCGGAAACACCAGGGCAGAAACTTTCCATTCTGCGTTTTTTAGTGATGATGGTTGAAAAACGGTTGGCCAAGGACGGACTAATGTTCAACGGCCATCTGTGTGTGGTACTTACCCACCCGGAAAAGAAACTCACCTGGCTACCGCAAGACGATCCTTTCTGGCTCTCGATAAAAGATCTTGGTGGTGAATACCAAATTACGGTCCTGACTGTTAATCAAGATCCCCCAATGCAGAGCTATCAGGTTTCGCGAGAAAACTTGCAAACTTGGGTCGAAGCAACAAAACCCAACCTGGAGGGCTGGGAAAAGATTACTCTCTGGATTCGTGAAGGGTCTAAGAGAGAAATGCGCGAGATCCCTGATCAAATTAAAGAATGTCTTGCCTCTTAAAGCCGTACACAACTCGTGTGCGGTTTTCCCTTTTTAACTTTCTTTCCCGCTTGAAACCAAATTAAAAGGGTCACGAGCAGAAATGCTCCCGACCCTTGATGAACAGATTGAATCTCCGTTCCCTGTTGTGTGCTTACTTTGGGGCAAATCTCCAGGAGGTGTCTGCAAAAAGATTCCCCAACGTAACTAGGCTGTTTTTGAGCCAATTGGCAACCGAAAGGACAAAGAACAACCAAAGAAAAACTCCCAACAGGCCTACCATTATGACGACGGTTATGGCAACGACCATGTAGAGGCCAAACCATCCGAGCAAAACGGCACCAAAGAAATTGACTGCTTCACCCCGAGTCTGAATTTCCAGTCCAGCCAAAACAACGACCGCTCTTGTCGTAATGTACCCTACCGGTAGCCAGGTTATCAACATGAAAACCCAATTCCCTACAATCAAATCATGCATGTTCTTTCTCCTCTCTGAACGCTGCGCTAACCGATGAACTTATTGATTGTGGTTACAACTACCACTCTTCATTAAACAGATTTTAACTTTTTCATTACATAGAAAGCAAATTTGGGGAAATTGTGATTTGAATTAGGAAAGTTGATTAACCTTCAACCAAAAGCACACCGATTGAAATAATGGCAGCGTAAATTAGGAGAACAACCCAAGCGATCTTCGGATCTGGTTCACCACTCTGCCCTTTTTCCTCGTTACGCCACGAAACCTTTGCGGAAATTGCCCAAGCGACAACGATAAGACCAAGTTTTACCCACAAAAGTGGATTCTTAATAAACTCGTCCGCTTCGCTGGCAGCTAAATACATGCCTGTTAACACTTCAAGACCGAAAGCAAAATGAGCCTTTTTCCAAATCTGCCCAAGTAATTTAAGATTGTCCGCAACTGGAGGTTTCTTTAGTTGGACAATAAGTGAAACTAAAGCAACGCCCAGAATAACGGCGGCACCGAGAACATGAAGAATAAGAACTAGTGTGTGAAATCCTTCTGACATTTGATTATATTTAAACAAAAAATAATATTTAGTGCAATTGTCCAATCTAAATCAGAGTGGCGCTGTAACCAGTTTTCTGGATTTGTTTTAAAATTGCTTCCAGCTGCAACTTTTCATTGTCATACTCAATTTCGGTTTCTGCTTTGGCATAACTAGTTTTTGCTGAGTTTACTCCGTCCAAATCCTCCAAATCAAAATCAATGTTCATTGCACAAGAGGAACAATGCATTCCGACAATTTTTAATTTATCTTTGACAAAAGCACTCATATTACCTCAATCACCCCACGATACATCCCCATCGAACAGTTAAATTGAATTTTACCTACTTTGTCTGGAGTGAAAGAAATTACCTGTGTATCATCAGCTTTTAAGTTTTTCTTTATTCCCAAAGACGGGATACGGAAAGCTGAAGCACAACTGTAAGCATCAACACTTTTTAATGTCAGATTCACCGGTTCCCCGTTTTTAACTCGAAAATAGTCCGGACTATAGCCTTGGGAGGTTACATAGATACGCACATCCTGACTTGTCGAAGGCTCACTACTTTGGGTCGCTTCGGCTGGTTTCTCATTCTCAGAAATCGGACCACCAATACTGACCGAGACCGGAAATGCCTCCGATAGTTTTTGAAATGTAAATGGAGAATCTATTGAAACTAAAGCTCCGTTAATCGAAGCTACCCCAAGATAAATTATTACTACTGCAGCCAATTTTAGAAACCTTGTTTTAAACGCGTCCCCCATGAACGAAGTAATCACCCCGATTCCAAAAAACAACGGCATTGTTCCTAAAATAAAGGCGGCCATTATCCCCGCACCAAAAAAAGCATTAGCACTACTTATTGCCAGGGCTTCCATTGCTATCGTCGTTCCACAAGGAATAAAAATTGTCATTGCGCCCAAAAGTGCCGGGGCAAAGATGTCCTTGGACTTTGACTGGTTTTTAACAAGCCTAGTCAAAAAACGTGGTGGCTGAATAATAGCGTAGCGGAAAATCGGATGAATATTGAGCAGATTTAGAGCGACAACGATCATATAAATTCCGGCAAAGAGTTGCATAAATGACTGCACACCACCACTAATATTCAGAGCACCGCCAAAAGCGCCGAGAATAAATCCTAAAATGGTATATGAGAGAAACTTGAAACTAAGGAAAACTGCTGTACCATAGAGAGCGTGTTTCTTGATGTTGCTGGTGGCGTCTTCCTCTCTGGCAGCAATAACCGATGCCAGCAGCCCACCTTGAACAGCAAGGCAAGTCAAACCACCAACGGTTAACCCAGTTAGAAAAATTACCCACAGATTCATAATTGTAATCGATTATATGTCTGCATATATTTTCGCCTTTCTAAGTAACAGAGAGTTACTTACGACTGATATTGAGCTCAACGCCATCGCCAGTGAAGCAAAAATTGGGTTGAGAAGTAAACCAAAAAACGGATAAAGTACCCCCATTGCCACTGGTATCAAAACTACATTATAACCGAAGGCCCAAAAGAGGTTCATTTTAATCGTTCGCATTGTTTTTCTCGAAAGTTCAATCGCGGCTGCGACTGATTTTAAATCTTTGTTAATCAAGGTAATGTCAGCTGCTTCAATCGCCACATCAGTTCCCGAACCCATCGCGATACCAACGTCCGCTGCCGCTAGTGCCGGAGCGTCATTGATTCCATCTCCAACCATGGCAACTACTTTCCCCTCGGCTTGAATTTTTCTCACCTGCGCTTCTTTTTGGTCAGGTAAAACCTCGGCCAGTATTCGCTCAATTCCAAGTGTGGAAGCAATGGCGTTAGCAGTTCTCTGGTTGTCGCCGGTAATCATTACTACCTCAATTCCTTTATTTCGTAAACTCACAACTGCCGCTTTGGCGGATTCCTTAACTGTATCGGCAACCGCAACCAAACCGACTAAACTTTTGGCAACTGCTAGTAGCATCACTGTTTTTCCTTCGGTTTCCAATTTTTCTATTTTGGCAAGGTGGTTTTGATAATCGATTTTTTCGCGGTCCAACAACTTTCTGTTGCCAAGATAAACTTGCTTCTCCCCAACTTTTCCTTCAACTCCGTGTCCGGTGATTGCTTTAAAGCTGTTAACTTTTTCCAGATCAATATTTTTACTTTCCGCATTTTTTACAATTGCTTCCGCCAAAGAGTGTTCCGATCCCTTTTCGATCGAACCAGCGATTTTTAAAACTTCATCTTCTGAAAGTTTACCTATTGAAATAATGTCGGTTACTTCAGGCTTTCCGTTAGTTAAAGTTCCGGTCTTATCGAAAATAATGGTCTTAACTTTATGGGCGATTTCTAGGCTTTCAGCATCTTTTATTAAAATCCCATGTTCCGCTCCGATACCGGTTCCAACCATGATCGCGGTCGGTGTCGCTAAACCCATCGCGCAGGGACAAGCAATGATTAAAACAGCCACAGTATTGAGCATTGCAAAAATCAAGGCTGGGTTCGGACCAAGAATATACCAAACAGCAAAGGTAGCTATTGCCAACATAATCACAATCGGGACAAAGTAAGAAGAAATTAAATCGGCAACTCGCTGAATCGGGGCTTTACTTCCTTGGGCCTCTGAAACTAGTTTGATAATTTGGGCCAGCATTGTATCTTGGCCAACTTTAGTTGCCCGGTAAGTAAAGGTTCCGGTCTTATTCATTGTTGCTCCAACCACACTGTCACCTTTGGCTTTATCCACCGGAATACTCTCTCCGGTTATCATTGATTCATCAACGCTAGATTCTCCCTCCAATATTTGCCCATCAACCGGAATCTTTTCACCCGGTCTGACTCTAATTACTGATCCAATGACAACCTCTTCAATTGGAATATCGATCTCTTTACCATCACGTAAAACTCTTGCTGTTTTGGCCTGCATACCGATTAATTTTTTAATTGCCTGCGAAGTTTGGCTTTTTGCCTTCGCTTCAAAATATCTGCCGAGAAGAATCAATCCGATGACAATCGTTGCGACATCAAAGTACGGCATCGCCTCTATTCCTAAATTCATAATTATGTCTGGAAATACTGTAACAAGGGCAGAATAGGCATAAGCAACGGTTGTACCGAGTGCCACTAAAGTATCCATATTGGCAGTGCGGTGTTTCAGAGCCGGAATGGTTGCTTTGTAAAAACCCGAAGCCGCCCAAAATTGAACTGGAGTCGCCAGTAGCAGCTGAACATAAAAGTTTTTCAAAAATTCTGGCGCCGTATTTATTAGCCCCGGAAAACTTCCCCATAAAATTGCTGAGCCTAAAAATAAACTTAAAATGACTTTGCCTTGTAAGGCTTTTAACTCTTTTTCTTTTTCCTCTTTTTCTTGGTCTAGAGATGTAATTTCTTTATCAGTAATTATTTTGTATCCGACAGACTCTACTGCTGAGGCAATCTGGTCTTCACTGCAAATATCTGAATCAAAAGTTACGCTCGCCTTTTCGGTAGCTAGATTTACTACGGCTTCTTTGATTCCAGGAGTTCTCTTAAGCGATTTTTCTATAACTTGGACGCAGGAAGCACAGTGCATTCCTTTGACTGCGTAGGTTTGTTTAGTTTCAGCCATTATTCTGTTACCTTTATCTTTCCGTGGAACATATTCATTCCGCAGGAAAACGGAAATTCTCCAACCTTTTGTGGAGTTATTTCAAGTGTTACTTTTTGGTTCAGGGGCAAATACTTACGAATTTTGAAATCCGAAAGAACAACTTCTTCCAAACAAGCTGACGAATCTTTTCGAAGAAAATTGAGCTTTGTTGTTTTACCTTTCGGTATCGAAATAACTTCAGGTTGATAACCACCATCAACAAGAATATCGACTGAATTAGATGTCACAACTACCTCCTTTTCGTTTTTCCTTAAGAAAAACCAATAAGTAAAACCGATACCTATAAAGCTAAAAATGGTAACTAAAATTTTATCTACAGCCATAAAATCCTAAAAACTCACCAACAACCACTAAAATTTTTATATATCACCTTCTTATTTCTTTGAATGCTGAATTTGTTTCCAAAGCCAAATTCCTAAAAGTACCAGATCGACAAAAACCACTAGCCAGAAAACTACGCACAAAATTCCAAAAACTCCCCAACCACCATTCCAATTCATCATACTGTTATAAAAGCCCATCATTGGCAAAACACCTCCCCTCGGGTTTGATGCCACAACTGCACTAGCATCACAATTGCTACCTCGTTTACCCCAAGTTATGTGCACTTGCTCTTCTCCAGAGTCACCCACCATTGATTTCATTCGGTTATTCATTGTTATGTGTCTTGAAGTATCCCCAATTGATTGACCCATAAAATACTCGCCAATTTTTTCAAAGTTTGCATCGGTTAACTCTTGGCAGGAAATCGATTTATTCGTTAATTTGGCGAGTAAATCCTTCCCTTTCTGCTCTTCCTGTTGCTGGATTTTAATTTCTGAATTTGTTGCTTGGGTATCAGTAAACCCCATCATTTGCGCATTTGCTCGGGCAGCAAAAATTTGTGCTAAAGCAAAGATTAGTATTAAAAATGTAATTAATTTTTTCATATTAAGGGCTTTTTCTGAAAACCTCTAAAACTTCCTTTATCGCTTCATCCTTTTTACCAGCAGCAATTGAATCAGCAACACATGAATTTAGGTGATTTTCGAGCATGAGGTTATCAGTTTCTTTTAAGGCTTTTTGAACAGCTTGAGATTGATGCAAAACATCAATACAGTAATCATCACTTTCCACCATGTTAATAACTTTCTTAAGATGGCCTTGAGCTATTTTTAAGCGGTGCATTATTCTTTCTTGTGTATCTTTTGGTCGGTATGCCATATATCCCCCTTATAGGGATATAATATGCGCTTTTTTAGATTAAGTCAAGAAGTGATTAACATCACTTGCAGGTTCTATATTTTTTGCTAAAGTAGATTTATGGTTAATTATAATTCGGTTTCCAACCTACCCTTTTAAATAATTTTCTAAAAAGGAGGTGAAAAACTATGGAAGCAGTTTTTAGCCCGGCGAATTGGGGTTCCCCGGTCGGTCTTGGGCTTTTTCTAATGATGCTCGGGGTTTTTATTTACTTAATTAGTCTCGCGGGTAAAAACAGCAAGAAATAATTTGGTTTTCTCTTGAGAACAAAAAACTTCTTGTTCTTAGACCTTTTCTAATTTATATTAATTAAAGAAAGCAGTTATGGTTTGGATTATTTTAACCCTCCTAAGACTGGTTGTCCCCTTTTCAATCCTCCGCTGGCCTCTTTTTGGAGTATTAGTATCTTCCATCTTAGATTTTAACGATTATTACTATTTAAAACAGTCAGGTTTCGATATGCACCAATACCAAATTTGGGATAAAATTCTCGATACCTACTATCTTGGATTTGCTGCCTATACGGCTCTTGCCTGGAAAGAAAACCTGGCAAAAAGAATAGCGATTGGCTCTTTTCTTTACCGAGCTTTTGGAGTCTTGATCGTGATATTTACTAATACTCGCGAGCTTTTACTTTTCTTCCCAAACTTCTTTGAAAATTTCTTTATTTTCTACTTAGTTTTTCGATTATTTAGAAAACTAAATTTATTTATTAGCAAAAAAGTTTTAATTATTATTGTCTCTTCAATTCTGATACCGAAATTGCTACAAGAGTATTTAATGCATTTTGCAAAAACATCCCCCACAAAAATATTTGACCTTAGCGAACTTCCGGCTATCGGTGCATTTCTTCCCAGGCCTCCTGATGATTTCGTCCAGGTAATCCTCTACTTTACTCTACCAGTAGCGGTTTTTATTTGGGTATTAAAAACCGGGAGTGAAAAAAGAAAAGACCATGTTAAATAACTTAACAGGGCTCCTTCCAAACTGATTCTACCTTCTACGACAAGCAAAGGTCAACTATTGACAAGCACGCTTGCTTGGTAAATAATAAAGTTGCGACATGCGGTACCGCCTGTAAAACCTTGCGTCACCCTCGGAGAGATTGTGAGCAGGATTGATTTCCCAAAATTACAGGCAATTAGGACCGCCCATAGCGAGCTCTCAACAGAGAGCGCCCAGAGCATCGGTCAGGAACTGGAATTGAAGGAGAAACTCCATATATGGCTGTGCTTATGAAAGGGAAAACATTCGCGCCGGTTACAGCGACGATCTAAGCCAGCAACGTTAGGCTGAAAATCTTCGATAGGTCTGTAACACACACGAAGCCCCGTCATTACCTTCTGGTTTTGATGGGGCCTCTCTTTTTTTATTTTCGCAAGGCCAAAAAGCCGTGGATTTTTACCCTCGGAGGTTCATTGTGAAAAAGGATTATCTCGACCCAAAGGTTTGGCCGAAGGAGTTGCCGTGTAAATTATTTTACTTTTCACCGCTTTTAGCTCGTCAATTTGCTTTTTTGAAAGAGTCAATTGGTCATCGACAGTGACAGTAGTAGAATTCTGGCTAGTCGGCAAATCATAGGTCACCGTATAAGTAACTATTCCAGAAGTGTCACCACTAATTAATATTGTTTTTATACCTACCTCTTGGTCTGCCTGCATCCAGGCTCGAATTAAATTTAATAACGAATCAAAATTAGATTTATATGTAGAGATAACGCTCAATGCTATTGTTTGGATCGTCGCCTTTGTATCTGCTGTTTTAGCGCTTTTTGGAATTGACTTAGAAAGTTGGATATTTGAGATTTCCGCACCAACACTCTTGGCAATTACCTCATTCAAAGATGCGAAATGCAACATATCAATCTGGGTTGGAATAAGCCCTCTGAGGGTTGCTGATAGTGTAGCTAGAGTTGTTTTGTCTTGACTCTTAAGATTTGATACTGATTGATTGATTTTATCAGCTTGGGCTTTCTCTGCACTAATTTCCTGATTTATTTTAGATAGTTCTGAAAAAGTTGGCAGAATCAAAAAGTAACCAATAGCCCCAGAAACTATTAGGGTCATTATCGCCAAACCAATGTTGATCAACATTGGTTTGAAGGATTTTGTTTCTGAGGTATCTTTTTTCATTTATTTTGTGTTTATTACAAAATCTATACTAAATGTATAAAGCACACCGGTCTTTGCAACTGATGTTAATAAAACATCTTTTACATCCTTTTCGGAAAGTAAAACATCACGAAATTGGTAGGCGTCCTCTGGAATATTTGAAGCACCGGTAACCACTGTTTTCCCAGAGTTATCGATAGTTAAATTTGTTAAATAAACTCCTTGTGGTAAAATGGATTTTAATTTATCTATTTTTTTGTCAAGGCTAGAGTAAGTGGTAACGAATTTGGTGTGAAGGGCCGATTTGCTTTGAACATCTTTAATATCTGTGGCTAGTTCTTTATATTTCTGCCACTCAACTGTTCTTTTACTGACTTCTTCTTTTGCTTCATTCAATCCTCCTTGTGCTGCAATGTTTGTTATAAAAACGACAACATAAATCCCGATAACAAAAGCAATCACAATAGCAGTTAAAATAAAAGGAACAATCTTTTGTTTCGAAGACTGTGCTACCTCGTCAGCATTAAGTAAATCTAATTCTTTTTTCTTGGAAAATAAAGCCATAGTAATTTACTACTATGACTTTGCGTTTTGTAATAAACTAAAAGCCATGGCAGTTTATTAATACTATCAGTTCTAGCTAACTTTATTCAATCTCCTTCCAGGAATTGATATTGAACCCTCCCCCAGGTCCGGACGAGAAATTTGTATTAGCCAGACCCGATTCGTAGGTCACGGTCGCATTATTTTCCAATTCAATTCCGTAACCAGTTATTTCCTTAGCGCCACCATTATTAGCAACATCAACCTGACCACGGGAGCCGTAGATAACAGCCGCACCCACGTTGTTACCGACATTAATTGCTGAATTACTACTAGTACAAGTTTGTCCGGTCGGACTATTAGTACCGTTGCAATCGTTTGTCGAAATCAATAAAAAGTAGCTCCCGGCTTGTCCCGAACCTTGAAAAGTAGTGTTGTTGGAAAGATTTATATAACCATCAGATAGCATAACCCCACCGTTAGCTCCATAACCAGCATCAAGTTTCACTATTACATTATTTGATAAAGTAATAGTTCCTTGCACCCAAACTGTTCCTGTAATAGTCAGGGTTACGTTGTTATCCAAAACCATATTACCAGTAATCTTTGTCGGTCCTAAGGAAGCTGTTGCTCCATTGTTTAGCGTGTAATTTCCACTAACCACTCCTCCTGCTTCTGCCTCTGTTTTCCACTGGTTGATATTGGCATCAGAGATAGCAAAATTTTGTGGCGTCGGGTCGGCTTGAGAAGTATTGCAAGCTTTATTATTACCACTCCCAGTTTGGCAATAATTTGTCCCCGCTATTGTCGAGTTGTTTACTGTATGAGCTCGAGCATCCCCAGTGGAACCTGTTCCGATAAGAACACTATTAATCGTCCCAGTTATCCCCCCTAAATAAAGTTTAAAATAGCCATCTAAACTAGTAATATTCCAAGGTCCAGCGGAGTACGGGCCAGTTTTGGCTTGACCATTTGCATAAGTATTGTTTGCCGCCCATTGATAATACCGAGTCGCATTGGTTGCCCCATCCAAAACCAACCAGTAAGTAACCCCAGCTATCAGTTGTGGGTTGGAAGTAAAGTTCACGCTCACCCAGCCGTAGCTTGAAGTAACTGAGGAAGCACTTAAAGATCCGGAGGTCACTGTAGTTGAGCTTGGGTTTCCGCCTGAATCGGTGGTGATTCTAACTGTCAGGTTTCCGGGCGTACTAACTTTGCGAATATAAAGCTGGACATTATTAGCCAGGTTAGTTGTGGCAACCTGAAAACTTTGGGCCGCATCTTGAGTAGAGCTCGCATTTCCAAAAGCTATCAAATTTGTTGGTGTGGAAGGGGTATCATTAATTTGATCTGGGGTCGAGGCGGGACTATTAGCGGCAATAGCCGTTCCCGTGACAAAGGCTCCATTGGAACCAGTAATACTCCCGTTGGAGTAGACATTACCGTTAACACCGGAATTATTAGCCATCTCCAAACCACCAAAACCGACCTGAACACCGTAATTAAAGGCAACATTCGTCGTGGACTGAGTCGTTCCTAGGCCAACTTCCAACTTTCGGTAATTACTACTTATATTTCCGTTGGAAGTAACGACCAAAGCTGTCAACGGACCACTAACGTCAACCTGAGTACTACCAGTGCCAACGTTCAATGTGTAAGAAGTTGAATAGTTTTTTGCATTGGCGATCCGATAAACCGCATCTTCAATTCCAGACTCGGATGTATAGTAACTCTGAGCTGAGTCGACGACATTGCCGATAGTTTTCAGATCGTTGTAAGTCAAAACACCAACACTTGAAATCACAACAAGCATCACCGTCACAACTACCAAAATCATTACTAGTGCCGACTGACCTGCTTGGTTTTTGATTTTACCTTTTAATAAATCTAAAGTTTTCATATTAGTTAAGCAAAATTACTTCGTAATTTAGTAAGTCCTCAAAACTGCCGTCGAAGTAAGTGTTACGGCATTTTTTGGTCCGGTGATCGGATCTTTATACTCGACCGTTATCGAAATCCGTATTGCATCTGCTCCACCAGTATTATTATTTATAAAAGTCAAGTTGGTGACTTTAACTTTTTCCGAGGTAAGTAGTTGGTCAGACTGGCCCTCACGTTTAAGATAAAGATTTCCCTCGTCAACATAAAAATCAACAAAGGTCAGGTCTTCGTCATCAGGCAAATCCCGAACTGATGCCAAACTAAGTTGACCTGGATTGGTCCCGAAAACACTTGTCGGGGTATAAATACTATCAGCATGCCGGATTTCCTGGGAAATTGTTTCTAGAGAGCGTCTGGCATTATCCAGCGATTCTCTGGTTCTTCTGGTTGTCTCGTTCACGCCTAGTAGTTGATTGACGAAAAGTAAAACTACAAGACTTATTACCGCAAGCAGAATTGCATAGATCAGTACCTCAATTAGTGTGAATCCTTTTTGCTCTAATTTATTAGATTTCATTTTAATTATTTTTAATATTTGCAATATAGCTAGTTAGTTTTACTGATTTTAATCCCGAGTCTGTCCAACTAACTGTTGCAACAACTTTTTTGGTATTGGGATCATTTGTACCACCGCTAGATAGAATATTAAAACTGCCGTCACGACCAATATTTGAAAAAACTATAGTTGGAGTGTAGTAGCTGGAAGAATTGGAATTCGTCGTCGTCAAGGACCAGGTAGTACCAGTGAGTTTCGGATAATAAGTTGTTCCAGCGGTCAAACCTGCAATATTAGTCGTCCAATTGTCATCTTTTAGTTTTCTGACAACTTCCATCGCTTCTTCCCCTACCGCAACTGCTTCGGTATTTCTCTGGGCTTTCAAAGTCGCGCTGCGAGAAAAAAGAATAAAGCTAAGAAAGGCAGTAAAAGAAATAACAATGATTGTTGCAGTAATTACTATCTCGATTAAACCAAATCCGTTTTGAGTTTTGTGTTTGTTTCTCATTGGGTAGTCATCGTGCCTCCATACGCACCCACTGTTGCGACTCCGGCTGCGGAATAGGAAACTATTCCCTTGGAATCAATACTTATATCCAATGCTTTATCATTGAAACGTTTATCGCGAGTGATACTTAAATCTGTATCGAAAGCATCAAGTGAGTGGGTATGCACCCGAAGCGTTTGGTTACTACCATTAACATCTATTGTTCCTGACCAATCAAAAACCGATTTTGGACCATCAAAAAAGCCGACCATCGCAATATTTTGGACCGTATCTGGATTTGGTGAATTGTGAAAAGTCAGTGTAAGTGTGACTGCAGTTTGAAGAGTCCAGCCTAAATCGAAATGCAGGTGACGGCTGTCGGTAACACGAGCAGTGGGAGAAGCAATTGTATCGGTAATGCTCACCTGCCCAGAGGATGCAATATTTATTGTTTTCGTCTTGCTTGTATCACTAGTTAGGCGTACAACTACACTACCGAATTGAGTTGTCGTCCCACGAATACGAGCAAAAACAACCTCACTCCCTCCTCCATTTAAACTTATCGAACTAATCTCGCTATCTCCTAAAAGATATTCTTTATTGCCAGCTGCGCCATCTGTATAGCTAGTACCAGTAAAAAGAACATATTTCGTTGTTTCAAAATGTACACCGTAGGCACTTTGGCTCTTGGAGGCTAACGTCTGACTGCGAGCTAGCCTAAGTGTACTTAAAATGTTTTGTGAAGAAGATTCAAGAGAAATCTGTTTGTTCAATGTTGATAAACTAAAAAGAGTAACTACGGTGATGATCAGAATTATCCCAATCGCGATAAGTATTTCGATAAGCGTGAATCCTTTGGGTTCAACGCTTGCGCTGCGAAGCATCTTAAGCGTGAATCCGTTACTTTTTTTTATAACATCAAAGTTTTTAGGAAAAGAGAAAAGTTTTTTTCGACTTGTAGAAGACATAAGGCAGTTTTAGGTTAAGGTAATTGTATCAAAAATTGGAGAAAAACGCACTAAAGAAGAATTTTAGCAAACCAACTGCTCACTGTCTCACAAACTTCTTTAAGATGTTCTGGTTTTGTGTAGTCGTGATCTGAACCTTTAATAATTTTTAGTTGTTTGTTGGTAAACTGAACACGATCGAAATAATTTTGAGTATGACTAAGCAACCCATCATTAGTTCCACAAAGAACCATTATCGGGCAGCTAATATTTTCAATCTCTTTGTCCATTTCGTAACTAACCCCATCATCGTAAAAAGATTTATTGAGTTTGAGGTTTCGTTGGGATGATCGCGAATAAACATAACCAAACCCTTTTTCTCTTGCTTCCTTGATGTAATCACCATAATATCTCTCAAAAGTTTCTGTAAAACTATAAACTGCCGAAAGCGGTGCTAATGCCTTAATTTCCGGATGAGTCGCACTATACCAACTAACAACCAAACCACCTAAAGAATGTCCTGCCAAACCAATCTTTTTTGGGTCGATCTCTTTTTGCGTTTTAACAAAATTTATTGCCTGATCCAAAACTTCTAACTCGTAACTGATGGTCATATCCTCAAAAGGTAAACTGCTCTCTCCCGGATTTTCCGTAAAATCAAATCGCAGCGTTGCAAGGCCCATCCTTGTCAATGCTTGTGCGATTATTTTGAGATGGTCCTGGTTACGGTCTCCCTTGAATCCATGGCAAAGAATTACCACTGGAAGTGGTTTAGTCCACTCCGGAATCGATAATGTGCCAACTATTTTTCGGCCTTGTTTATCTTTAAACTCAACCAATTTTTCATGCATAATCTTGTATCAATCTATTGATATATTAAAGCAAATTAACGAAACAGCTTCCCTCTAGCTTTCATATCAGTCTTTGCTTTTAAAGCTGCTTCCAGCCAACTCGTTTGTTTATTTTTATCAAATTGTTTGGTAACCTTACTTATAAAAGCGTTGAAACTCTTTACTTCCAATTTGGAATTAATCTCTCTAATTGTCGCGGTACTTACTTTCAGTTCTTGCGAAATACTTCGGTAATCGACGCCTTCCTTTAACATAACGGCAATCGCCAACCTCTTTGCTAACATAACTTTCTCAGCCTTGGAAAGAAACACTTCAAAAACTGCTTTCACTTCTTGTTTATCATGTAAATCAACGATCATCTCGTAAAATGTACTAAAAATCTTTGTGAACGTCTTTTGTTTAATTGGGTTTTTAGAAACTCTTGTCATTATGTATCAATCTATTGATAAATTGAAACATTGTCAATACAGGGATTCACTAGTTAACGAACTATTTTCTTAAGTTTTGTTCCTCTTTCCTCATCGATAACTTCAAACCCCTTCTCTGCAATTTGTTTACGCAATTGGTCAGACTTTGCAAAATCTTTGTCCGCTCTGGCCTTTTCTCTTTGTTTAACCAAATCTTGAATTTCAGTTGGAATGGGTTGTTCGGCAATAGCATTTAACCCAAGGCCCAAAACTTCATCAAATTTCAGCAAACTTTGAAGTTTGGCAGAAGCAGGGTAATCCGACTTAACCAGATCCCACATTACTGCCAATGCTTTCGGGGTATCGAGGTCATTGTTAATTGCCTCAAGAAATTGCTGTTCAAACTCAGCGCATCCCACTTTGGCTTCACCATAACTTGAAACCTCGCGGTAAAGATTTGTCAACGCACTCTGCGCAGCTTGCAAACTTTCCCAAGTAAAATTCATTTTACTGCGGTAGTGTGCAGTTAAACAAAGGTAACGAAAGGCTAAGGGATTTACACCTTTTTCGATCAGATCTTCTAGCGTCAAAACGCTGCTACCCGACTTGGCCATTTTATCGCCATCAAGTTGTAAGAATTCATTGTGCAGCCAAAATTTGGCCAGGATCTTATCAAAAGCTGCTTCGGATTGAGCAATTTCATTGCTGTGGTGGGTACCGATATGATCGACACCGCCAGTGTGAATATCGATTGGTTCCCCTAAACTTTCGTGAATGATTGCCGAACACTCTAAGTGCCAACCTGGAAAACCCTCACCCCAAAGGCTGGGCCAGTGCATTTGGTGCTCCTTGAAACGTCCGGTGGTAAAGAACCAGAGAGCAAAATCTTGCGGATGGTGTTTGTTTTCATCAGTGACAACTTCGGCTCGGGCGCCAACTTCTTTATCGACTAGTTTTTGGCCGGACAATTTTCCGTAGTCAGCAACTTTAGTAACATCAAAATAAATTGCCTCTTCCGTCTGATAAGCAAAGCCTTTTTCGAGCAGAGTTTGTACCATGGCAACTTGTTCTTTGATCATCGACGTAGCTTTTATCAATTTTTTTGAAGGCAGGATATTGAGGGCTTGGGTGTGGCGCTTGAAAGCATCGGTATAAAATTCCGCCACTTGCCAAACTGTTTTATTCTCACGCGCCGCCCCTTTTTCGAGTTTGTCTTCGCCCTCGTCGGCGTCACTGGCCAGATGACCAACGTCAGTAATGTTCATCACGTGATTAACGTCAAGCGAGTTGAATTCTAAAGTCCGCCGCAAAATGTCATTGAAAACGCTATTGCGTAAATTGCCAATGTGAGCGTAGTGATAGACCGTCGGCCCACAGGTGTAAAGCTTTACCACGTTTCCTTCGAGGGGTAAGAACTTTTCTTTTTTGCGAGAAAGCGTGTTGGTTAAAAAAATATCTGCCATTTGACTCATTATAGTATTATATATCAACCATTGGGTATGAAGGTCGGAAAAAGGAGGTTTTGATGACCGGGCCCAAAGCTAGAAGCGTAACAGAAGTTGGAAGAGGCGACTACATCAAAGTTGGTGATCAGTGGAAGAAAATTGTTTCCAACTCCGCCGCTGGTGCACAAAGCACACCAAGGAACTGGGTCGTTCGGACAGAGGGTGGTGGCGAGTACAGCATGTGGAGTATTAACGCTTACGCAAAGGCAGACGATTTGAATCCTAAGCCTTAGAGCTAAACCGGCCAATGAGCGAGGTATGACATAATTGTCGCCTCGCTTTTCTTTTTCCAAATTTGGCTATAGGGTGTATAATTTATTTGAGTGAAAGGAGATAACGGTGATCAGAGTGATCTTCGTAACCTTAATGGTAAAAGGACTAGTACTAGGTGTTTTGTGGGGAGCTTTCGGCCTAGGACAAATCCTGGAACCAGGTTTCCTCGGTAGCGCGGGTAACCCCATAGGAGACAGGCTTCTCGGTATATTAGACCTTTTCGTAGGAGCAATATTAGCTGTAATGTGCTTCCTGTGTCTATTTGTATTGGATGGTGGGGCTTGGTATAAGAAAAACTGGCACCAATATCAAAAGGAAGGAGATCCACATGTCTGACGATCGAAAGTTCTTTGTTTTCATTGGGGGTAGAGACTACCATCCAGATAGTCGTCATTTCAGTCCCGTCCTAGGACAACCCTACATCGTCGTAACACTCCAGGCTACCTCCAAAGGGTGGTACGCAGAAGGAGAGGTGCGGTCCGACGTTCCGAATACTGAGATTCGTCCTCACGTAATATCGTCATCGACAACTCATTTGGAAGATGATCTCAGAGGGTTTCTTGGCAACAAGGCAAGGGCAGAAGATATCGGACTCATGACTAGAGCGGTCTACTCAGTGCTGGTTAACCTCGTTATCGATTCTGCCAAGAAAACGCAAGACCCAGAAGTTACTGCAGCAGCCCATTAAGCAGCTCAAAAGCGAGGATTAAAACCCCTCGCTTTACTTTTTTTATTTGGAAACTTTTGGAGGTTCTTGACCTGGGAAGTTAGATTCAATTTTTTCAATCAGACGGCGAACTTCAGATAAATCTTCGGACAAATCGGTAAATTCTTCTTTGATGTCCTCAATGTCTTCTTCAATTTCTTCTTGCTCGGCCTCATCTTCTTTATCTCTTTGTTCAGCAATTTCTGCTTGGCGGTTTTGGTTAACCATAATGAAAGTTGCCAGAAAAATTGCTTCGAGTGAAACGATCATTGTGAGAAGACCAAAAGGAAAGGAATCCCCGATTTTGCGCGCAAACAGCACCCACAAGACAAACCAAATAATGTGTATGTAAACAAAGGCCATACTCCCAGCAAAACGGGTTATTTTATCAGCGATTTTTGTTTCACTTTCATGAAATTTTTTATTTTTGAATCCTAGAAAAAACATCGATCAAAGAGCGTTATTAAACAGTGTAAACATAATTCAAATTGGTTGGTAGTTAATAAGTTAGGGGTTGGTAGCAGTGGCTTTATCGTCGTCTCTGAAGCTAATTTTACTAAATTTGAGATTAAATTGCAACTAGTTTCAAGAGGAAGGCGGGGGTAGAGTGCTTTGCTGTAAACGGCGGGGTACAGCAAATCATTTTCTACCCCCATTTTGTATCACCGACAAAGTTCGCCTCCGTAATCGTGTCGTGTGCGGGGACCCTTACCTCGATCACAATAAACTTACTTGTCGGTAGACACCAAAGGTTGTTTTGGGGAGTGGTCAGAAGATTTTTAGTCCTGGCGGGGTAGGTTTTCTTAAAGGTGCTGGAGGCAACCTTCTTTGCATCCCCTGCTAGCCACTCCCCAATTCTGATTCTCTATTGCAACTCTCCTCTCTTAGAGCTAGCGTGAATCGTGTTTTCACTTTTCACTAGCTTGCTAGCTTAAAAGTACTCTTATGTCAATAAAAAATCAAGAAGAAAATATTTTAAAAAGAAGCGGGGCATGCAAGTGAGAGTTTCACAAACATGCCCCAAAGCTAGACTCATACCTCCTTCCCTTCTACCGTAACGTATTCAAAGTTGGGACTGACTGGTTTTTGTATTTCCCCCGCCAAAGTTCGATACGCACCCCGGGTTTCCACCAAAGAGCTGAAACCATCTCGCCCAACAACCGTCTCGAATACGCCAATACCTACTCGGCTAGTCGGTGGCAGCAGATATACATATCTATATACTCTTTTTTAATTGAAGTTTCAAGCAAACAAGGAAGGGGCTTACAATGTACACCTCCGAGGTGTACATGTACTTTTGTGAATTAAGAAGGTTTTTTTAGGATAATTTTTGTTTAACTAGGTCGCTAACCAGACCCATATCGGCTTTGCCTTTAAGTTTTGCTGAAAGCATGCCCATAAGTCGACCCATTTCTGTTATCGAAGAAGCACCGCTCGAAGCAATAACCAGAGTTACTTCTTTTTCGATTTCTTCTCTGCTCATTTGTTCTGGGAGATAAGATTGCAAAATTGAGAGTTCCTTTTTTTCTTTGGCGGCCATTTCAGTTCGGTTGCCTTTTTCAAACGCTTCGATACTCTCGCGGTGGCGCTTCACTTGTCTTTCAAGCAAGATAGCTATATCTTCGTCCTCAAGTTCCCTTTGTTTTTCGATTTTTAAGTTTTTCATATCAGCCATCAGAAATCTGATCGTTGAGACTCGCAGCTCGTCACGGGCCATCATTGCTTCTTTTAAATCATTAGTTAATTTTTCATTCAAACTCATAAAACTCCTTTTAATTTTAAAAACTCTGCAATTTCTTGATTTACTTCTGATTTTACCTTATCTGTCGAAATAACAATATTAGTAAGTTCTAAACACCCTTTTGTGTTCTGTCCCCATTCTGGCTCACCGTAACCCGCATCCCGTTTCTCCCCAACTTGAAACTCTTCCCAAGTTTTTGGATCGCGGGAAAGTTTGTTAACTCTTTGAAACCTAACTTCAACTGGCGCGTTTAAACCAATCAAATAAAAATTATCGCGTTTTTTAAACGGGTAAATTTCACCGGGATTGCGACAGCCTTCAATGACAATTTTTGACTCTTTTGGAAGTTTTGCAATTGTTTTTAAAATTCTCCGGCTGATGAAATCAACTTTTTTTGCACGCCACTCGTTGCCAATATCCTGGTAATTTTTGCGGCTAAATTCAAGATTTCTCTTTTTTATTTCTTTTTCGATTTCCTCTGAAAAACGCAAATGGACAAAACCTTTTTTTACTAAAAACGCGGACGTTGTACTTTTTCCAGAACCTATAGGTCCAACTATTCCGACAACTATCTGCATATTGTAATTCTAGTTAATAATAGACGGTTAGTAATCCACCCGACCTTCGATTGCACGGGAAAGTGTAGTTTCGTCAGCGTATTCGAGGTCGGCTCCAGTTGGCAATCCGCGGGCAATTCGGGAAACTTTGACTCCAAGTGGTGAGATTATTCTTTGGATATACATTGCGGTTGCCTCACCCTCAATGTTTGGATTGGTTGCGAGAATTACTTCTTTAACTTCTCCACTTTTTAATCTAGGTAAAAGTTCTTTAAGATAAATCTCATCCGGGCCAATGTTATCTAACGGCGCAATCGATCCGTGCAAAACGTGATACATACCCTTGAACGAGTGTGAACGTTCAATGGCGAGTGCATCAAGTGGCTCCTCGACAACCATTATTATGCTGCGGTCGCGAATTTTACTACCACAAACTTCACATGGATCCTCCTCGGCCACATTGTAACAAGTACTACAAAGAACGGTTTTATCACGCAGCTCTGCAATCGCCGCCGCCAACTGCGCTGAAACTTCTTTCGGTGCATGAAGTAAATGATAGGTCAATCTTTGAGCACTCTTTGGCCCGACTCCAGGAAGTCTTTCAAATTCGCCTATAACGTTAGCGACACTTTTGGGGATTTGCATTTTGTTTATTTTAACAGAAATTTCTAAGCTCGTCCTAACGAGCATTGCGTCTTGCGAACTGAAACAAAGCGACCTAGCACAAATTGTTTTGTCTGACGAACAAAGTGAGGAGTTTAACAATTTTGCTTGAGCGACTTTCAGTAAGTAGCAAGCGCAGTTGACGAGTGTTTTGGTATCACCTTTTCGAAAAGGTGATAAAGATAATCAAAAAAAGAAAGGCACCCAAAGTTAAATTTAACTTAGAGTGCCTGTTGTCTCCTTACTCTCAACTAATTTCCCGCACTTCCATGAAACCAACCCTCCACCATTGGAGAACATTGGCTTGGAGGTAATTACGGTATTCGCACAACACCGACAAGGTATTGTTCTCGACCGAACGTCCATAGGCCAGTGCGAAAGGCTCAACCGTAAGATACGTCTGCTTTCCATCCCACTTTGGAAAAGCTAGGAACAGTTCTGCTCCCGCTTGTTGGGCAATTTCGATTGCACCAACCCGGAAAGTTGCCTCTCCTCTGCCGATTACAAAATCAACTCCCTTGCCTTTTTTGGTGGTAATGTCCATCGCCAGAACAACGATTTTCCCTTCCGAAAGTTTCTGAAGGCAAACTTGCTTGGTCTCTCCCTTCTGCACCGGTGCAAATTCTATGTTACCATGGCGAGACCGCAGACCAGACATGAGTTTGAAAATAACCGGCGGTAGATTTTCGGCCGGAATAAAGGCTTCTAAATCCAAGGCTTTCAAGGCGGCTGTCAAACTATTGATGTCACCAACGTGAGGAAACACCACGACGACTTTCTTTCCAGCCCGAACTGCGACAACGATAGATTCTCCACCAATGATCCGCTTTCGTATTTTCGGGAGGTTCACTCTTTCGGTTCCCAGTAAGGAGCTCCAAGAATAAACCAGGGTTTTGACATTGATCCATGCTGCCTCTTTCCGATTATTAACCAAACTTGGCTTAATGAGAAAAAGGTTGCGCTCGATTCGCTCTCTACGATTCTTCAAAATTCGAAACAAAACCTTGGCAATTGGCAGCAAGGCCCAGTAACGCAGCCGGTGCGGCAGCCAACCAACTCCGACGTAAACCAACCAGAACAGAAACCCGGCAACCACACCGGCTAACCAAAGTTTGGGCTTGCGAAACATCTCTCATCCTTTCTCCTAAATATTTGAATTTATTGGTATAAGTATACCACAAATTATCAACTATAGGTTTGTGAAAAAGGAAAACGCCCTGAAGAAATTTTACTTCAAGGCGCAAAGGTTTATTTGAGTCTAGCAACTGCCTCAGAAAACTGCGATTCAGCTAGTGCAGCTTCTTCGGGTGTAATTTCCAGGACTTCCTTTATGATGGGAAGCCACACGTCCCAAACAACATAGTTGACCCACTCCATACCGTTGGCTCTGTCTTCCTTGGCAAATCCCCAATCGAAATCTTCTGTCAAAGCAATGAGCTCTGACACAAGACTTGTAAGGTGTCTGTGAACCTCGAAACGAAGGTAACGGACGTTAACAATTTTAGCCAAACTCCGACTAATTATTGCTACCCGTTCCTTAGCATGACGATCCCCTTCAAGACCAAAACGCTCTAAGGACGCAACGGTCAATTCGTTGGCTTTATCGATTTGCCGTTGGATTTCGGATAAACCCGAACTTTGCGTTTGTGACATTGACTGCTCAAGAATTCTTAATGTTTCCGTTCGTACCCTGTCGAAACTAATGCCAAATGCTTCAAGTGCTCCCTTAGCCACACTATCTTCCGGTAAAGCCAACAGACCAAGCAAAATATGCTCGGTTCCAATGTAGTGGTGATTCAGAAGCTTTGCCATCTGCACAGAAAGTCGAATTACTTCCTTGCCGGCTGGTGTCAATCCAACTTCACCAAGAGTGGCACGTTCCCCACGTCCGATGATAAATTCGATAGCAGAACGTAACTTTTTGAGCTCAACTCCCAAATTCACCAAGACCTTCCCGGCGACACCCTCTTCTTCTCTCACCAAACCAAGCAGAAGATGCTCTGGACCAATCCCAATATGGTTCAACCTTTCTGCCTCAAGTTGAGCGAGAGTTAAGACCCGTCTTGCTCTTTCGGTAAACTTGTCAAACCGATCTGCCATTACTCTCCTCCTGAAAACAACAGTTTTTCCTTGTTGGAAAGGATAATACCACGCGAAGAGCGTAAAATCAAAAAAAGGAAAACGCCTCTGTTAATAACAAAGGCGTTAAATCCACCATGATCTTACCGTACGGTCTCTACAATTCCTTCTGCTTCGCCCACTCCTTAAATTCAGTAAACCAACCACTGATCCAGATTGATACGATAATGGTTACCAAGGTGTCCACAATAACCAAACCGTACCAAGTTGCATCTGGTACACGATCGAAACCTAGGTTATTTAGGCCCTTTAACGATCCCAACCAAAAGAGCCAAAACCAGATAAACAGCCAGGCGAGATACCCAGCCATTGCGGTGATAAAACCCCAAAGCGTGACCTTCTGCCCAGTTGCAGCAATAATGGCTTTTGAATCCACGGTACTCCCTCCAGAATAACTGAAACTCTTTTCTTAATTTTTATTATACACCTTAAGGGTAATTTTAACCTTTGAGTAAATCGGAAAGGCCACCCATGCCACCCATCATACCCTGCATTTTTTTGGCAGCGATCTTTTGGGCTTCGTCGCTGGCTTTATTAATCGCATCACGAAGTTTGTCCCGATCAATATCGTCGGGAAATTCTAGATTTAGAATTTTCTGGGCGCCGTTAATCTTTACTTTCACATCTCCATGTTCTACTTCAAGTACTTCGGCTTCCAGCTCTTTTTTCATCTGGTCAGCTTGTTTTTTTAATTCATACATCTGCTTCATTTTGTCAAACATTTTTTCCTTCCGAGGAAAAATTAATTTCCTACGTTCTAATTATTAATTTTGAATTATCAATTATAACTTAGACCAACTTTCCAAAAATCTCGACTGGATCAACTTCTTCAATCTGTTCTTCTGTTTCGCGAACGGTTTTTGGTCGGTTTTCAGCAACTTTACCTTTTATTCTAACAGGCCTGCCAAGTACTTCCGACAAAACAGTAGCGATAATAGTATTATTTTTCGATTCCTCAAGCCTGTCTTTATGAAACACGTAACCTACCTCGAGAGTTATCAAATCTTCCTCAATTTCGCTTGGGATTGCTCCTCGCAAAAATATCTCCAGGGAATTGTTGTGTGGTTTAACTTTTTTCAAAACCTCCGTCCAGTTTTTTTGAATTTCGTCTATTGTGATCTCGGGGCTTTTGGACTTTTTAACTTTTTTTTCTTTAACTATTTCTGTTTCAATTGAAACTGAAACTTCAGGTTCATTTTTAATCTTTTCTTCGTTTGAATTTTGAATATTAACTTTGGACTGTGTTTTTTCTTCCGATTCTAAGCTTGAAACGCGCAACTCTTCGCTCACTTGAAATTCACAAGCCTCGACAATAGCCAATTCGATCGGTAGGCTTGGTATCGGACTATTCTGCATTTCCGAAACCGCAGTTGTAAACAAAGAAAGCCAACTTGAAAGTTTTTCGTGATTAATTTGACTACTAAAAGTGGACAGTTTGGTAAAGTTTTCAGGTGCAAGACTGGATTCTTTTTCGCTCAAAGCTCCAACTTTTAAAAGCAAGACTTCGCGCAGTAACTCGATAAAATTTTCTAAAAATACCTTCGGGTGACCACCTTTTTCCAAATAATTACTAAACCAAAAAATAGCCTCTTTGGTTTTTTTCAACAAAAGAAGATCCAGTAGTGACAAGAGATCTTCACTCTTACCGTAACCTAAGATTTTCGCAACTTCGCTATCCTTTGGACTAGCGTTGGCCGAAACTACTTTTTCCAAAAGTACTTCAGCATCACGATAACTACCTTCGGCCAGTTTAGAAATTAACGACAAGCTTTCATCGGAAATTTTTGCGTTTTCTTTTTTTACTACCCGCTTAAGTTTTTCTTCAATCTGCCCTCTGGCGGCCTTTCCAAAATCAAATTTTTGCACTCGGCTAAGAATAGTTGCTGGAATTTTGTGAGCTTCGGTTGTCGCCAAAATAAAAACCGCATGAGCTGGGGGTTCTTCCAAAGTTTTGAGTAATGCGTTGAAAGCTTCGCTGGTGAGCTGATGAGCCTCGTCGATAATATAAACTTTGAATTTTCCGGCCATTGGGGCAAGATTTATTTTTTCTCGCAGGTCACGAATCTCATCTATCCCACGATTGCTGGCAGCATCAATTTCGATCACGTCAAGGTAACGACCATCGGCAATTGCTAGACAGTTTTCACACTTGTTGCAAGGCTCACCAAATTTAGCAGCCGTATTATTTTTGCAATTGATGGCTTTGGCAAAAATCCTGGCAGTCGATGTTTTCCCCGTTCCGCGTGGGCCGGAAAAAAGATAAGCATGGGCAATTTTGCCACTTTCAAGCTGATGGAGCAGTGTTTCGCTGATGTGGCTTTGGCCAACTATTTCAGCAAAAGTTTGGGGGCGATGCTTGCGGTATAAATTCATGTCAAAGTGTATTTTAAACTCCTAGAGGTCTTGAGACAAGCAGCCGAAACTATATCAACTTGATTATTTTTTGGAAATTATCAATACTTTATATAATGGTTACTGCTGAAGATGCCTTTGCCCGCAAGTTAAACAACGTCGCCCTGACGGCTATCGGCAAAGTAATAAATATCCTGCCGGACGATACTGACTCTACCCCCCACCAAAAATTTGTTATTGAAATCCATTCCGGACACACAATATTAGTAGCGAATAGTTTATTGAGAGCATATCGGGTCCCAATAAAAATTGGCGACCGAGTTGAGATTCATGGAACTTATGTTTGGAATCATTACGGTGGACTGTTGCACAATACCCACCATTTCAACGACAACGAGTGTGTTGGTAATTATTGTGAACACCACGAAGATGGTTATATCAATTTCGTCGGCATCCACAAAAACCCGCACATCGAATACGGCCTCCCCAAACAAAGTTAAAAGGAAAAAGAAGAGCCAAGATTAAACGCTAAGCGTCTACTCTAGGCTCGATCTCTCTAGTTCATCCGTTTATCTCCCCGTTAAAAAGGCACCCGGCATAATTTCCTTAAGCAGATCCTCTCCGCGCTCGGTCAACAAGCGGAAGAAATTTGGATCTACCTGGTAGAGTGCTATCAGCAAGCACTCCCGACAGGCGGCTTGGGGAAAACCTAGTCCTTGCCATACTCCAAATTTCGGTCCAGAGTGGTGTTTGTCGTGAAAGATGAGCACCCAATCAAGAGCCTCTGGATCGTGCCGTAGCATAACACACAACAAGCACTTCGGGCAGAAGGTTACCTCTTCTTCGCTGTCGAATTCGATTGAGACAGTCTTGCACTTTCCATCGTGCCAAGTCTCTTTGAGCGTCCATTCAAATTCCTCGGCATACTCATCTTTGATGAGCTCCCGAAGACAGGTCCGGCAAGCCCGAACTTTGTCATCGAGAAAAATGCACTCGTTAGGGCTCACTCCGTTACAGTGCTGTGCAATTTGTAAAGTGCACCAATCCGAACCTACCGAAATCTCTGTCGTCTCTCCCATGATCCCTCCTGAACTAACTTCCTGCCGCTAGGAGTCAATCTTTTACTCTGCGGATTCTCTTTCTACCTGCCGTCGCGTCATGTAGATGGCATCAACCCTGGTTAAGCCACCACACTTGAAGCATTGCAAAGAGTTTCCGTCGCAATTCCCTGTTCGGTGGCAAGGGCAGTTGCATTCTCCACTCATCCCGTAATCTTCGGGAAACTCTTGCTTGCTTAATTCGTACAAACAAGGTCGGCAGATCCGAATCCTCTCAGCAAGAAGAAGACAGAGGCTTGAGAGACTGAACCTTCCCCGACAATCTTTATGGAGCCGTAAACTGCACCAATCGTTACCCACTGAGATCCTCATCGTCTCTTCCATGCGCTCCTTTCCGGCCAATTTTGGCCAAAAAATACCCCCGAGCGGGGGTTTCAGCCTAAATATTTATCTTTGATTGGCGGTCTCATTCTGAGATTTAATTTTAACTAAACCCAACAAAACTGTCAATATCATAAGCAAAATTAAAGCCTCGTGAAAATTCACAAGGCTTTAGAATCTAGACGACTCCTTTACGGAACCTTTCTTCTCGCATTTTTGCACCCAACTTATTCAGTTGGGTTAATAAATCTCCTAGTTCTCTTGAGTGAACGAACAACCCATCCCGTTCCCCTGATAGGACTAACTTTTTGATTTCGGCCCATTGAAGCAAAGCTTTTGTTCGCAGATCGAAACACTTATTCTCAAATTCTTTTCCGAACCCAAGATCAGCACTGGCTGGATAATGGTTCAGCTCATGAAATAGACCAATTAGATGTCTGTCAATACCTTCGTGCCAAACCCTATTGCCGAAAGTTCTCTGATCACGGATGTAAGAGTCGAGTGAAGCATACTCATCCCAAACTCCGCACAACCAACGCCAAAATTCCTCATGGCATTCCGTAGCAATCAGCTTTTTACCTTCCCTACCGATTCGCTTGAGAATCAGAACCAGAAAACTCACACTGAAAACTGAAAGGACCAGTTTCTTCTTCACACCTTCCTCCTCTTTCTTCAACTGAACTTGATAACTTATAGCACTTTTGCGATTTTAATTCAAGAAAACTTTACAAAGTATGTGACAAGGACGGGCCTTGCAGGCTAAAAATGAAAAAAATGCTTGACTTTATTTCAATTGTTCAACAGCTTGGGTTAGGAGTTGGACGTACAGTTCGAAACCAACCAAAGAAATATTTCCGCTCTGAGCTGAACCAAGTAAATTTCCGGCGCCGCGAATTTCCAGATCTTGGTTGGCGATTTTAAAACCACTACCAAGTTCTTTAGCTTGTGAAATTGCAAGCAGTCGCATGGCAGCAGCGCCTTCGGGTTTATAATTTTTTGGATAGAAAAGATAGGCAAATGCTTCCCGCGCACCCCGACCAACGCGACCACGCAATTGGTAAAGATCAGCTAGACCAAATTTGTGGGAATTTTCGACAATGATTGTATTTACATTGGGAATATCTAGTCCCGAGCCAATAATTGATGTACAAACCAAAACATCGATCTTACCGTCAAAAAACAGGTCCATGACTTTTTCAATTTTGTTTTCATGCAGTTGACCGTGCGCATACGCAACTCTTGCACTCGGAATTAACCCCTGAATTTGTTTAGTTTTGGCCTGGATTGTCGCAACTCGATTGGAAAGATAAAAAACCTGGCCGGAACGAGCAAGTTCTTTTTCAATTGCTGTCTTGACCTCTTCAAGATTGTATTCTTCGACTTTTGTTTCGATCGGCAGTCGTCCAAACGGAGGCGTTGCAAGAAGCGAAATGTCGCGAATTTTGGTCAAACTCATATGTAAAGTCCGCGGAATTGGCGTCGCTGATAAACTTAAAACATCTAGTTCGGTTCTGAGTTTTTTTAATTTTTCCTTCTGAATTACCCCAAAACGATGCTCTTCATCAACAATCAATAAACCAAGGTTTTTGAATTTAATATCTTTTGAAAGAATTCTGTGTGTTCCAATAATGATATCAATTGAACCGTTTTCCAAATTATTAATAGTCTTTTTTTGTTCAACATCCTCAACAAAACATGACAAGTGCGCGACTTTTAGCGGAAAATCTTCCAGGCGTTCTTTAAATAAATGGTAATGTTGCTCAGCTAAAATTGTCGTCGGTACCAAAACGGCGACTTGAAAACCACTGGCAGCAACTTTAAAAGCACCGCGGATAGCTACTTCAGTTTTCCCAAAACCAACGTCCCCCACCAGAAGCCGGTCCATTGGCCGAGTTCCTTCCAAATCTTTTTTAATTTCATTGATCGCTTGGATTTGGTCAGAAGTTTCGTGATACTCAAAACTATCCTCGAGATGTTTTTGCCAAGCGCTATCGTGTTGGTAAGGTTTTCGTTTAACAAATTCACGACGGGCATAAACTTCCAAAAGTTCTTTGGCAACTTCGATCACCGAATCTTTTACTCTCTGTTTAATTCTTTCCCAACTGGCCGTACCGAGTGAACTAAGAGCTGGTTTTTTGGCTGACCCACCGATATATTTGGTCAGTCGCTCGATTTGATTAACCGGCACAAACATTCGGTCACCCCGGGCATATTCGACAATTAAATTTTCTGTTTTTTGTCCATTGCTGAGTCGAGTTTCAAAACCAATAAATTTACCAATTCCATTATCGATATGGACAACATAATCGCCAATTTTTATTTCCGAAAGGAAAATTTTCTCGTATTCTCTATCCCCTTGTTTTTTCCAAACTTTGTCCAAATCTGGCAAAGACTTAAAAGGAATAATGATCAGTTCTTTTAACTCCCGAACTTTTTCGTTGGTGAGAGGGTTAAACAAATATATTCCTTCAAGTTTGTTGCCGATGAGATCAAGTCTAATTGGAATTTTGTAACGCTCCAGCCAAATGTCGAGCAGACCGCCGCGAAAAGAAAATTGTCCTTCCTCAACAACTTGAGACCTGCCAACATTTTCGTATTTGTAACTTGTGAGTTTTTCAGCAATCTCCGAATACTTTATTTCTTGTTTTTGGACAATACGAAAGCTCTCCCACTGCAGATTTGATGGGGTGGGGGTAAGATCTGAACGTGTTTTATTGACTACTCTAACAGTTGCCTCCTTTCGGTGGGAACAATTATATATCTAATTTATAAAGTTTTGCATTTTGAGCAAAGAAAAGAATATAATTAAGCCACCTGCCAATGAACGAAGATAATTTAATACCATCACCACAATCACCGCCAACTCCTGTCATAGAAGATGAGTTGCAAAATTTATCTCCTAATAACAATTATAATGCGCCCAGCACAACTCGGAATTTTCCAGTTAGCGATCCAAATTTAAAACCATTGGAAGTAAATTTACCAAAAGATCTTCCAAACCCCACGCTTCAACAAACTAAACCTGTCGGTTACTCTGCACCACCACCTTTGCAACCTTTGATACAGACCACAGAACAACCGCAAGTTTTCGTAAACCCCAATCCACCAATTCAAACTAATGTTAGTGGTATTCCAACTTCGGATAACCCTTTCGGTCTCAATCAAGGTGGGTCTAGCGTACCTCCACCCGAAACACCAAGCAATAATACGTTGCATAAATCACATTTTAATAAAAGTATTATCGCGGTTATCATTCTATTAATTTTATTTGTTGGTGGTGGTGGTTTTGTTCTCAATGAGTTTGTGTTGAATAAAATAACCAATTTACAACTTATTTCCGAAAATTCACAATTTTACCTCACCTTGGCGGTTAAGAAAAATCCTCAATCTGAGATGGCAAAAACAACTATCAAAAAATTCCCTGGTGGGGACAGAATGCTAAAAGAATTTGATAAATACTATACCGAGTTCACGGGTACTGATCCAAAAAATGTTTTAAATGACTTAACTCAATACGCCAACACTGAACTTCTCTTCGCCCGCTCTACTCGTGCTAAAGATAACACCGATTATAGTGACAGATTGATTAATATTGTGGATTTATCAACAAGTAAGGAAGCAGCTATTAGTATAACAAACTTTGAGGACGACACGGCAACCTACAAAGTTACGAAAAGTGAATACAAGAACACAACACTTTACAGCGTTAAACTTCTTTCAGAACAAAAACTTTATGAAGAACAACTTAAAAGTAGTCGATCACTTGACAACAGTCTTTCTACACCAAAACCACAATCCCGAATCGCAGTCAATATTGATAAATACATTGTTTCTTCAGATAAAGAGGCGGATATAAAAATGGCAATTGATCTCTCCCAAGCTAAGAAAATATTTGGAATTTCGACTCCCAACTCACCAAAGAGTATTCTCGATGCAGCTGACCACCAAAAAATTTCGAGTTTATTCCCCAAGGAAACTTTTCTGAAATTTTTTCAACGAGATCCTATAACTCCATATAGCACCAGTTATCCTTTCTTGAATTCATCTGTTTCCACCAGTGCCAATGGAGCAAAAACAGAGGCAAGAGAATTTAAAAAAATTACCCGTGGCTTAGATGTTGTTATTACAAATGACGGTGTTAAAGTCGATACCTTCTCACTTTCCAGCAACGTTTCTCCTAGTACTTTCAAGTTAAATCAAAGCTTGGCGACAAAACTTCCCCAAAAATTTGCAGCTGTTGCACCCACTTTCTATTTTGAAACACGGGATGTTAAAGACCAATGGCAACAACAACTAAACACGGCAAACGAGTTAAAAGAATCGAAAAGCCGCTCACAAAGAGAACAGTTCACTGAGTTTCTTGATTCAAAAGACAAGATGAAAAAGTCCTATCAGGAAACATACGGAATTGATTATGAAACTGACGTATTAAGTTGGTTGGATGGTCAAGTTGGATTTATCCTTAACGCCGGGAAAAGCAAAAAAGGTCCCGAATTACTTATTGTCGCAGAAATTAAAGAGCCAAAGAAAGTCGAAAATTCACTCAAAAAAATTAGTGTTAAAGACCCCTATGCAGAGGCAAATGACAGGATACGTCAAAGTAACTTACGACAAATTATGACCGGGTTACAAGTTTATTATACGATGAATTATGAATACCCAACTTCTTTAGCTAAATTACAAACCACAGACAAATCTACTACCTACCTGACGATTATCCCGAAAGATCCGGTAACTAAAAAGGACTACACGTACAGTCTGATTGCCGATAAACAAGATTTTTCTTTGTCTGCAAGTTTGGATAATGGCCAAACTATAACCTACGACAGCGATGCAACTGCTAAATTAACCGGAACAAAAAAAGATCTTAAGTCTTCTCCCAAACCAACAAGTTACAAAACTACTTCGATTTATCAATTGCCTATTTATTCATACAGCAATATAAAATACTCTTTCTACTTCACGGTAACGAGAAACAAAGCTGTTATCGCTTTTTCTGACAGTGATCAATCACTTAAAGATATTATCGATTTTGAGGCTAAATCAACAAATACGTTATCAAAAAATTCGGCCTGGCAAAAACAGTTTGGAAAAATAAATGACAATGTAAATGCTATTGCTTTTGTGGAACCAATCAACTTGATGGGTTTTATGGATTATCTAAAAGGTGCTTATCCGCAGTACAAAAGTGCTGGAGCCTATTACACAGGTGTTACTAATACTTACTTTGATGATATTGAAAAAATTGCCAAGGGTTATCTAAAAACGATTCCATCGATCGGAGCTGTAAGCGGGCAAAATAAAGATGTTGTCTATTCAAAGATTTTTGTTAATATCGTTGAGATTCCGAGTGCTGAGAAGAAATACGCTGAAGATGCGCTTGGAAGACTTTTAAAAACTGACGAATCCAACCAATATAGATCTGTTCTCGGAATAAATTCTGAAACTACTTTTGATAAGGCAAAGAAAGATTGGAATAAATTCTTTAGTAAAAGCTTAAAACCTATCCTTGATCCCCAGAGAGCTTTATCCAATTGAGAGTGACTTCAGCAGCACGGTCGATCATCTTTTGTGCAATTTCTTTTTCTTCAGGCAAAAATTTATCTAAGACGTGATCTGCTGTTTGCATTTGCGGATTTTGGGAATGTCCGATTCCCAAACGAAGTCGATGAAAAGCTTGCGACCCTAGATTTTTGATAATGGAATCGATCCCATTGTTGCCGGCACTACTTTTATCAAACTGGTGTTTGATTTCTCCAAGTTCAAAATCAACATCATCGTGAATCACCAACAAATTATTGAAATCAATTTTGTAAAAATTAACTGCTTGCACCACTGCCACTCCGGAAAGGTTCATGAAAGTTTGAGGTTTAAGTAAAATAAGGCCCGGCAATTTATAAATTATTGCTTGCATTTTTTGATTAATTTCTGGAGAAGATGCTTTATTCGCGACAATCTTATCAATCACCGCAAAACCAAGATTGTGCCGCGTGCCGGCATATTCTGCCCCAGGATTACCTAAACCTACGATTAATTTCATTGGTACAGCTTATCAGCAAAAGTAGCTTTTCGCAATTAACTTTATCCTATATGTTAGAATTATATAAAGATGAGCACTAAGAAGAAATTAATTATCTCGAGTATTTTTATTATAATTTTTCTTTACGCACTATACTTCTTACTGTTGAGATTACCACTTATTAATGACTGTAGAAAAGATATTGCTAATGGTGATATTTGGGATCCTAAAACTGTTCAAAATTATCCAAATAACATAGTTAAATTTGAAAGAATGGGCGGAGTTACTTGGGAACAATGCCAGAAGATAAATAATGTAGTCAAATATCCATTTTATTATACTTGGATAATGATTTAATAATAATTAATGCTCAAGACTAAGATGTATTCGCCCCAGGATTTACAAGTTCAACAATCATCTTCATGCAGTTAGTATAAACCATTTTAGCGTTTTTTACTTTTCCGATTCAATCTATTGATAAATTGAAACAATTGGTGAAAAAGGAAAGGCGTGATATTTAATTTATCACGCCTCAGCGATTCTTATTTCTTTAAAGCTTGATCGAAAATAGCCTGAAGCCCTCTTGATGATTCTTCTTGACGCTTTCTGAACGCACCTGATGGTCTTATGAAACGTAACTCAAGCGCCAGCCTAAAGAAAGCGTTCTTTGCAGTTTGTTTTACACTAAAAGGCTGCGACCCCGCTTCTTCGGCAACTTCTTTTATACTTCGCGGTTGCTTGCCGTCTGCCCCACTCAAACGAATCACCAGTTGTTGACGCTTCTGAGTAAGCAGAGCAAGTCCTATCCGCAAATCCTTTTCGGTTACTTTTTTCGGATCAAAATCGATGTATTTTGGATCAACACTTGCCAGAATAGCATCAATTATGAGCTTGGGATCAATACCCTTTTTGACACGTAGAATTTTCCCAGACCAAAGACTTGATGACTGCGATTTCATATTAAAACCACAACTCATGCAGTACTTGGCCTTTTTTGGATTCTTCCCTCTGCATTTCTTGCAGATTTGACCTATGGTTTTCCTGGCAACCATAATACCCTCCTTTTCCTGAGTGTAATTATAGGGCTAGTGTCAAATTTTGGGATTAGTTTAATTCTTCGAGGATTTGGTCTTCGAGCTTTTCCATGTCAAAAGCTTCGACTGGAATTTCGTGGTCGTAACCAAGTAGATGCAGAATTCCGTGGACCACTAGCAAATTGAGCATTTCATCGACCAGCATATTTTCTTTGGCGGCGCGAGCCAGAAGTTGTGGGTAAGAAATTATCACATCACCGAGATTTAGATAACTCGGATCAGGCGGGTTGACAAATTTTGTTTTATTTTTACCTTCAAGTTCGAACGAAAAAGACAGTACATCAGTGGATTTATCTATTCCACGAAATTCTTTGTTCAAAGCGCGCATTTTGCGGTCCCCAATGACAGACACGTCAAGCCGAACGTCACCCTTGACGTCCATTTTTTCTAACGTTTGTTTAGCTGCCTTGGTAATTTGTGAGCGTTTTAGCGGGTAGTGAGGCTCGATCGTGGCATTAACTAAAAATGCCATTTTCTTTATTCACCCCTACTTCGGCGGTTGTAAGCTACACGGGCACGTTCTTTTTTCTCGCGCTTGCGCACAACTGAGGGTTTTTCATAAAACTCACGCTTTTTGAGTTCGTTGAGAATACCGTCCGAAAGGACTTTTTTGTTGAATTTTCGAATTAATACCTCGACTGGTTCTCCAGCTTGGGCTCTAACTATGGTCAAATTAAAAAACACCTCCTGTTTCACAAAATTGGTCACCCAAAATATGCCAATGTAAATGCGGCACATGTTGGTGTTTACCACCATTGAAAAGTAACTGATAGCCGCCTTCCAATTTTTGATCCCTTACTATTGTTTGTACCACTTCTGCCATTTTTGTCAACAGCAAAAATTGATTGCCACTTAAGTCTAAAAAGCTTTTTATGTGCGTCTTTGGTAATACCAATAAATGTACTCTGGCTTTTGGATTTATGTCTGGAACTACGGTAACAAAATCGTCCTCGTAAATAACTTCAGCAGAAATCTTTCCCCCAACTATATTGCAAAAGAGACAGTCTTCCATTGATTTAATCAGTCTTAACTAATTTTCTTAGGTTTTCTAAAATATTATACGGAATTTTTAGATAAAAATCAGTGAAACCCAAATCTTTTCCGGCACTGCCGAAATCATGAAAATCACTTCCCCCACTTACCGCCAGTTTCATCTTGGCGGCAACTTTTTCAAAATGCTCGACACACTTTTTGGTATCGGCTTCGTTGTCCCGGTGGGCGTAAACTTCAATCCCATCAAGTCCAATTTTCACCAGGTCTTCAATCACTTTATCGTTAAAAATTAATTTCTTTCCGTCTTTTTCAGCTAAATTCCAACAGGGATGGGCTAAGATCGCTAACCCCCTTGCCTGATGAATCAAATCAATTGCCTCTTTCGGAGTGGCTGCCACCCTGGCTTCATAAGCTGGTCCACCAACTGTGAGATATTTTTGAATAAATTCACCGGTCTCCGGAATTTTTCCAAACTCCTCTCTCAGTTTTCCTTCGTTATCTTTCTTACCAATTACCAAAAAAGCGATGTGCGGCCCGGCGATTGTACCTTTAGCGAGTTTCTTAACTTCATTAAATTCAATCCTGTAACCAATTGCGTTAAGATTCTTGACAACTTTGCGACTTTTATCCTCACGCTCTTTTTGATAAAATTCCAGTTTTTTGCGCAGTTCCCGATCGCGAACATCAATGAAATAACCCAAAATGTGCAGATCACTAACATCACTGTTTTCATCTAGGTAAGCCGTCAATTCAATCGCTGGAATTACTTCGACACCGAGTTCCTTGCCTTTGAGCATAGCCACTTCAGTGGCGGCAATATTGTCGTGATCAGTCAGAGCGATTGCTTTCAAACCAATTTCCTTGGCTTTCACCACAAGCTGGTTTGGAGTCAAGCTTCCGTCTGAATACATTGTATGTGTATGTAGGTCGATATTTCCTGCCATCGCGCTATTTTACTCTTTTTTCCGGTAAAAAACAACTCGTTCGCTTGGTTGTGGTAAAATACGAGCAATCAGGAGTTAAAGGAGAAAGAAAATGAGAGGGTTAAAACTGTATTTTGGTCTGGCAAGAACAGATTGGTTGGTCTTTCTGATGGGGACTCTTGGTCTTTTCATGACCAGTATCCCTTCATATCTTATTGCTCTTGATACCGGTAAGTTAAGCGATTGGATCGAGGCAATAAGTATCGACTTGGTGTTCTTCGTTGTATTAGTTTTCTGGTGTAAGAATATGACAAAGAAACGGGTGCAATTCCACGCCAAAGAAGCTAGAAGAAAGGAGTCTGACAATGATTTCGGGCAATAGATACTGGGGAGTTTATCCAGAATTGTGGCGGACAACAATCTGTCTCCCAGTTTTCTTAGCGTTAACTTTCATAGTCTTCCTTGTCTTTGGAAGCGTGCCTAATCTTGCCACTGATTGGGCCAAGCTACTCTGGAGCATTTTTTCTCTGGCGACTGTCTTTGCAATATTCTGGGTAGTTGCAAGATTAGTTTCGCTCGCCTGGGACCGCAGCAAACAAGGAATTGAGGACGAATTCGCGGCGAGAGAAAAAAAGTACCAGCAGGAACATAGCTGATAAATAACCCCGCAGTAAAATTTACTGACGGGGTTTTCCTTTTTCTAGCAGTTAATATATAATCCGACTAACTGTACTTTAACAAAAGGAGTTGTGATGATTCTGGGAATCAACTGGGATGTCTGGTACTTTTTAGGACTGATGGTTTTCCTCTTCATCTGCTTTATTCAAACTGGTAAAGCATTGGTCAGGATTTCTGAAAACCCCAAACCAACAAAACGCCTGAAGGAAACACCAATGGACAGCGTTCGAGTACTGCTCTTAGCAGTCCCGATGTTTGTTCTCTTTGGTTACCTCTTTTACAAACAGTGGTTTGCCGAAAATAAGGAACCAGATCTCTGGACTATGAACATTTATTTCACGGCCATTCTTATCTATGGAGGTTCATTAGCGTGTTGGGGAGCTTGGGACAAAAGAAAGAGAGCCAAAGATCCAAACAACTGGATTGAGATCGAAAACACGGTATCTTAACAAGGAGGTGTATCTTGTTCACGAGAGATAAAGGCAAGCTGACTTACCGGGAAACCATTCCGGCTCGTCTGCGAATTTTCGCTCGCATAAGTCTTGTGGCAATGCTACTTTACAGTATTGTCGCTCTCTGGATCTGGCAAGTGGCGTTGGGTCTCTTTTTGATCAATGAGTTTCTTGAATTCGCTGCATCAATGGGTTCGAGTTGGGAGTCAACCCAAGCAGTTGATCAGGAACTACCTGGAATATTTGGTTTGTCACCTCGAGGTGTTGTAGCTTCAATCCAGATGATGACCTTACTAACTGCCATTACTGCTTGGGCCAGAGCGATCAACTCACCGATCGACCAGAAAGAACTTCTCTGGATCATTGGTGGAGAATTTTTCTTCGCTGCTATGTCCTACTTGTTCGGTAGGTTAGTCGATCGTTAAGGAGAGGACATGCTTGCTCTGGGTGAATAAAGATTAAAGGCGATTCTATAAGTTTTAGAATCGCCTTTTTTATTACGCCGATGGTCCAAATTTTAGCTCGCTCTTCAGACCCTGAAGAAGAGGACTATCTTTTAGGTCAGTTACATCGAAGGTGTCGTTACCGTAGCAAGCAAATAACCTACCATCTCTTTCCTCTATTGTTGGGATCTGAAAAGGATGGGCCGAGGCAAATTCAAAGTACCCCTTTAGCATTGGGTCAGATTGAATTTTCCGCACCATTTCAAATAGCTCATCCGGGCTTTTCCCAAGTGTTGACGCAGGAACAATCCCAAGCAATTTTCTCCTGGAAACTCGCCGCAAGAGAAAAATTACAGCAAGCCCCACCAAGACAACTAAGAAGACTCTCTTCACCACTCACTCTTCCTTTCTAACTATGGGATTATAACACACTTGTTTTACTTTGAAAATTTGGATTTATATTACAAAGAGGAAATTCTTAATAAGACTTACTACCTAAGAAACGTCTAATTACCTCCTTATTTGTTTTTGTCAGCAGAAAATTATATCATTAGTGTATGAAGATTGAATGGAACCGAGTTACTTGGTACTCAAAAATTTTGGCTTTAGTACTTTTCTTTTTATTACCTATTCTCGGCTTTTGCTTTGGAATTTATTACCAACAATCTATGAATGAGGTGAGCGTAATTACTGCAACAAGTCAAGATAAGCAAATCAAACAAGAAACACAAAAAACTACTACTAACAACACAAAGGTTGATTGTGGTAAAGAAACTTTTATTGTTATCGCTGGACCACCTCACAGCATGGAAACTAACGATAAAGCGAGAAACTATTTTCAAACCAATCAATTTACTATCGATGAAGAATCAGGCAGCCGCTTTGTCGTAAAACCACCGGCCACCAACACCAAGAAATACTGGATGGAAAAGGTCTACACCGACGGTATCGGAACAACGAGCTTCGATAATATTGGCTGTGACTTTCAGAATTAAGGCGAAAGTTTAACTAATTTTGGAGTTTCTTCGTTGCGCTTTTTCACTTCAACACTATCCTCTTTTAAAGTTTTTTCGCTGACAATATAGCGCTCTGGAATACCGATCAGATCAGCATCGGCCAATTTCCCACCAGCTGACTCTTCCCGATCGTCCCAGAGAACTTCGATGCCTTTTTTAGTTAATTTTTCGTAAATATTTTTAGCTTCTTTATTAACTTCTTCATTATTTCCAAGACTAATTAAATGAATCGCGAATGGTGCTACTTCTTCCGGCCAGATTATTCCCCGCTCATCATGAAAAGCTTCAACAATTGTCGCCATTAATCGTCCCAATCCAATGCCATAACAACCCATGACAATTGGTTTTTCTTTGCCATCTCGGTCAACAAAATTGGCTCCCATAGCAGCTGAATATTTCGTCCCCAAAGAAAAAACCTGTCCAGCTTCAACTGCCGGGATTTGTTCATACTCTTCGCGTTCACTTTCCGGAATTTCGTCAAGAAGTTCTTTGTTGAAAGCTTTCCCAGTTTTCTTGTTTAAATAAACTGTGTCTTCCCCTACCTTTGTTGGCACCTGGAATTCGTAAGTTGTGCTACCACCAATCGAACCGCCTGACGCTTTGGTGATAATCGGTTTGATGCCGCAGCGATTAAAGACTTTTTCATAGACCTCAATCATTTTTTCAAAATATTTTTCCAGATCCGCTTCGCTTTCATGAAAACTGTAAAGATCCTTCATGACAAACTCACGTACTCGGAGTAAACCACCAGTAAAACGAAGCTCATTGCGGAATTTATTTTGAATTTGGTAAAGGGCAAACGGGAGGTCCTTGTAACTCTGGACTCGGCGACGAACTAAATCAGTAATGACTTCTTCGTGGGTTGGTCCAAGAGCAATTTCTTTGTCATGGCGATCTTTTAATGTAAATAGTTTAGGATCATATGTAGCCCAACGCCCAGTTTCTTCCCAAAGGTTTTTTGGAGACATTGCTGGCAACAAGATTTCCTGGCCACCGGCAGCATTCATTTCTTCGCGGATAATGTTTTCGATTTTTTGATGCACTCTCAACCCCAGGGGTAGAAAACTATAGACCCCGCTCATCAGCTGATCAATAAAACCACCACGAACGAGATACTGGTGCGAAATAGCCGAAGCATCCGCCGGAGCTTGTTTTAAAGTTTTACCAAAAAGTTGAGATTGCCGCATTGTTGAAAGTATAAAGTATCAAGAATCAGGTATCAAGTATCATGAATTGAGTTGTACAAATAAAATCGCCGTTGCGAGCAGCGTTAAGAAGAAATTAAACAAAGCGAGATATTAAGTCGGACGTGTTTGACCCGCCAACCGGCGGGGAGTTGTCGACGTATACGAGCGAATTAAATTTTTCTAGCAGCGCAAGCAAGGCGAAAGTTTTGTTTACTTTTCAAAAAGTAAAATGAACTAAGGCAAAGTAGTTAAGCTGGAAAGTTTGGTTCAACCTTTGCTGTAAAGGTTGAAATAATTATTGAAAAAGAGAAAGTCCGCAACAAGGTGTTGTTACGGACTTAACGTCTCATTTCTCCACCGCCCAATTAAGCAGTCCCATATAAAAGGATCCGTCTTTATGGAACCAAACAGTCGCCCAGAAATTAAAACCCAGAGGGCCTTCTTTTTCGAGAAAAAGTGTTCCGTGTAATTCTCTCGAACCATTCATCCGATCTTTAAACCGAATCTCATCTACTATGATTACCCGTTCGATAGTTTCCTCAAAAACCTTTTCTTTTTGTTCAATTAAAACCACCTTGAACGGTGCTCGTCTTAACCAGTGTCTCCAAAGGCCTCTTTTGCTGGGAAACGTTTCAATGCTTGCAAATACTGACCCGCCTGGTTCAAGTCTTCTTGCATCTATATACGCATCGAGTGCAGACGCCACTTTATCTCTCCTTTACTATGTAATTAATGTAACGTCGCTAGAGCTGAAAGTCAAACCAAAAGGAAAAGTCCGCAACAATTTTTGTTACGGACTCGAATTTTACTCTAAATCGTCTTCAACCTTGGTTGGGATTTCTTACCCTGGAACAATTGCCGAACACTTTCAAAAAGAATAACGATTGCTCCCAAATAAAGAATCATATCTCCGATACTGGCAACCCCTCTTGTGCCTCTGATGTTAAGAGCAATACGGTCAGAAAGCAAATTTAGACGAGCCTTATCCTCATCAACAAATGCATGGCTCCCTTTTATCCAACTACCCACCGGAAGTTTTTCAGCTCTTTCAAGAAGTTTTGACTTCTTGCGCACCTTCCCGATGTCTGATCGTTGCACCGGCATCAAACCTTTGTTCGCCAATACGACCAGTAGATTTGCCGCCGTTCCAATCATGGCAATTCTTATCCCGGCTTCCTTCCTTCTCGGCAAAAGAGAAATAAAACCGTAGATTAACGCAATCGGCAATAGAATCCTAACCAGCTTTTCTGATGGAGAAAACCTGATTAAAAGCCTCAACGTTACTGCAACAAAGACCCCTTTCAGAAATTTCTGAAGTGCTTCCTTAACTTCTTTGTTCACTTTTCCTCTCTCTCCTTTTGTTTGTTCGTTGGATAATATCAAAAATAACTAAATTGTCAAACCAAAAGGAAAGTCTGCATTTTCAAAATCTAGGAAATGTTTAGCCGAAAAGGCGCCCGGTGGCGATTTTCACCACATCATTAAAGGCAATCAGTACAAAAAGAACAATTAAAATCATGAACCCAACAGTGTGAATTCGATTCTCAATTTTGGCAGGAACTTTTTTACGGAAAATGGCTTCTATGTAGAAGAAAAATAGTCGTCCACCATCAGCTGCCGGAATCGGCAACAAGTTGAAAATTCCAAGTAGTAAACTAATCATCGCTGTCAGCAGCAAAAGACTTCGAAAAGCTTCTACCCCACCGCCTTGCAATACAACTGAAAAGATGGCGATTATTCCGATCGGCCCGGAAGAATTTTTAGTAATTGGCTCAACTGATTTTTCTTTAACTGACTGGGAAAATAGACTAGACATACCGGCCCATTGGTACTGCAGCATATTTCCAGAGTGCAGCACTCCGGAAAAGATTTTTTCCACTGGAGTGTTGTAAGCCAAAGTCGAGCCTTGCTCAAGAGCGACTCCCAGTGCACCCTGACCTTTTGGTGGGTTTTCTCTTGGCGTAACTGAAATATCCCGCTGAGTATTGTCCTTAATATTTTGGACAATTACGTCAATTTCTGACCCCGCGTGGTCTTTGATATAACTACGAAGTTTTTCAGAATCAGTCATTGCTGTACCATCGATTTTCAAGATTTTGTCACCGGGTTTAAGTCCAACTTCTTTGGCTGGGGAGCCATCCTCAACATAGGTGACTAATCCATAATAAGTTTGGGTTCCAAAAGGAAACTGGTTTGGAATTCTAAGGTTAAAATCTTGCTTAAAACCCATCGAAGCAAGCAGCGCAGTAAAGATCAAAATCGCCAAAATAATATTGATCACTACTCCAGCTCCAGCAATGACAATTCTTTTCCAAACACTTTGGGCAGAAAAACTCCTAGGGTCATTTTCATTGGCTCCAGACTCCTCGCCGTAAAGACGAACAAAACCTCCCGCCGGTAGCCAATTGATCGAATAGGTTGTCTCTCCTTTTTTGAATGACCAGATCTTCCCGGGAATCGGAAAACCAAAACCAAATTCTTCGACTTTAACACCAAACATTTTGGCGGCCAAAAAATGCCCAGCTTCGTGGACAAAAATCAATAGACTTAAAACTAAAATTCCAATAATTATGGAGAGAATCATTTATATTTCGCGAAGTTCGCTGTCTTTAGCTTTCACGACTTTACTTTTGCTTAGCAAATGATTCTTATACTTTTGCGCCAGCAAATGAAAGTCCTAAATTTCTTTTAATTCTGTATCTTTCGCTTTTACGACTTTATCAATTTCACCGGTCATCTCGTCAGTAATCTTTTGGACCGATTCAATATAGCGATGGGCTTCGTCTTTAGAGATTTTACTATTTTTCTCTTCCTTTTGGATAGAGTCAATCGTGTCACGGCGGATTGAGCGGATTGCGACCCTGGCTGATTCCCCTTTCTCATTAACAAGCTTTATCAAATCGTTACGTCGCTCTTCATTTAAAGCTGGCACGGCCACTCGAATCAGGTTGTCTTCAACGATTGGGTTAAAACCCATCCCCGAATCACGAATCGCTTTGGCAATCGCGTCTTTATTACCTTGATCCCAAGCTTGAACGATTAAAAGCCTGGCTTCAGGTACATTTATAGAAGCGAGTTCTTTGAGAGCCATCATCCCTCCATAAGCATTGACTTTTATTCCCTCAAGTAAACTTGGATTAGCCCGACCGGAACGAACTGAAAGTAGCTCTTCGAGTAAATGCTCAATCGCTTTCTGCATTTTTTGTTTTGCTTGCGAAATTTCTGTTTCCATTTGTAAAGCCCAGTATAAGTTATTGGGTATCTTCAATCAAGTATTTTACCAGCGTTACTCTTTAAACCCTTCAGTGAAGTAAGTGTTATTGGATTTGTTTTCAACACCGTTGCGAGCAGCGTCTTGATCAAAATAAAAAACCGCGTTACAAGCAAGCAGAAACCGCCGTTGGATTAGTCAGCGTTAAGAAAATTGAGTTTTGTAAACTGGTTCCGAAGGAAAATTTTTCAACTGTTTGACGCTTCTTTGAAGAGGAGTTTTGGAAAATTAAGTGAACAAAACGAGATTTTTAGCTGGAGGATCCAAGGCGGCAGTTTGGTTCAACCTTTGCTGTCAAAGGTTGAAGAAAGATTAGTCTCCTAAGGAAAACCTAGCAATCTTTTTCACCTGAATATTCTCACCAGTTCGGGCAACTACTTCAGTTATTAACTGCTTAATAGTCTTACCCGGTTCTCGGATATAGTCTTGTTCTATAAGTTCATCTGTACTCGTAGGATTCATCGCAGCAACCTGCATCGCCAGCTCTTTTGCAAGATTTTTAAACTCCTCGGTCTTAGCGACAAAATCGGTCTCACAAGCCAGATAAACCATCGCTCCAACTTTACCACCGGAGTGAACATAAGTTTCAATCACACCTTGTCCTGTTTCCCGCTCGCTTCTTTTGGCAACAGCTGCTTCACCTTTGCTTTTCAAAATCTCTTTTGCTTTGGTTTCGTCTCCAGAGGTTTCAAGTAAAGCTCGGCGAACATCCATTACCCCAGCGCCTGTCTCTTCACGGATTTTTTTAACTAATTCTGCAGATATATCGGTCATACTAATCCTCCTTTTTTGTTTTTGTAACTTTAGTTGCTTTTTTAGCAACGGCTTTCTTTTCGGTTTTAATTTCTTTTTTGACATCTACTTTTTCTTTTGCTTTTGGCTTTTCCTTAACTTCAGCTTTGATTTCTGAGTCAGCAAATGTAGCTCCTTTTTCTTTGGTTTCAACTTTTGCTACCTTCTTTTCTTCAACTTTTTCTTCCTTAGCTATCTTTTTGGCATGCATTTCCTTACCTTCAAGATAAGCATCAGCGATTGTTTTGACAATTATCGAAATCGACCTAATGGCATCGTCATTACCTGGAATCGGGTAGTCAATTACTGTTGGGTCGGCATTGGTATCGACTAAAGCAATCGTGGTAACGTTCACTTTCCTAGCTTCTTTGACAGCGTTGTCTTCTTTGCGCGAATCGACAATGAAAAGCGCTTCCGGCAAGGCGGACATGCCACGAATCCCCCCAACATAACGCTCGAGTTTATCCAGCGCGCGAACCATCAGTAGTTGCTCGCGTTTAGTGTATTTGTCATCTTTCGAAGTACCCTCAAGCTCAGTCATTTTGGCCAAGGATTTATTGACCATTTCAAAATTGGTGAAAAGTCCACCGAGCCAACGGGTGGTCATATACATTGCACCGGATCTTTGAGCTTCGGCTTTAACAATTTCGCTAGCTTGTCTTTTCGTTGCCAGAAAAACAATTTGCTTTCCTTCAGCACCCAATTTTTGGACATAATCAACTACTTCTTGCAAAGCTTTTTCAGTTTTTTCGAGGTCAATAATGTGGATTTTTTCTTTGGCGGTAAAAATATACTTCGCCATTTTTGGGTTCCAACGTTTGGTTTCGTGACCAAAGTGAACACCGGCTTCAAGCAATTCTTTTAAACTAGGTAAATTCGACATTTTAAATTGTGGCCTCCTTTAGCCGCCGCTCAAGAAACGATTGAGTCAATGATTCAACCGCAGGAAGTTTATAAAATTTGAGCGTGTGAATTTTCTAACTGGGGTAGTATATCAAAAAGTGTCAACAAAAAGGAAGCCCTCAGTGCAAATTTGCAAAGAGGGCTCGTTACTTAACTAACAACTGGTACGAGACTTCTGTGAACTGGTACCTCCTTTTCCCCTTCGTAAACCCGATAGCGCCTTGCAGTGGATCTGTCGATGAAACACCTGAAACTGATGCCACCGTGAACGCCCTTACCATCGTCGCGAATGTCGTTCCCTTTCTCCCGTAGACTCTTGATCGTCTCCTGATCAGTAGTGATTCGCATTTCCACTCTCCCCGAACTCTTACCCCTTAAAAAACGAAAAACCACACATTTGTGTGGTTTAAAAATCAGTTGGTTGGACTGCTGAAAAGATTGGGCATCTTCATAATTTAACGATAAACTTAATCTTACGGCTTGGCAAGTCGCCAAAAAAGCTTGATTTATAAGGAAATTTTCAAGGCATTAAAATAGCACCGAAGAAGTTTTATATAATCGAATTTATTCTAAGTACTTCTACAATCTCTTCGTGGATTTTATTTTTACTTTTCAACTTGCCTTTTCCGTCAATGCAATTTATTACCAACCAGTTTTTATCACGGCTTGCCATTTTTAAATAAACTTTTCTAGCTTCTTCCATATAGGCTGCTTCAGTCTCATGAATATCTTTCTTGCGGGGAATTTTTTTAAGTAATTGAAAGGAAGCACTAACTGGCATATCCAACAAAATGACGAAGTCTTCCCTGGGCATTTTATTAACTTTGTAATCCAGTTCGTCAAGCCAATGTAAAAACTCATCTCTTTTTGGCTCGATCATCTTGGCAGCTTGGTGAGCTTTGTTACTCGGAGCATAACGGTCGCAAATAATTATTTTACCTTCATTTAAATCATCAAAAAGTTCTTCCTTTACCGTAACTCTGTCCATGGCATAAGCCAAGGAAATTAAATAAGGAGAGACCTCACTAATTGTCCCAAATTCGCCACGTAAAAATTTGGTAATGGTTTTTCCATGAAAAGTTTTCTGGTACTGCGGAAATTTGTAATAAGAAAACTTCTTTTTGTTTTTAGTTAAATAAGCTGTCAGGAGTTTGACCTGAGTACTTTTCCCAGTTCCGTCAGTTCCTTCAAAATCAATTATTTTTCCATGCATAGGTTAATAATATACTATAAGTTGAATAAAAAGAAAAACCTAGATCTGCATTTCAGCCGAACTAGGTTTTTTTAGTCGAAGAGCTAAAATCCATCAGAGCCCTCATCACCAATCACAAAAACGGTAGTTTCCTTGGTAAATCCATGATCTTCAAGAATTTCCCGAACCAACTGCGTGTAACCTATCTGACACATCTGGTCAATCACATCCTGAATTTCCTTACCCACCAAACCAGTTTGGTTGCGCTTGAGATTTTCCAAAAGTTCGGTCAACTTCACACCCAACGCGACTGCCCGATCGAAATCCATCTTTTCCCCTTTCACTTTATTTTACTTTGCCAAGACGAATCACTTCGCCAGAAGGATAGTGAATTTCCTCAATAAAAAAGTTAATTACGTAACTTATGTCATCGAGATCAATTTTCTCACCGCGAAGATGAACAACCTCTCCGCCCAAAAAACAAACATTTGGACAAATCAGAATTCGCTCGCGTTTTTTGAAATCGTAAAAATCATCATCGACTTCCATAATCTCATACGGCACCAAACAACGATCACCACTCCAAGCATCGCTTTTTGGTCCAAGAACTCGGACAACTAAGTGCTTTCCTTTCTTGCAGATAGTTTTCTCCCACTAAAGCACCACCTCATGTTGGTCATGCTTTTTCCTAAGATTTCCAAAATTTGAAAACCTTGGGAAAAACGACTTGGTTTATTACTCCAAGTCGTCTTGCACCTTCACATGACACTAATTAACCCAGCAACAAAGGTTGGTAGCGAAACAAGAATACCAGCAAAAGCTACGATCATATTTAACGCAGCTCTGCGCCGGTAACCTCCAACAGACAACAAGTCGTCAGGCGAAATCTTCTTGCCCTGTGGACCCAGAACGAAGACACTGTAGTAACATGTCCACAGTCCGAGGATCAACCCAACCGAACCAAGAATTATGAAGATCATTCCCTTTCCTCCCAAATTCAAAAGCATGAACTCTTTTGTTCACGTCATTTGTGTCCCATAGTTTAGCATTTTATTTTGGAAAAATCAAGTTTTATTAGTTTTTTACCTGGATAGATTTTTTTCCACGTTTAACATACCGAGTTGGGGCATCAATTTTCTCTTGAAAATCTTGAGTAACTGCTTGCGAAGCAACATCAATCCGGCGGTCTTGTTTCCAATCGTGCAGATTGTAATTTAAAGCGATCTCAGCTTTTTGCAGTTCCGCTCCAAGATCGAGGGCGTGAAAGGACATTGAAATTAGTTCCCACTCACCGATTTGTTTAATGATTTCTTTGGCAGTTTTCCCATGAAACATCGTCAGTTCCGTCGCCATATCGTTGGTCATTAGTTTTGCCAGAATTAACTTATTCTCCCAGTCAATATCAATCAGCCAATTCCCCCGCGGGTCAATCTGGAAATGAAACCCTGGTTTATACTTGGCAGTTTCTTTGATATAGTATTTTTCGAGTAAATCGGCGGCCGTATTCCAATCATCAGCGTACATGTGGGCACTGTGGGTAATCATCGTCAACTTACCCATCGAGTAGCCGGCCGAGTCGGCAATTTCTTTTTGGAGTTTGCGGGCCGCAAACATATTGCGCGGCCAACCGTGGAACATATCTTGGGACCGGACGTGGACGGTCATAAAGAACTTTTTGTCCTGTACCCCACCAATAATTTGGGTAATGCAAGGTGTATCGCCAGTATTGGCCGCCGCCCAATCAACCTTAACATTGTATAAAGAAGCGATCATTTTTTTGCTGTCCGGACGGTTTTGCAGCAGTTTTTTAATTTCTTCGATTTGGTTAATTCCTTCCATATTACGCATCCGCTCGCCATAGTTGTAGGCCATTCCGGGGATACGTCGAGCAGTTAGCCATTCGGGGTAATAGGCTTTTAATTCATTTGTAGTAAATGGTAAATATTCAGGAAAATATTCATTTTCCGGATCTTCGTCGGTGACAACAGCGTTGAGGTTAAGGATTTCTTTTAATTCGTTAGTCGTGGCATAACGAGTGGATTTAACTCGACCATATTTTGTCACCATGTTGAGAACTTTTAACCAGAGGGCTGCCACCGTCGGCGCTTCAATCCGAAAACTCACTTGTTCGCTTGGCCAAGTGGTTACCTTTTTCTCAGTCGCCGGAAAAATTTCAGCTTTAGCTCGGAAAGGTTTTTCTTTTTTAAATTTTTTAACAGCTGCAACAACTTCTTCTTTTGGTTTACCGCGCATGTCGACTAGTTCAACATTTTTACGAAAATCTTCTACAGCGTCTTTTGGAATTTCCGGCTCAATTTGTCCGGGTGCATCAATAATTTTGTAATCGTTGTCAATTCCTTTTTCCATAAAATTCCGTAGCGACGATCCAGAACCCGACATATCCGCTCCCCACATAACTAAATGGCGGATCGATGGGTTGGCCAAAACATTGCGCATCATGTGGTTGATCCCGGCTGGGCTGTAGAGGTTGCCAATGGCAGCGTAATCTTTTTTCTCAAGTGAATCTTTGATTACATCACGTTCTGTCCACAAAGTGACCACCCCAACTGATTGGTCCGGATCACCAACCCGCAAAATGTTTTCGTATAAAATCGGCCACTTTTCTGTTCTAGCTGCCATAATTTCTTTAGCTTACGCTGCAAGGTGCAAGTTTGGTGCTACCTTTCAAAAGGTAGCTAAAATAATCTATTCTAGTTCTTCACAAAGTTTAGACTCTTCTAGTTTTTTGTGATCATAACGACTAGTTTGAACTTCAACTTCTTGGTCAACTTCCTCAAATATTAGTTGAGCGATTGCAAGGCCCGGCCTTGTTAACACAGGTTTGTTTGAAAGATTTTTCAAAGTAAAAAGCGGTTTCCCTGCAAAATTTGGTGCTAAAATATCAGCTTCAAAAGTACACAGTACCCCTAGTCGAGCTAAACTTGATCGTGGAACAATCCGAGCAATTAAATTAGCTGGCAATTCGATAAATTCCAAAGCATTAACCAAAATAAAATTATCGTTTGTTAAGTAGTAATTATTTAATGACAACTCCTTGTTCTTTGCAGGATCTAGCGCAACCGAATCTAGGTGCAAATCAATCGAAACAGTACCAACTGAAGCTTCATCAAAAGGGTTAATTTTTATTTTCTTTTCCGTAATTAATTTTTCAATTGACTGTTTCGAAAGAATCACCTATTTAACCCTCACAGACTTTTTTCCGTGTTTAATATAACGAGGTTCTTCGCTACTCATTTCTTGTGAAATACGGCTAGCATCCGGGCTTTTTTGGTTGGCATATTTTGCATTCTTTCTCTTATTATAGGGATTATCCGATGGGCTAGAAAGTTCCTCAAAGGTAAAAGAGCAAATCTTCATTCCTGGGTAAAGAGCGACTGGTAAAACCCCAATGTTTCCTAATTCTAATACTGGTGTACCATCCCAACCAGGATCAAAACGAGCCGCAGTCGAATGAACGATTATTCCAATTCTACCTAACGAGCTCCGCCCTTCCAACCTGCCTAATAAATCATCGGCGATTTTTAAACTTTCGGTTGTTGTGGCAAGACAAAATTCTCCTGGACGCATGATAAAAGCTTCTCCCGTGCTAACAACAATATCTTTCATAATTTCACTTGATAAACTTGGATTTCTCGGATCGATGTAAGGGTATTTAGAATGGTTGAAAATTTTAAAAGTATTCCCAAGATGGAAATCTATTGAACAACTACCTAGTTGGTCTTCGTAATTTGGTGCAGGTTTAATCGCAATTTTACCTTCAGTGATATTGCGGCGAATATCGTGGTCGGAAAGAATCATATAGTTTGGACGGCCCTCCGATTCACCGGAGACCCCCTTTGCGTTAACACTATAACAGAGATAATTATAATTAAGAAAGTAGTTCAAAAGGTATCAAAAAAGGACTGTTGCAATTATTTACAACAGCCCTTCGCGATTTCTACTCCATTTTCGCCTCTATTTTCGTTCGTTCTTCGACAACTACCTGATGAACTCTCTGTCTACTTACTTTAAAATGCTTCGCCAACCCAGACTGAAGACCAGTTCGCACACCCTCAACCATGCTCTCTTTTTGGAGAAGGTAGCGAACAGCGATCCGAAGTTTCTCCGTTCGCTTTGGATCCCGCTTCTTCACTAGTTCTTGCGTTACCAATTACACTCCCTCCTCGATTGACTTGAGGTGAACACATCGCTTTGCTGAAAGAAAACCACCCCCGTGCTCACAATCCTGAAGAACAAACGAGCAACGTTTGTGCATGTAGGCAAAATCCACTTTGCAGTTCTCACAAGTGGAAAAATGCTGCACAAATGGAACCATCGGCCCTGGAAGTAAGATTCCGTTCTCCTCCAGACGATTGATCGCTGAACAAACACTCCTTGCGTGAGCCCAAACCTCCTTACAATCTTCTACCTTGTCTAGGTCCGACACTTTTTTGGACAAGTCCTCACTCCTTAAAGACTATGTCCCGCCACCAGAACGTTCACTATGGATTATATCAGAGGTTGCAAGCCGCTTGGTCTTTGACAAATATTATAAGTTGCGCAATAATGCTTTTGCTTATGAAAACTTTTGAACGCAGCTCTTTAGTTAAATTTAGTCCACTGCTTGTCTTAGCAATCGTATTTTTTGTTCTCGCCCTTCTTAATCCACCATTGTTTAAGGGTGAAAACTCAGAAAAATTATCTACAAAGAAAGTAGTTGAAAATAAATCTCCAGAAATAAACATAGCAACTGAGTCTTCCGGGGATAATTCTGTTAAAGTCAATATCGATAACTCAAATACAACTTCTAATACAAATTCTCAAACAGGAACTTGTACTGTAACAAAAAACGGCAAAACTGAAATAGTTCCGGCTGGCTCAGTAAATATTAATGAAAAAAGCAGTGGGGATATAAATGTAAAAGTGGATTGTAATTCTTCTTCGAGTACTTCCAACCAAACTTCAATCAAAAACGACGTCAATGTTAAAGTAGACACTTCCAACTAATATTTAATTCAAAAAAAGAGTTTTGAAAAAAGGAAATGGGTGCTTTCGTCTTCTCGATTGCTCGAAAAGATTTACAGCACCCACTTGATTGCTCTTCGTGGCGGGGTGTCCAACGAAAAGCTTTTTGCTATTGGCAGTGTGTTTCGACCAGGCTGGATTTTTGAGTTCCATCCGGTGAAACAGGGGCTGCCGTGATTGCGTCGCACCTTGTCTCGATGTCACGTACCTGCGCCCTTTGGATATGACGTAACCTCAAGGCTGCGTCGATGCGAGACCACTTGTCCTGTTCGATAAGACTGAGCTCAGACCAGCGGATGTCGCTGCGGAGCTTTTCCAACCGAACTTCAATCTCCTGCTTCTTGATCTCGTCGACATTGCTGTCGAGTAAATCCTTGGCAAGAGTTTGTCCGACCGTCAAATCGTCCTTGAGGGATTCTTGTTCGGACAAAGCGAACGTTCCGATCAGCTTGACACCCACCACAACGGTGAGAATCAAAACTAACACGGTAACAATCGCAGCGAACTGTGCTGTTACTCTCATGAACTCCTCCTTAACTAATTCCCCCGCAATAAAGTTAAATATATCGTTAAGAAACTCATAAGTCTTAACTTATAACCCTAGTGTGGAAAAATCAGGTTGAATTTAAACTATCTTATAGTATAACCGGTTTAGGTTCCAAAGTCAAGTTATTGAGTGTATAATTCTTTATCTTGACTAGTCTAATATTTTGTGTAAATATTTAGATAATGTTAACTAAGGAAGATTTTAACCAGATACAAAAACTGTTTCAAAAACAATTCAAAGAAGGTTTGATGGGTTTTTGGGATGAAGTTTTAGAACCTGTTATGGCAACTAAATCCGATCTAGAAAAACTAGCGACAAAAGAAGAATTAACTGAAGTAAAAGAAGAATTAACTGAAGTTCATCACAAAGTTGATTCGATTGACCGAAAGTTAGAAGCAGAAATTTCCTACCGCGATCGACTTGAGAAACGGTTTGTTAAGGTTGAAACTAAAGTTGGAATTAACAAATGACGTCCTCCCTTCCGATTAAATCGGAGTGGTTTCCGACATTTTCTTCAGGATTCTACTTTCATTCTAAGCTCTTATGCTCTGGTTTTCCTGTTAGGAAATAATTATTATTTAAGCCTCAGCGACTGGTTGAGAAGGAATGTTTTCCAGAGCCGGGTTTTTCCAACTCATCCATTTACATTTTGGATAAGCGCTACAACCAAAGAACGGTCTGCCTTTTTTGGTACGTCGGATCACGACTGGATCGCCACTATCCGGACAAACTGCTTCGACTTTTTCTTCGAAGTTTTTGGTAAATTTGTGTTCCGGAAATTTCTCGCAAGCTAGAAATTTTCCAAATTTTCCATATCTTATTACTAGTGCGTGACCTTCTGGACACTTCTCATCAGTGGTTTCGGCAACGACTTTAACTCGCTCGCTTTCTTTGTAAACCTTATCTAATAAAATAGCGAAAGGGTCATAAAATTCTTTGATCAAAGGCACCCACTTCACTTCCCCATTGGCAACACTGTCGAGATCATCTTCAAGTTTGGCAGTAAAACTCAGATCCAAAAGTTGGGGGAAATTCAAGACCAAGAAGTCATTAACCGCAACTCCAAGCGGCGTTGGTTTAAATTTTCTTTCTTCCCGCTCGACATAATTGCGATCGAGAATAGTGGAAATAATTGGCGCATAAGTACTTGGTCGGCCAATTCCCTTTTCCTCAAGGGCTTTGATTAACGATGCTTCTGTATAACGTGGTGGTGGTTGGGTGAAATGCTGCTCGGGAAAAAGTTGTTTCAACTCTAGGCTGTCGCCTGCTTTTAACAATGGCAATTTATTTTCTTCAATCGTGTCCCCTTCTTCACGGCCGTAAACTTTAAGCCAACCGGCAAATTTTATCAGTGAACCATTGGCCCGCAATAAATAATCTTCTTTACTCTTGGCCGAAATATCCATTGAAATTTGATCGTAGATCGCGTCCTCTACTTGGGAAGCGAGAAATCGGTTCCAGATCAAATCATAAAGTTTTTTATGATCGTTACCTAAAGTTATTTTTTCTTTTTTAACATCAATTTTGGTTGGACGAATCGCTTCGTGAGCCTCCTGGGCAACTTTGGATTTTGTTTTATAGACACGGTTGCCTTCTGGCAAATATTCTTTACCAAGATTTTTCTCAATAAATTTTCTTGCTTCACTCAACGCTGAAGCAGCTAAATTCAGCGAGTCAGTTCGGTGGTAAGTGATAAAACCTTCTTCGTATAAATCTTGGGCCAATTTCATCGTCTTTTTTGAAGTGAAGCCAAAACGGTTGGCCGCAGTTTGTGTCAAAGTTGAGGTTGTAAATGGTGGGTATGGTGATTTTCTTGTGTCTTTTTGATTTACTTTGGCAACAGAGTATTTTGCGTTTTCTAGATCCTCAACAATTACTTTCGAGTTTTTCTCGTTTTTCAATTCGATTTTTTTGCCTGCTTTTTCGAGTAAACTGGCAGTAAATTCATCCCCAGCTTTGGTTAAAAGAGCATCAACCGACCAATACTCAATTGCAACAAATTTTTCAATTTCCCGCTCCCGATCAACTATCAAACGGACTGTCACTGATTGCACTCGACCAGCGGATAGCCCTTTTTTAACTTTGTACCAGAGCAAAGGAGAAAGTTTGTAACCAACTAGTCGATCTAATATTCGTCGTGCCTGCTGGGCATCAACTAGTTTCAAATCAAGCTGTCTAGGATGGCCCATAGCTTCTTTAATTGCATCTTCAGTAATCTCATGAAAAACGATTCTTTTGAGAGTAGTTGACTCTGCGTTTTCCTGAGCTTTTGTTTTTTTGCCCTTAACTTCCGAGACAATATGAGCAACATGCCAGGCAATTGCCTCACCTTCTCGGTCCGGGTCGGTTGCCAGAATAACTTCGGAAGATTTTTTGGCTAGTTCCTTAAGTCTTTCAACAGTTTTTCGTTTATCACGCGGAATAACGTATAGGGGCTCAAAATCCTTTTCAACTTCAACTCCAAGTTTGGCTTTGGGCAAATCACGAACATGACCCATCGAGGCTTCAATTACAAAATCGTTACCAAGAAAACGCGACAAGGTGCGAGCTTTAGTTGGGGATTCAACGATAATTAAAGGTTTTGACATAATTCTTCTAACTATATCAGTAAGCCGCAAGCGGTGGCAATTTGCAAAGTTTCCAGTACTTGAAAGTTTTCTATATTTACAGTACAATCCTGCGCTGAGAGAAAAATAAACAAGGAAGTTAAGGAGGATTGGTTTGGATAATAATCACGGCAGGGACGTCCATCCGCGTGACATGCATGTGCGACCAGGAAAAACACCGCCAGTAACACCGACACTGATGGAACTGGCTGCAGATGAAAATCCAATGGCCTTGATCAATGATCTTTTCGTTGATAACTGGCGACCCTGGATCGCAATTTATTGTGGAGACGGACGTTGGGCAGACAAAGTGGCTTCGGCAATTTGTTCCTACAATGCCGGTGGGACTGACCAAATCTCTGTTATGGGAAGTGTCAGTACTCTGGCGAAGTTTATTCGGAACGAAAAACGTTGGTACCATCGACTCAGGAACTTTTTTGGTCTCGATCGCGATGGTGCTCTTGAACTTCTAACCGAGCAAATCATCTTCGCTCACGAGCACCACAACATCAGAGGAATCCAAGTGATCACCCACCCACTTTGCGGTGGAACCAAGGATCGGGTTATTAAACGAGTTAAAGGAGCACAACTTGTTTATTCGAGCCCAACAAAAGCTCTTCCCGAACTGGTGCAAGTAACACGAAGGGCTGAACTGGAAATTCATCGGGAGGACTTGGACGTTTTCCGCGATTGGGTGTTTGCGCGTTTTCCATTCATTGACGCAGTCGAATATCTACGATCGACAAAATCTCGTTTGGAACCGTTCTCGCATCATGAAATGGCCAATTGCGCGCAAATCGAACGAATGCTGGCCGAAGGAAGGTTGAAGGAAAGCGATTTAACGTAACTATATAGCCGATTGTTTCTAAATTTTGAAACAGTCGGCTTTTTCTTTTGGATAAAATCAATTTTGCAGCCGATAACTTCCGTTTCCTAGACAACTGATTTTCCCTTTTAACTCCATTGTTACTAGCAGTCCATTTAATTTGTTTGATGAAAATTTACTCTCACGTAGAAGCTGGTCAATATGTTTTGGTTCGTTAGCTAGTAATTTAATTATTTCTTCTTCGTCTTTATTATCCGGAATTATTTGCTTCACCTTTTGTGCTTTTTGCTTTTGTTCAATATTTAGTTCTTCCAGAATATCAGCAGCTGAAGTTACCAGTTTTGCGCCTTGTTTAATTAGCCCCGATGGGCCTTTGGAAAGTCTGGAATAAATTGGCCCAGGAACAGCAAAAACCTCGCGGTTTTGCTCAAGTGCCTGGCTTGCAGTAATCAATGAACCGGATTTTTCGTCAGCTTCGGTGACTAAAGTTCCTAAAGAAAGCCCTGAAATAATCCGGTTGCGGGCTGGAAAGTGACCTGGAATCGGCTCTGTTCCCGGTGGATATTCACTAACAAGAGCGCCATTTTTAATAATTTCTTTCGCTAACATCACGTTTTGCGCTGGATAAACGATGTCAACGCCACAACCTAAAACTGCTATCGTTCGGCTACCATTGTCAACGGCAGTTTTATGCGCCAGTGAGTCGACCCCACGAGCTAAACCAGAAACGATGGTCAGACCGGAATTTGCCAATTCACGAACCAGAGTTTCGGTCACTTCCCGACCGTAATTTGTTATTCTTCTAGTTCCTACTACTGCTAAAGCGAGATTGTCTTCTGGTTTTAACTCACCTTTAATATAAAGAACCGGTGGTGGGTCAAATATTTCTTTAAGTTTTTCCGGGTAAGTTTTATCTGTTAAAGTTACAACCTGAATATTTTTCCGATAAATTTCTGCAAGTAATTTTTCTGGATCAACACTTTGGCGAAATTTATTGAATTTTTCGAAAACTGAGGGGTCGAGAACTTGTTTAAGGAGTTTTTCAGGTGATTCCCAAACTTCGCGGGCGGATTTAAAATTTTCGGTTAAAACTTTAAACCGCTTTTGCCCAATGCTTGGAGCTTGGGAAAGTGCAACGTAATATGGCAAGTCTTTGTTCATTTGGGAGAATTATATCGTTAAGAAACTCATAATTTATGCAATTATAACAAAAAAGAGGCTAGATAAATTTATCTAGCCCCACACTGTTCAGGCAATGACCGCTTCAAAGTTTACACCGACAATCGAACCTAAAGTAAAATGATTCGCAACTGTCACGAAGTCCTGACCGCAAACGCAGAAAATTTTCTCAGAAACTGTTTTTCTATCCTTGACAACTGCATGTTGTTCTGATAATTCGTCAAGCTCTGCGACCTCAACCAATTGTCTTACCAAACGCTCAACTTTAGTGTTACAACCTGGGCAGATCATGTCCCTACTCCTTCGGTAACAAGAGAATGAAGTAAGTAAGCGTGTTGCACATCGCTCCTCAATTCAAACAGTTGCCCACAATCATGAGAAGCTCTTGCTCCTTCAAAACCAACCTTTAGCAAAGTTTTCACACTAGTGGGCTGCACAACCTGACCCTTCAAAAGTTCAATGGTCAGGCTCTGTAATGGTTTTCTACAACCTGGACAATTAGGCCACTCCAATTGCGTTCTCCTTTCTTGAAATCACCTTGTGGTATTTACTGGCGAAGAAACACGAACTTTAGCTGTCTTCATTGGTCTGAGAATACCAACTGCAACAAGAACAAATTCCCAACCGCAATCGTGTTCGTACGTAGAGGAAACCTCACATTTCCCCTCCACTCCCAGAAATCCGTCTGGATACTGAGCAGGTAGTTGTGTGGTTTTGATCCTTCCACTTTGAGTGATCTGCAGGGATTTGACTTCCTTCCCACAACTCGGACAGTTAACCATACCTGATTCCTAACTCGGTGCTATTACAATAATTTTCGCCGCTTCAGGCCAACTGATGTAAAGATGGTTATCGAAGCCATGAAGAACCTCAAAACTTGTCCCACATTCGTGGGTTACAAGTTCTGGAGCCAAATCGTCAGGTATAAGTTCAACCCTACTTTTGCTGTCAGTGCTTACAGAAATAGTGAAACTTGCTGGCTCCGCCGTAGTCAACCTAGATATTTGACTGTTGCAACCAGGACATTGCATAACTCTACCTCCCTTTCTACCAACGGATATTACTACTGGAAATTTTCAAAGTCAATTATTCGTATTCAATTGTTGCTGGAGGTTTTTGAGTAATGTCGTAAACCACTCGGCTGACACCTTTAACTTCATTAACAATTCGAGCGGAAATCTTTTCTAAAATATCTGGGTCAAATTTAACCAATCTGCTGTCATACCATCGAAACTGTTAACCGCTCGCAGCGAAATTATATAACCATAATTGCGCCGATCTCCGATAACACCCACACTTTTGTTAGTCAAAAGAACAGCAAAAGCCTGCCAAATTTGATCGTAAATTTTGGCTTTGTGTAACTCTTCCAAATAAATTGCGTCGGCTTGTTTGAGAATTTTCAGCCGCTCGGCTGTAACATCACCAATTATTCTGATAGCAAGTCCTGGTCCAGGAAAAGGATGGCGCCAAAGCTTTTCTTCAGGCAAACCTAAATCTGTACCAATTTCCCGCACTTCATCTTTGTAGAATTCAGCTAAAGGTTCGATCAATTTGAATTTAATGTTTTTTGGAATAATTAGATTGTGGTGTGACTTTATCTTATCAGCTCCGCTCGAAGCTTTAGCTGATTCGATACGGTCTGGATAAATTGTCCCTTGTGCTAAAAATTTTACCTTTTCTTTCTTACCGATTTTCGTTTCTTCTTTTGTAAAAACTTCGATGAAGATCTTACCGATAATTTTTCTTTTCTTTTCTGGATCAGTGATATTTTTTAATCGTTTTAGGAAAAGTTTACTTGCATCGATAACACGAAATTTACTAAATTTGAGTTTTTTAAAAAGGTCCTTAACTTCTTTAACTTCGTTTTTTCTAAGTAACCCGCTGTCAACAAAAACTGGGTATATCTGATTCTTTACTGCTTTGTGAATTAGAGTCGCCGCAACCAACGAATCAACTCCACCAGAAACTGCAATTAAAACCTTCTTGTTCCCAATTGCTTGCTTAATTTCTAATACTAAATCGTTAATTTGATCGCGGGCATTCCAACTTCTTTCTACTCTGCAGATTATTAAGAAGTTATCGAGTATTTGTAAGCCATTTTCTGTATGGGTAACTTCTGGGTGAAACTGAACTCCAAAAACCTGCCTGCCGACAGGCAGGTATTCACTTTCAAAGGCTGCAATTGGGCAATTTTTAGTTTTTCCGATTGTTTTGAAACCTTTTGGTAATTTCGAAACCTGATCTCCATGAGAAAACCAAACTTTTTGGTTTTTATTTAAACCAGCAAAAAGTTTGCTAGCGCCGATACTTAAAATTTCCCGGCCAAATTCGCTCTGAGCACCTTTTTTCACTAAACCACCTAAATTTTTGGCTAGGTAATGATGACCGTAGCAAATTCCTAAAATCGGAACTTTTAATTTTAAGTTTGAAAGTGGGGTTTTTGGGGAAAACTTATCATAAACCGAAGAAGGTCCACCGGAAAGAATAATTCCTTCTAAATTTTCAATTTTTGTTAAATTTGTTTCCGGAGAAAAGATTTCAGCGCGGACTTTCAACTGCCGAATACGTCTGGCGATAAGATGAGTATATTGACCACCAAAGTCAATTATTGCAACCATATTTAATTTTAACTTAAGGTAAGGAATTGATCAAGCTTTAAGAATTCTTTAGAAAACCAAAAGGAACGTTGTGTTCTTTGAGATAAGCTCGGAGAATATCGACATCGTCCCCAAAAGTATCCAGCCAAAGAGAATCATCAGTGTATTTTGATTTAATAAAAAACTTGGTCGGCCTCACAAAAATCTTTCCAAATAATCCAGGAGATTGCAAATATTTCATATCATAACTAGTCATCAAGTCCCAAGCGATAAATTTCTGCTCTTCTTTTTTCCCAAAGTTGTGTTTATACACACCTCGTTCAGTTAGATATACCTCATAAGATTCGCTGATTGCTTTTAAACTTTTGAAAAATTCCGGCAGTGTCGAGATAACAAGCAAAAGTAAAATTATTGGAATTGCGAGTGGGACAATACTGGTACTTTTGTTAATTATAAAAATCCAAGTGAAACTAATTAAAAAAAGTGTTAAAACAAAAGAGAAAATAAGCGTCGCCGGCAAAATTGACTTGCTTCTAGCAATTGTCCAGCTTGAAAGAGTTGTTTCGTCCATCACAACTTAAAGTACCACTTAAAAATATTTTTCACAACTGGGGCGGAAACTTCGCTACCATGACCCGCTCGCTCTACCATAACCGTTACGGCCAATTTTGGTTGGTCGTACGGCGCATAACCAGTGTACCAGGAATGAGAATTGTTTTCTCCACCGCTCTCAGCACTTCCAGTTTTCCCGGCGGTTTTGATCGGAAAACTTTGGAACAAGTAAGATACATTACCATCTCCGACCGTATTTTGATACATCCCTTCTTGAACAATTGCAATGTTTTCTGCCTTTCCTAGATTCTCACGAACTATTTTTGATGATTTATTGTGGGTAAGCGTTGGTGTGATCAATTTACCGCCATTAGCAAAAACAGAAGTCACTTGATTTAATTGTAATGGACTCACCAAAAGATAGCCTTGTCCGATAGAATAGTTGATTGTTTCACCCGGAAACCAGATTTGATCAAAATTTTCCTCTTTCCACGCTCGAGTTGGGACAAGCCCAAGAGTTTCCCCAGTTAGTTCGATCCCAGTTTTTGCTCCTAGTCCAAAGTTTTTGGAAAACTCAGCGATTTTATCAACTCCCAGGCGATAGCCAAGATTGTAAAAGAAAGTATCATTTGAGCGAGCAATCGCACGGACCACACTGATTTCTCCTTCAATCTGACGATGATCTGTCCAGAGCCAATTGTTAAAGACAACATCCCCAAGTGTAAAAAACCCAGTATCATTAATTTTTGTATCTTTGTTAATCGTCCCTGTTTCCAAACCAGAGAGCGCCATTATCAGTTTAAAGGTTGATGCCGGTGGGTATGACGAGCCGATTGCCCGATTTAGTAAAAGATGACCTGGATCATTAATTAGATCACTGTACGCTCTGGCGGAAATTGCATTGGAAAAAATATTAGCATCAAAAGTTGGCACGCTAACCATTGCCAAAACTTCCCCGGAATTTGGGTCGGTAACTATTGCGGAACCTCCAGTACCACCTTTATCCTGCAAAACCTTTGTCAGATTTTCATAGACGAATTTTTGCAATTCGCTGTCAATACTTACAGTCACATCATTTCCAGCTACAGGTTTTGTTTCAAATAAAATGCCCTGCTGCTTACCTTGCGAATCAACTTTGATTAACTGATACCCATTGGCCCCGCGAAGAGTTGATTCAAAACTCTCCTCAACCCCTGACTTCCCCACCTGATCACCAGCTGAATAAGGCGTGGTGTCAGTACGTTTTAGATCTTCTTTTGAAGTTTCTCGGGTATAACCTAAAACCGTAGACAAAGCTTCCTTATAAACATATTCTCGTTTTGGATTTAGCTCAATATCAAGCCAGGGAAATTTATCCGAACTAGTTTTTAAAGTAATAATCTGCTCGTTAGTCAAGTCTTGCGCAATGGTGACTGAATCAGTTTTGGATTTTTTGACCAAGTCGACCATTTCAGTTTTACTTTTTCCAATCAAAATTGAAAGTTCGTCGATTTTTTTCTCCCAATTTTTTGGTAAGTCAACTTTTCGAACTGCTAGGCGAAACCCTGGTTTGTTACGCACTAAAACTTTACCGTTTCGATCGTAGATTACCCCACGTGGAGCATGAGAGATTTTAATTAAAACATGGTTGCCTTCAGAACGATTTAAAAAATTTGCTCCTTCAATAACCTGCAACTTAAAAGCTTGGGCGCCAAGTAGAATTATTAAAAAAGCAAAAACTATTTGTACAGGAACTAATCGCCAAGGTGAAATGCTGGCGGTTTTTTCACTCTGGATCTCACCTTCTTCCCAAGCAAGAGAATTTTTCATTTGCTCGTCTGAAGGCAATCTTAATTTAGATTCCATTCCAATAACTGAATCACCAAAGGAAAGACCAAAATCAATTTTTCTTTTTTTTATTGGTTTCTTCATTGCAAAATTCTACTAGAGAGCAGTAACCCAATATTGGCTAATGGTAAAGATATTGCTACAATAACCACTTTCGTAATTCTGTTATCAGGAAATAACTTTCTGGCCAAAAAAATCACCAACATCGAGAGCGTAAAAGCTATCAAAACAACTCCAAAATTTATATTTCCAAATACAGAAACCAGGAAGGCAACCGCTACAATCCAACTGACGAATCGAAAATCTGCAACAAATAAACTTTGGGCTACCAAAAAAGCAAATCCAAAATTTATGGGAAAAGTTGTCACCTGAAGTAGCGTTAATAAAATTAACATTAACACTCTTGCTGTAATTTCCATATTAAAACCTTATGACGTAAACCAGACTAACATCGTTTAGATTGATCGTTGAAACTACATCGGCACTTTGAAAGAAATCTTTTTCCACTTTATTTACTTTCTCAATTTTTCCAAGCACAAGCCCTTTTGGCCAACTATTTCTGCCTGAAGTTTTTATAAATTCACCTTTGACAAGAACTTTTTCCTGGACAACATCTGTCAATTTAATACCCACTCCGAACTCTCCCTGGATGATTCCTTCAGCACCTGTATCGGTAATTGCCGGAATCTTGGTATCCGGATCGCTGAGAAGTTGGACACTAGAGAGTTGCGGGGAAACTTGAATCACCTGCCCAATTAGAATATTGCCGATAATGACAAGATCGCCATTTTTAATATTGTTTGCACTTCCTTGGTCAATTAGTAAAACATTTTTTACTCCGACAGCACCGTTACCGATCGGACGGGCAGTTGCGATAATTTTCAAATCCTTAGTTTGAGTTTTTAGTTGCGCTCGCAGGCTTTCGTTTTCCTTTTTCAACATTTTCAAACTATCATTCTCAGCCTTAAGTAAGGAATTTTGCAAACTAAGATCAGAATTTTCTTGTCGCAAACTACCGATTTGGGCAATGGTTTCAATAAAACTCCCTATGCCTCTGGTTGATTGGTAAAAGGAAGTTTGTACTGGAACAGAAATCACCTGAAAAGCACCAATAAAGGGTTTCGCCAGGTCAGTTTTTGCCAAGAAAAATATTATTAGTCCTAAAATAATTAGAATAATAAACTGTCGAAAATCATTTATTTTTTCTATTTTTTTGCCGCGCATTTTAGTTTAATCCAGAGGTAATAACTATTTGGGATAGCAGATCCGGATCATCGAGCAGCTTGCCGGTTCCCTTGACGACAGTTGTCAGAGGATCATCATCGATAGTTACCGGAACTTTAGTTTCTTTTTCAACTAATTCTTTCAAACCAGGAAGAAGTGAACCCCCACCAGTAATAACAATTCCGTCCTGAAGTAAATCGCCAATCAATTCCGGAGGGGTTTCTTCGATTATTTCTTTGATAGCATCAACGATCTGGTTAAGTGTTCCGCCAATTGCCTCACGGATCTCTCCAGAACTTATCTGAATTGTACTCGGTAACCCGGTTGCGAGATCACGACCACGCAGCGTTAATCTAATCTCTGCTTTTGTTGGATAGGCCGAAGCTCCAGCAACCTTTACCTCCTCAGCGGAACGCTCACCTAGCAATAAATTGTAACGGCTTCTGGCGTAGTTAATGATGTCCTGATCCATCTCATCACCGGCAATACGGATCGACCGGCTAACCACTATCCCGCCGAGCGATATAACCGCTATCTCTGTCGTCCCTCCACCAATATCAACAATCATACTTCCCTTTGGATCGTGAATCGGTAGACCGGCTCCAATTGCTGCTGCCATTGGTTCCTCTATCAAAAAAACTTCCCTAGCACCAGCTTTTATAACAGCATCACGCACTGCTCGGCGTTCAACTTCAGTTACTCCAGATGGGATCCCGACAATTACTTTTGGTCTTGGAATCTTAGGGAATCTGGATGGTGTTTCGTGAACTTTGGCGATAAAATGTTTGATTAAAGCTTCGGCGGCGTCAAGATCGTTAATAACTCCATCCCGCAACGGTCTGGTAGAAATAATGTTAATCGGGGTTTTACCCAACATTTTTTTGGCTTCTGTACCAATCGCCAATACTTTTTTTGATTTTTTGTGTTGCGTAACTATTGTGGGTTCACGAATTAAGATCCCCTTACCGCGAACATAAACTAATGTATTTGCGGTTCCAAGATCAATACCAATATCATGTGAAAATAAACCTAAAATATTATCAATAAGAAGCACAAAGAATTCCTCCTGCTGTCGGACTAGAGTTTAGCACACATTAGCTTAATAATTAACAATTCAAATGTGTTAATATTTTCTCAATGAAATTAAGTAAGATTTGCTCGGAAATCATTACCTACAGCTTTTACACTCTCTTTTTTGCGGTTCCGCTTTTCTGGCTTCCGGTCAATTCTGAGCTTTTCGAATTCAACAAAATGCTGCTTGTTTACTTTTTGACTGTTGTAATCCTAGCCGGGTGGATTATCAAAGGTTTAGCGAAGAAAGAATTAATAATTAAAAGAACGCCACTCGATATTCCAATTCTAATTTTTTTGCTTGCCAATATTGCTTCAACTATTTTTTCACTTGACCCACATACCAGTATTTTTGGTTATTACGGCCGCTGGAACGGCGGCCTACTTTCCACTATTGCCTATATATCACTTTACTACGCTCTAATTTCCAATTCCGATAAAAAACAAGCTGTCTACTACCTCGCAACAATCCTATTCTCAGGAATTTTAGTCGCTCTCTACGGTGTTCTTCAGCACCCAAATCCTTTTTTTCAAGAAAAAGTTGGCGCGACGACAATCTTTCATGGAATTGATTACGACTTTTGGGCGGTCGATGTCGAAAACCGAGTTTTCGGAACTTTGGGTCAGCCAAACTGGTTAGCAGCTTTTGCCGCAATGATAATTTTTCCGTTGCTCTCTTTTTTGTTTATTTTTAAAAAATATTGGCAGAAAACAATAATTTTTTTGTTCCTTGCAGTTGTCTATCTAGCGTTTACTTTTACTTATTCCCGAGGTGGGACAGTCGGACTTTTGGCAGGTACGGCTACTTTTGTAATTTTACTTCCGTTTTATAGTCGCCGCAGAATACCATCTATTTTTAGTCCATGGATTAATGCGAAAGCGACTACAGTCTTCCGAGCCGGACTCTCTTCTGCGGCTCGTGTAAACTTGGCAAAAACCGAGGACTTTAAACTCTCGGAAGTTTATAAAGAGACCTTGTTTAGAAAGATTCTTCATAAAGTTCCGTTTGTCGATTTAAACTTTCTCTTAAACCGCTTTAAAAATTATTTTGGTTTTTTTTTAGCGCTTTTAATTTTAGTTTTGGTGGTAAATCAATTTTTTGGCAACGCTATTTCGCGCCGAGGCGGTTTAACAACCACAACTTCAGGAATAAATACTCAAACTGTTAATCAACCAAGACCACAACCGACCCAGCTTGAGGTTGGAGGAACACAAACAGCCAAAATTCGAACTATTGTCTGGACAGGCAGTATCAATATATTTAAACATTATCCAATCTTTGGAACGGGTTTGGAAACCTTTGGCTACAGTTATTACCTATTCCGTCCGGTCGAACATAATCTTACCGCTGAATGGGATTATCTTTACAACAAAGCCCACAACGAATATTTAAATTACCTTTCCACTACTGGCAGCTTTGGGTTTTTAAGCTACCTTTTTTTGATTTTATTATTTGAATTTGTAGCAATAAAAATAATTGTAAAATCCGAGTGGACAACTGGGCGGTTTTTGTCGCTTGGGTTACTATCTGGTACCAATAGTTATCTCCTGCAGAACTTTTTTGGTTTCTCAGTTGTTCCAATTGCCTTACTTTTTTTCTTATTTCCAGCTCTCTTTTTTGTTATTAATCAAACTTTCGTAAAAAAAGAAGTGACAATATTTTCAGCTGCTAAATTTAAATTTTTACGATCCAAACTCGGCTTGGTAAGTCTTAGCCTAATGGTTGGCATTTTTTCAGTTTATCTATCTTCTGTTGTAATTTCGATGTGGTTGTCTGATTATTTTTACAACAACTCTTTATCCTCTACTAACTATCAAACCTCCATCCGACAACTTAGGGTTGCAACGAAATTAACTCCAGGTGAACCAATCTACAAAACCGAGCTGGCTGTAAACCTAGCTGGTTTGGCAAGTGCAACAAAGAACAAAGTAACCATTAAACAATCAAAAAAAGAAGCGCGGGAGATTATTAACAAAGTTGTCGAGGAGCATCCAAACAATACCTATCTATGGCAAACAAAAAGACAGATTGATTTCACCTTAAGTCAAATCGATAAGTCCAACTATTTAGAATTACTTAGATCAGCTGAAAAGTTAAAAAAACTGGCACCAACCGACGCAGCAATCCAATACAATATTGCTTTGGTTTATAGCTTTATCGACGAGCCTAATAAAGCGGAGAAACAACTTGAGAAAGTAACGAAACTAAAAACCGATTACCAAGAAGCGATAATAATGCTCGCTAGAACTTATAATGAAAACAATAAAAAAGCTATTGCGATTAAACTATTGAAAGATTGGCTCAAAAAAAGCCCAAATGATAGCGAAGCTCAAGACTTATTAAATCAGCTGTTAACCAAATAAACCTGTACACCTCCGAGGTGTACAGGTTGTCCATCCCCGGAATGGACATTTAGGAAGATGGAAAATCTAAAAAGAATAATTGAGAAAAAGAAAGCCAAAAAACCAGCGCCTATTTATATTCATTTTGAATTTCAAGATTACGGTGTTTACCTCTCGGAAATTCTTCATGACCCAAAACACAAAGCCTTGTATATAAAACTGGCTAAAGAAAAACCCCGCGGCCTTTTGGAAGAAGCCAAAGGCTTTGCCAAAGATTACAACACAAAATCAGTCAATCGCGGGAAGTTGTTTATGTGGAAACTGAAGGAGCTAGAAAAAGAACGGGAAGATAAAAACTAAGCAAATACTATTACAATGGTATAATCTTCCCAATGATTTTAAAAATAACTAAAAACAGCGACCCTGTTTGGAAAAAGAAATTTGTCGATATTGATCCGAGTGATCAAAATCTCAAACGAATAGTTTCTGATATGCAAGAAACCTTGAGCTTCACCATGGGCGTTGGGCTGGCTGCCCCACAAGTTGGTTTCCCATATAGAATGTTTATTGTCGATTACGCTGATCTCAAAGAAACTTTTATCAATCCGAAAATACTTTCAAAAAATACCGAAACAGATTTTGTTGAGGAGGGCTGTCTCTCGATCCCAGGAGTTCGTGGTTTAGTCGAGCGCCAAACTGAGATCGAAGTCGAATATTTTAACCTTAAAGGAGAGCACAAAAAAGCAAAACTGACTGGTTTTTACGCCCGCATTGTTCAACACGAATACGACCATCTGAGTTCAACTTTTTATATCGGCAGAATTAAGAAAGCAAGACATATTTATCACTTCGAACCAATCAAAATCGTCTTTTTTGGCAGCAGCGAGTTTTCCGCTTCCTTATTATTTAGTCTACTGGGACAAAGTATGGTCGGTGACTATGAAATCCAGCTAGTGGTAACGTCTCCCGACAAACCTGTTGGTCGTGGTCAAAAGCTGCAACCTTCGGTTGTCAAAACCATGGCCGAACAATTCAAAATTCCAGTAGTAACTCCTGAGAAATTGGCAAAAAGAGAAGGTACTAATTTTATACTCACAAACGGCGAATTTTACCAACAGGTCAAGAAACTTAACCCTGATATTTTAGTACTCGCTGCTTACGGAAAGATCTTACCAAAAGAAATTTTGGAAATTCCAAAACTTGCGCCAGTTAATGTTCACCCATCCCTCTTGCCAAAATACCGTGGTCCCGCTCCAATCCAGGCACCAATATTGAGCGGCGATAAATATTCCGGTGTAACAATCATGAAAATGAACGAAAAAATGGATGAAGGTGATATTTATCTCAAGGCACGTTATTTATTAAAACCTGATGAAACCTCTGAAAGCCTCGCTTTAACCTTAGAAGGTTTGTCAAAAGACCTTTTGCACCACGTCTTGCATTACCTAGCTCTCAATAAAATGAAATCTAAGCCACAGGACCATACAAAGGCTAGTTATACCAAATTTATTCAAAAAGAAGACGGAAAATTTGATCTAGAAAATCCGCCAAAGAAACTTGATCGAATGATCCGCGCCTATTATCCTTGGCCGGGAGTTTGGTGCGAGTATAACGGGAAAATTTTGAAACTATTGCCGAAGCAAATGGTCCAACTCGAAGGCAAAAATCCAGTGAGTTTAAAAAATTTCAAGTCTGGCCACAAAGATTTCACCCTAACTTGGTAGTCTTTCTAACCGGTTTATGAGTTTTACCTTTGAACCAATCTGGGGTTCTAAATCCTGGTTTCTTTGGCGGCTTCTTACCCATTTTTAATTATCTAGTTCCACTAACTTTGTATCAATCTATTGATAGATTAAAACATTTAAATTCAATTTGTTTAAGAATCTAAGTTAAGAAAGAAAAAGCGCTGCAGGTTTTGCAACGCTTTTTAAGAACTTATGCTTCTTTTCCACTACTGTTCCAGCAACCTAGGACCGGAAACGAGTTTCAAGGTCACCTTAAGTGTTGATCCTGGTAAATATGGTTCTCCAGGAAAACTGGGGCGATCCGGGGTCTGAAAGACTTGAGTGAAGGTTTTCCAATCACCAGCTGAATTGATAGGAAACGGAGCACTTCTCAAGTAATCCCTTCCCAGTTCGGCCCCTGAATTGGCGACCAGGTCAAAGTAAACAATATTGTCACTTTCAGCTGACCTGTTACCGTAGATACCGAAGCGAATACGTCCACCTTGTTCGTTGGTTGGAATCTCCCCGAAAAACCGCTTCAGGTCAAAGGGATCGTGTTGGACGGCGTGAACTTCACCAACCTTTTTCCTGTTGATGAAAACCGCTACCACTATTTCCTCTGGGTTTTCCACTTCCAACTTTTTGTAATGCCGAGGCAACATGATAGTTCCGAATGTCGTCGTTGATGTGGCCATAACCTCTACTCCTCTCTAACTTGCTTAGGAAATTATACTAACGGCTAATTTGGAATGCAAATTAATAAAAGGAAAGCGCCGTAAAGTTTTTACGACGCTCTTAGTATCTCAAGCAATTTTGAACTCAAGCAATTCCGCGGTTTTGTTCCTGAGTTCCTCGTTTCGTTCCTTCCACTGAACCTCGGCGTAATCCAAAGCTTCGCTTAAAGTGCTCAAAAACTTTATGAGCCACTCGACGATTTCCAAGGAATTGTCTCCGGGTATTGTTAGCCCTTTAGGAAAGATAACCTTCGTACCAAAAGTGTCGAAGCTCCCACTTCGAAGCAAAATGCACTTTTCGCTGATCCGGACTCCCCTTCGAATCGAATTCGGGAAAACAATTTCTTTCTCTGCAAAGGCAAGTACCGACTGAATTGCGCAAACTGCGTCAACAACCACAGAGGTTACGCTGGTTCTAATTTGTTCAACCGGACGCTCGTTCTCACCATCAACGTAGCTAACCAATCTTGGGAGCTCTTTTAGAACTTCCGCAAAGTTCCTTCTTTCTTCGGAAAAACGATAACCACCAACACTTACTATTGAAGATCTTCTTGCCCTAGGCATCTCTCCTCCTTACTGGAACTAGCTATTTTTTGGATTATAGTAGAAAACTTGAAATTTAAGCAACTGAAACTTCTTCTTTGGGGGTTTCGGTCTTAACTTTGGAGGACTCCTGCCTGGCGGCAGACAGGTCTTTTTTAACTTCTTCGGTTACACGTGGGTACATTTTGCGAATGATACGAGTACACTTGGTGCACAAACGCATAGTTTTGCTTTGGCCTTCGACCTTCACAGTTATTACGTGGAGGTTGGGAATGCTTTTTGTTTTGGTTCGGCGGTGTGAATGGGAAACATTCATCCCAACTTGGTAACCCATTTGACAACGATCACAAATATACATAAATTTAAATAATTCTTTTAACTCTGGTTTTGAACTGGTACAATATATCAGACTTGCGCAAATCAAGCAACTATGACTAATTCAGCCGATTTTGTTTCCATATTTTTAAATCTCCTTCTGATAATGGGCACGTTGGCTGTTTCTATCAGTTTCCACGAAGCTGCCCATGCCTGGACAGCTTTAAAACTTGGGGACCCAACTGCCAAACATATGGGCCGAGTCAGTTTAAACCCTTTTGATCATATTGACCCAGTTGGAACTGTCATTCTACCTTTATTTTTAATGATTAGTGGTTTACCGGTCTTTGGTTGGGCCAAACCGACTCCTTTTAACCCCTGGAACTTAGCAAACCCAAAACGCGATTCTGCCTTAATTTCTTTGGCTGGACCGGTTTCTAATTTTATTTTTGCGATAATAATTAGCTTAATTTACCGAATAACGCAGTTCGACCTGCTCTTACCAATAATTCAACTTAACTTAGTTTTAGGTTTTTTTAACTTAATTCCGATTCACCCATTAGACGGATCCAAAGTTGTCGGAGGCTTACTCCCAAAAAATCTTTATTACCAATGGGTTTCGTTGGAACGCTACGGACCGCTATTTTTGCTAGCACTTTTCTTATTTGGCGGAAGCTTTATCTCAATTTTAATTTTGCCTCCAATCAAGTTTGCACTTCAATTGTTGGTTGGCTGATACTTAAGTGAAAGCTTGTTTGTTGCTTTAATGATTTTTCTTTGCTATAAATTAACCGTGATCAAAAAAGATCAACGCTCAAGGAAGTAACGAGAGAAAAACAGCTGAATTACTTTCTTTCTCGTTTTTCAATTACTTCGGGAAAAACTCGGACGTCTCCTGTATCGATATGTCGAACTCGAGCAGAGTTCCCACTTAAAGTTTTGGAAAGAAAAGCTTCAACTATTAAAGCAAAATTCCTTGAGCAGAAATCATTATTTTGAAAAAGGTTAGCCACAAAAAGGCTGATCTTTTTTAATCAATAAGCTTTTAAATTTGTTTATATTGGGGTAATCTTTTTTCGGTTCTTGAGCCAAACAACACCAACGCTAATCAAAGCGACAAATCCAAGTAGTATCATTGCCCAGCCAATATTGCGGAAAGTTTGTCTCTGCTGTGCAATACCAGCTACCTTAACTTCGAAATTTTGCGTGCCTGCTTTACCGGACATGAGAAGAGTATCGTCTGCTTTAACCTCCAACGTTACAGTTTTATAAACCTTACCGGCAAACTCGAATTTTACTTCCTGCTTGGCTCCGTAAACATCGTAAAGGGTTGCAACACCATGACTATCTGTAACAGCGCTGTTATTACCTGTGGTCAAAATCACCTTAACACCACTTAACGGAATTCCGTTTTCATCGATTACTTTAATAGTTATTGTGTAACCTTTAGTTTTGAAAGTTCCGGTACTATTAGCTTTATTTCCAGCTTTATCAACACTTGTAATTTTGAATTGGAAGAGCGTTCCGGGGATTATTAGAGACGTTGGTAAAACCACTTTATGAGCCGTTGTGAAACCCTCAGTGCCGACGGAAGAACCATAAATTTCGGTTGGACCAAACTCAACATTTGAAGTTGCATCTTCGTTTGTTGTCCAAACAATCGTTGCGGCTTTGTAGGACACATCTGTCACCGAAACACCACTGATCTTCGGTGCTGTTATATCGGTTGTAGTAACTGTAGGGGCTGAAGTTGAGGTTGACGGTGTCTTTGTTGTCGAAGAAGGTGGTGTCGTCGCTGGTGGGTTAGTTGTTGGTGGTGTTACTACTGGAGGCGCTGTTAGAGTATAAGTCCCGCCTGAAGTTGATCCTAAGATATCGACAAAATCCGGAACCCTAATGACATACGAATCAGTAGTGGAAATACCAATTGTGGTAGTTCCCGAACCAACAAGAACCTTGAAAGTAACTTTTGCAAAAAACTGATCTCCTGTGAACGTGCCAGGACCATAACCAGCAACGGTAACTACACCACTGCCACCGGAATACGGACCATCTGGAAAATTACTGTTGGGTTTACTTACGCCCACATATTCAAGTTTAGCAGCGTCATAGGTGAGTTTAGCTTGAGCCGCATTGATTGTTTCGGACCCGCTATTAACCATAACTGTTACGTCAAAAGTATTATTTACCTGGTAACTGCCTGAAGAGGGTGACAATGAAAGGGTGGCAGTTCCGGCAGCAGAAGTTTTTGAGGATAGCAGCAGAAATGATTCAGCCACTAAAACAAGTAATATTAATTTCGATAGCAGTTTAGTCATTTATTCAATTCTTGTTAACAAAATTATACCAAAGTAACAAGCGATCAACAAGTAAATCTAACCAGTCCAGTTAAAGAACAGCATTGAAGCGTCGAAGATATCAACCCTTCCGTCGTGATTGAGATCATAGGCCGGAGTAGTGGTGCTGTTCCAGTTGAAGAAAAGAATGGAGGCATCAAAGATATTTACAGATCCATCACCATTTATATCCCCAACTTTTGTGCTAACAGTGCTAGTAACCGTGACATTACTAAACTGCGCACTGCTGGAAAGCGTATTGTTGTGTGAAGTTACTGCCAGACCAACAGTTACGCTTGCTGTCATTGGTAAGCTGAAGGTAGTGCCAACCTGAGTAAAGCTCACCCCATCACTGGATTTAAAGGCACTGATATTGTTACCGGTTCTTTGCAGTTTAAGCCAGACGGGGTAAGTGAAAGCTCCGCCATTAAAGTATGTACCTACCCCGTTAGTAGCCGAGCGGTACTGTAGATCAAGACCACTTCCGGTTGTGGTGGTGAGCAAAACATTGATTGAACCCGCAGCGGTAGTTTCCCGAATCATAACACCTGCCTTGGCCCAAGGATCGGTGTTGGTTTGAGAATTAACTTTAGCAACAATTGTGCCGTCTCCATTTAAGGGTTGGTAAACATAACGGAAAGCATCGGCAGCGTTCCAAATATCATCTCCGGAACCACTGATAGTAAATGTTCCGGTAGTGCTGCTGTAAATGGCCGAACCGCCAATCCCAACTGCACCAATATCCGCACTCACCCAAGGAGCTGGTGGAGCCTGAGCATTAAGATCTACAATTACGGTAATGGTTTGTAGGCTAGAAGCTTGGTTGATAGTGTCATAGGCTTTAGCCGAGATAGTGTGGGATCCAGTTAGTCCGGTTGTACTCCAGGGATAAGAATAGGGTGAGGTTGTATCGGCTGGAGATTTAAGCGCGCCATCAACATAGAATTCAACCTTGCTGATACCGGTGTCGTCAGTTGCATTAGCCGTAATATTTACGCTTGAAGTATTGACCAAAGCTCCGTTAGCTGGACTAGTAATACTAACTGTTGGTGGGTTATCGACTGCAGTCCCAAAATCAGGAGCCCAAGCTACTCTGGGTGTTCCCCCACCAGCTCCTTGGGTACCGGCAGAAGTTTTCACGGTATTGTAATTATTCAGATTCCAATTGGTAACAACATTTAGTCTAGAAATGAAACTAAATAGCTCGGGTTCGAGCGGATTATCACCAAACCCATATCCGTAGCGTGACCGCAAAACATCATCCCCATTATTTTCTACATTAAAAGTGAATGGGTCCCAGCAAGGATTAGTATCAACGATATATACACCGTAGTCTTGCATAGCATGGCCAATTCTTTTACCAAAAGGGGTTGTAGCTAAACTATCTACATTAACACTCGGTGGTAAAGCAACCAGAGCCCCCATGACGGCAGCTGGAGTTGAACCGCTATAAGAAAAACAATCACTACCGTTCCAACCACTGTCGGCTCTGACGGCAGGCCATTTAAAACCAGTCGTAGATTTCGACAAAACAGCAGTTGGCACAGTTAGTTTTAGGGCGTGTCTAATCGGTTCGTCATTTTGAATCTCCCAATGTCGAATCGAACCTCCGACGGCTGAAAGTCCTGAACCTCCATGACCCCCACCCTGACCACCAACTATTCCTGAACCGTAGATATCATGAGTTCCCAATTGCCCATAACCCCAATATAGCGGTCCGGTGCCAGCACACCTGGCAATCCAAATACCCTCTTGGATCGTTCGACCATCAGAATTTAAGGCCCCACCGGTATTGTTTGGTAAAAAGCTACCGGATGTTAAAGGAGTTGTCAGACCATCTGGTACGTGAAAACTACCAAAATCTGTACCGCCTAAACAGGTAGCGTTCCATTGGCCTGTTCGCATATAGGTCGGCCTCAAGGGGCTGGCCGGGTCAATCATTATCATTTCATCTTCGGTATTTACTCCATTCCCAGTAGAGGCTGGGAAATTCGCAGGACTATACGTTGCACTAGCACCGATTGGCAAATTCCAGATTCCGCTTTTGTCAAAAGGCCACTTGCCAACTTCACGACCAGCTGCATTTACCGATGGTTTTTTAGCTACCTCTTCACTTTTTTGAACCAGATAAACAGTTAGAGGAATCGCAAGTAATATTAATGTAGAGGCTGAAATAATAAGAAGATTATTTACTGAGTTTTTTTGGACAATTTGAGCCAGGTGTTTTTTCATTGGTTGGCGTTGTATCAACCAGTCCAGTTAAAAAATAGCATTGAGGCATCAAAGATATCAACTCTTCCGTTGTGGTTGAGATCGTAGGCCGGTGTGGTTGTACTATCCCAGTTGAAGAAAAGCATTGACGCATCAAAGATATTCACTCTTCCATCCCCATTTAAATCACCCACTCTCGGTGGAGCTGGAGTCGTGGCCGGCACTGAAGTCGAATCAATAGAATTACCAATTGTATCTTTTGCCCGGATAAAGTAGGTGTAGGTAGTTGAGGGAACCAAACCAGTATCAGAAAAACTGGTGGTCGTTAGTGAAGTAGAATTTACCTTAGTTGCGTTGCGATAAATATCATAAGTCACACTGCTTAAGTTATCCGTACTCGCAGTCCAAGAAAGGTTTATTTGGGTATCGCTAATAACGCTCGGCGTTAAAATTGGTTTGGAAGGTGCTTGATTGTCAACGGTAAAGGAAATGATCTGAGTACCAATATTACCCGCCGCATCATAGGCTTTAACAGTTAACTGGTGGACAGCATTTGTCAGGGTTGTAGTATTCAAATTAGTTGAGTAAGGAGAAGTTGTGTCAGCAACCGGAGCATTTGTATCGACAATAAACTCCACTGTTGTAACCGCATTATTATCAGTTGCGGTTGCCGTTAAATTAAAGGAACCATTGATTACTTGTGCATTAGAAGGGCTTGTAATCACCGGCACCGGTTGCAGATTATCAACCTTGACTGTAACCGTTGATGCCGGGTTCGAAACTCCGCCTGACCCATCGACCGCTTTAGCAGTTATCGTATGGTTAGCGTTTGTTTCCAAAGTTGTATCCCAGTTAAATTGATAGGTACTAGTTCCAGGATTTGGAACAGTTACGGATTGTTTCGGAGTTAAACTACTATCGATGTAAAAATCAACTCGACTAACGCTGATGTTGTCAGTAGCATCAGCCTTTACAGTTACATTCCCACGAAGTGCGGCAGCGGCAATCGGCGAAGTGATACTTATTGTAGGCAAAGGGTCAACAATTGTAATTGTTGCTCCGGTAGTTGTCCCTAAAATATCAACCCCATCGGAAGGTCTAATTACATAGGTACCATCGGCTACTCCAGTAACAAAATTAATCGGGGTTGCTCCGGGCGCAACCTTTGCTTTGAAGGTTACTTTAGCGACAAGCTGATCTCCCGTAACTGTAGGGTTTACTGTAGGGTTTGTTAAACCAAAAGTTTTGACAACACCACCTGCTCCAACATCACGTGTTGGATCGCCATTGGGGAAAGCGCTCCCAGTTTTGTCTAAGCTAATAAAATCAAACTTAGTGGCGTCATACGTAAGTTTTATCTGGACAGCATTAACTAATTCCGTACCGCTATTTTCTCGTATATCAAAAGTAATATTACTGTTGACAGTCACATTACCCGTTGCTGGAACCAAACGGATAGTACCCGTACCCGCCGCATTTCCGCGCTCATCCCTCTGATTAATAACAGTAATAACCGTCAAGGGAAGTGCCAACAACAGAAATGCAACTACAAAAACAGTAATTGAATCTTTTGTATTAAATTTAATTGGCAGTTTCATTTATTTACTTATATCAAAATTGTATATCACAAAAAATAAAAGATCAAATATGGATTAGTCCCAGGTTTTAATAATTGTTTGAAAAGGCTTGGAACAGTATCAACCAGTCCAGTTAAAGAACAGCATTGAGGCGTCAAAGATATCAACTCTTCCGTTGTGGCTGAGATCGTAGGCCGGTGTGGTTGTACTATCCCAGTTGAAGAAAAGAATGGAGGCATCAAAGATATTTACTTTTCCATCGCTATTTAAATCCCCAGGTATGCCGTTTGCTTTTAGTTTAAGCGAGATTGCACTTAAGGACCAAGCCTCCCACTTGGTATTCCATAACATGGTGGTCGAAACTGATCCGGATTTATAACTCCCAGCTCCTTTAGTATCGCCACCGGAATACAGATTCCAAATTTGTGTTTGGCCTAAACCAGCACTAACCGCATCTGAAAAAAGGTTTGGCGTTGACAAAACATCCTGCACTATCGCCGTAGTTGAACTGGGAATAGTAACAGCCGGGTTTGCACTGAAACCAATCGCTCCTTGGTAACTAATATTCGCTTGATCAACCCCGTACCAACCCACTGCACTCGCCACAGATCCACCAGGAATCCCTGTCAAAGTAACCACAATTTGTTTACGTCCTGAGGAAGGCGCCGAAAATTTCCAAAATTCCGTCCGTGCTGCACCTTGGTCAGAAGAACCAACTAGAGTTAAGGGTAACCCATCGTATGTAACGCCTTGAGCAGAAACTGAACCTGCTTTTCGAATACTTAAAGCAACGATTAACATTCTATCTGTACCTAAACCAGTTGTGTGAGACCAACTGTAACTTGCCAGAGCATTTCCAATTTTACTGGAAGTGTAGTCCAATTCTGGTCTGGACAAAGCTGGTGCAGTTAAATTATTTGTCGCAGTCGATAAAGGACTAGAGTCAGCCGAAGTATTATCAATAGAATCTGAGGCAGAAACCGTATAAGAATAATTGGTATTGGGTAAAACAGAAAAATCTGTAAGCGTTGTAGTATTTACTCGAGCAATTTCCACGCCGTTTCTTTTCACTACATAATAATCAACCACAGCTCCAGTCGAAAGACTCCAAGTTAAGGTTAGCTTATTTGAGTAAATATCTGATGCGGTTAAACCTGTTGGAACGGACGGTGGTATTACATCATAAAGAAGTTGCTCGCCACTATTTAACGCGCTATCCCAATCTCCAATAAAATCCCACCAGTTACTCGCTCCGGGAACAGTGTTATTTTTCCCCGGCATATTTTGCCAGCGCCAAGTGTGATACTTAGTTTCATTACACAACCAAGTGTTACAGTTTATATAGGTTTTTTGTCCCGACCCATCTGGTCTCCAATCTTCACAGTCTGTCCAAGCATACCTTGTATCATAGTAATCGTAGAGATCACTAACCATAGCTGGTGTTTTCATTGTATTTGGCGGTTCGTGTGTCCAACCGCAGCGATGAAAACTGCTACCAGAACCGTCGTTGCTATAGTATGTCGTCCAAGGACCAATATAGTTATTTTGCATCATATTGTTGTCAACATGTTCAAGCATAATTTCTATTTGATGGCCGTGGTCGTGCACTGCCTCGTTCGTACCTCGGCCATAGTTATAGTTGTAAAGAACATATGATTTTGAACAAACTGGCATATTTAACGCGCCACCACCGCTGTTACTAGTGTCGCCATGCGGGCCAGACATAACCGATTCTGCCGGCTCAATATTGCCGTAATGCCAACCGTATAACCACACTTCTCTAAGGCCTTGATTGTTGACATAGTTGCAAATATTTAGATCAGTGAGAATCTTTCCGTAATCAGGTCGGTAAACCCCTTGTCCTGGTTTCCAAGGAACTTCAATACCGATTGGCAAAGCTGTAAGATATTCCTTCTGATCAATTATGGAATAATTTAAAGCCGGAGTTGCAGTCGGATCTTTGTACCCGTGATAAATACTTCCAGCTTGCAGGGCGTCTTTTGTTTCACTGGTTATTTGATCCACATGTGAGCGAATATTACTTAAAGTAACGTTTATACCCGTAATATTTGAATCTAAATTCACACCGTCTTGAGTTGGAAAATATTTTAAAACTAAAACCGGCATCGCGTAGCTGGTATTTTTATTTACCGGCGTCGCGGCTTTACTTCGATCGTCTCTACTGTTAAGGGCTACAAGTACTGTCAGAGGAATTGACAAAAGAATAAAAAGTGTTGAAAAAATTACTGTCAAATCCTTCGGCTCATATGGTGGTGTTAGCGATTTCCAATAGCTTCTTGCAGCTTTTTTTAATTTATGGTGCGGTTTTACTGGAGATAAATTTTGTTCAAAAAGATCGGCAGCGTTCATACGGTAATTTAATTATCGTTTAACCACGAAAAACTGTCAAATAATATAGTTGAGGTAAAAGTTTCTGGAGCTGGCGGAGGGATTCGAACCCACGACCTACTGTTTACAAAACAGTTGCTCTACCACTGAGCTACGCCAGCAAAAACGCAGAACGCGTCAGCGATCTTAGATTTCTTAATCGCAGAGCGCTTTTAGCGATCCACAAAACAGTTGCTCTACTTTTGCGAAGCAAATGCAAGCCTTGCTTACCGCTGAGCTATCTCGGCATTTACTGTGCGAAGCGGAAGGACAAGTTGAAAACTAGCCTACCGCTGAGCTATCTCGGCCTGGTGCCGGGTGAAGGATTCGAACCTACGAAGACGTAAAGTCGCCTGATTTACAGTCAGGTGCGTTTGGCCACTTCGCTAACCCGGCAAGTTTGCTAATAAATTATAAAGTACTTCTACTATTTTGGTCTTAAACGCACCTTGCATTTGCTTCGCAAAAGTTATGTGCGTTTGGCCACTTCGCTAACCCGGCATGGCAGGGGTGGTCGGAATCGAACCGACAGTCTGGGTTTTGGAGACCCATGGTTTACCATTAACCGACACCCCTAAGAACAGAACAGATTTTACCTTAAAGTTGAGGTTAATTCAACTTAAGAATACAAAGAAGCTTGCCAAGCCAAGTTTCTTTTGATAAAATTCCCAAGTTAATTTTAATTT
>CAYIWY010000003.1:0-126569 GCA_964367355.1 uncultured Gammaproteobacteria bacterium
TTCCTAAAGTACTGAATTTTACCTTAGGTGGTGAATTTCGTTTGCGAACTTACAAAAGTGAGTTAATGTTTTATATGCCAGTAGATAGTTTTGGTTCCATCTCCGTGATCAATACTAATACCGTAACCTTTACCGGTTCCGGGAATCAGACTTGGACAACCATTGTCACTGGCCAGGTAAGCAGTTCCGCTTTTGGATGCGTATATGGGTGCGCCAAAACTAACAGTCATATCGATAGCTGGATGGCCACCATACTGTCCAAGCTGGGCGTAGAAAGCAGCGTTGGCACCAAAAGGTTGAGTGATTCTTGGATTGACCTGCGGCCAAGCTAAAGTACCGTTATTGAGGTAAGGCATTGGATCAACAGATTTGCCGCCGGTAAGATAACCAAAATGTAAATGAGTGCCAGTTGAACAACCAGTGTTTCCCTGAAAAGCGATAATTTCCCCTCGTTTCACTGGGCCGAGCTTTGTTCCAAGATTAAATAAGGCTGCTTGAATAGCTTGCTGATCAAGTTTTACTTGAGCTAACAACTTTTGATAATTAGCTTCGTTGTTTTTTGTGGCGATCAAAAGAGCTGATTTTTGTTGCTTCTGGGTGTCAAGTTGAGATTTTTGGGTATCGAGTTGAACTTTTAAGTCTTCCTGACCTTTTTTCTGATCTGAAAGTTGGGTTTTTTCTGCTTCGTAAGACTCTTTTAAATCTTTGAGTGAAGTTATTAGTTTTACATCCTGGTCATGGATTGCCTCAGAATATTTTTGCAGCAGGACATAGTTGTTAAAGCCTTGGGTCTTAAGCAACATTTCGAGTGGTTTGATATTTCCTTGTTCATAAACAGTGCGTACTCGATCGTTTGCAACATCTGTTTTACGATCCAGATCAGTGGCAGTTTTTTCGAGTTTGCTGGTTGTATTGGTGACATCAATGGCTAGTTGGGCGATGCGATTGGTGGTCTCGTCGATTTGCAGTTCGGTTAGAGTTACTTGGCTGTCGATAATTGTAATTTGAGTGGCAAGTGTCTTTTCCTGGTTTTGAGCACTTTTGATATTGTTTTGTAATTCAGTTTGTTTTTTGAGATTATCGCCCAACTGTTTTTGGAGATCAGTGAAAGTGGAACCTGAGTTTTCTGAAGGAAGAGAAGTTTTTGCAGAGGTTGCTATCGGCAACAATAAAAGACTAGCGGCTAAAACCGTTAAAAATGAAATTCGTTTTAATTTACTTAAGTGAAAAAAAATCATTAAACCTCCAGATACCGGCGTGTTGCCACCCAAGCTCCAAGAGAACCAATCAAAAATCCAATAAACATTTCCGCTAAAAGTAAGTAAATAAAGACAAATGGGCCGGTGGGGAAAAGCGGAATTGGGGAGAAAGCCTTCTCAATAGTTGGTGCAATAAAAGGATAGGAAATCGCAATTGCAGCAACTGCCAGAATCGCGCTGATAAAACCATAGGTTATTCCCTCGATAATAAACGGTATTCGAACGTAGGATTTTGTCGCCCCCACTAGTTTCATAATTTCAATCTCTTCTTTATGCAAAGAAATATTTAGCCCGATGACGATCAAAGTAACCGTTATCGAGGTAAGCAATAGAAAAGCCACAATGGCAATACCAACGATACGGACAGTCGAGGTAATTTTGATCAGACTATTGATAATATCTTGGTAATAAACTACTTTGGAAACTTGTGGTTCTTCTTTCAAAGTATTGGCAATTTTTTCAAAATCCTGAATATTTTTGCCGGAGACTTCTATTGAAGCAGGTAGGATATCAGCTGTGACAAATTCTAATAAAGCTGGTTCGTTCTTATTTCTTTCTTTATAAATATTGAGAGCCTCTTCCTTAGAAATGTAACGAACCTTGGAAACTGATGGAATTTTATTGACGTTTGTTTTTAAATCTTCAATTTGAGCAGTGGTGGTGTCGTCCTTCAAGAATGCGGTTACTTGTGGCCTAGTTTCGTAATACTGAATAATTACGTTTGAGGCTAGAGAGACCAAAATAAAAATTCCCCCAACAAAAAAAGTCAGAAACATAACCAAGATTGCAGCGAGTGCATTGTAAGGGTTGCGGCGAATCCGCTTGGTTGCAGTTTTTGTCAGCCGATGAATTTGAGCCATTTAGTCCTTTTTTACCCTTTCTTTTTCAGGTTCCTCAGGAGATTCAACTTTTTCTCCTTTTTGTTTCGTATCTTTTACTATTTTACCTTTTTGGATCTCAATTCGTCGATGTGGTAGTGAAGAAGTTATGTCTAAGTTGTGAGTTGCCATCAGAATTGTCGAACCTAAACTATTGAGCTTTGTCAAAATCTGCATAACCTCCCAGGCACTTTGCGGATCGAGGTTTCCAGTTGGTTCATCGGCCAATATAATCTCTGGTCTCATGACCATCGCTCTGGCGATAGCCGTTCGCTGAGACTCGCCGCCGGAAAGCTCCCCCGGGAAACTAGCTGCTTTGTCGGTAAGATTGACAAGCTTTAAAGCGTCCATCGCCGATTCGTGGATTTCTTCGTCTGGCAAACCGATTACTTCAAGCGGAAAGGCGACATTTTCAAAAACCGTTCTTTGCGGCAAGAGTTTGAAATCCTGGAAAATAGTTCCCACCTTTCGTCTTAAAATCGGAATATTTTTTTCAGGTAAGGTCGAAACTTCCCAGTCATCAACTACTACTCGGCCACTACTTGGGAGTTCTTCGCGAATGATCAATTTTAGAAGAGTGGATTTACCGGCGCCAGAATGACCGATCAAAAAAACAAACTCACTATCAGGAATTTCAATATCCAGATTATCAAGTGCTGCGTGAGAGCCATATTTTTTGGAAACAGCGTGAAATTGAATCATAATTAAGGAGTGTTAACCTCTGGAAGCTAAAATGTTAGCAGAAACGAAGCTAAAAAGCAACCTTGGAAGCTAATTGGGCGTGACGAGTTAGAGCCTGATTTCAGCGTCAATAAAGTTATCCAGTTCCCCATCCAAAACGCTTTCAGCAGCGTTTGTTTCATAATTTGTGCGCAAATCTTTAACAAGTTTGTAGGGATGGAGAACATAAGAGCGAATCTGAGTTCCCCAACTAGCGGTCTTGTCCCAGCCTTTGAGATTTTGCTCGCTTTTTTTACGTTCCACTTCTTGTAGTTGAAACAATTTGGCAGTTAAGATTTTCAGGGCGTTTTCCTTATTTTGGTATTGCGAACGCTCGGATTGACAGGTGACAACTATTCCCGTCGGAATATGTTTTACCCGAACGGCGGTTGAAACTTTCTGGACATTTTGCCCACCTGGACCGGAAGATCGGAAAGTATCAAATTCTAAATCAGAGTCATTAATTTGCAGCTCTTTTTTATCCTCGATTACAGGTAATACTTCAACCAAGGCAAAAGAAGTTTGGCGCAAATTGTCAGCATTAAAGGGGGAAAGACGAACCAGGCGATGAGTACCGGATTCTTTTTTCAAAAGACCGTAGGCAAACCGGCCTTTAATTTCTAAAATTGCTGTTTTTATTCCGGCTTCTTCACCTTTGGTTTCATCAATCAGGGTTGCGGCCCATTTTCTTTTTTCAGAGTATCTTGTGTACATTCTCGATAGCATTGCTGCCCAGTCCATCGCTTCAACGCCTCCTTGACCAGCATGAATACTTAAAAAACAATTACCTTGGTCAAATTTTCCGGAAAGAAACATTTGTTTTTCAAAAAGTCCGATTTTTTCTTCAATCGAAACAATTTCACTATTTAAATCAAGATTTTCGACGCTTTTTGCTTCCAGCGACAAAAGTTCTTTAAATGTTTGAAGTGATTCTTCAATTGCGTGGATGTTGTCTAGCTCAGTTCTGATATCGGCAATTTTTTGCATTGTACTTTGGGCTTTATTAACATCGCCCCAAAAATCACTTTTCAAAGTTTCAGCTTCGCGCAGTAGAAGTTCTTTTGATAAGCTTTCTTGATCAAGTTTCTTTGCAATTGCCTCAAATCGAAGTTTTAATTTTTCTAATTTTTCTTCCAGTTCTTTCATGAACTCTTATCTTAACACAAGTTATTTTTGACTTGAGAGAGAGCTTTGTGATAGACTGGTTTTCCCTTTTAGTAAACTTCCAGCCCGAAAAAATTATGTATCGATATATTCCACCAAAGGAAAGGAGGCACTTTCACTTTGGAAAAAACATTTCCATCAAGGGTTTAGTCTTAAGTATTGTTTTGATGTTTTCGTTAGTGAGTTTGATATCCGCAGTTCAGATGAGTTTTAACAAAACAGCTGCAACCAAAGCGAGCACGGTCTTGCAGGAAAATTCCAACCAAGATGACTTGTTAACCACAGGTAATGTAATTGGAAAAAAAGCTAGCAAAAAAGAAATGGAACAAGCAAAACTGCTTTCAGTTCCGGTAATACTTCAAAACCTTCCACTTGAGAGAAACTGGCCACTCCGAGGTCGGATCACGACATATTACGGCCGTTCTCACACCGGTATTGATATCGCTAATAAACTTGGAACCCCGATCCGCCCGTTTGCTAGCGGTGTCGTAGTTTCAGCTAGTTGGCAGGGGAGTTTTGGTAACTGCGTAACTGTAGTTCACAACAACGGTTATGCTTCAACCTACGCCCATATGTCAAAAATTTCTACGTCCGTTGGTCAGCAAGTCGACACAGCAAGTGAAGTTGGTTTAGTTGGGAGCACCGGTCGATCTACTGGTCCGCATTTACATTTTCAATTAACTTTATTTGGAAAAACAGTCAATCCGCTTGGGGCACTGCCTTAGGATTTACTCTCAAGAAAAGTTGCTAAAGACGATCCCCAGATCACATCGAGCACAAGACTCAAAAAAATTACTGAAGTATTGGTTTGAGGGTAAACAGCGTCTTTGAAAAAACTACTCAAACCACCGAGTACAAGAAAAAAAGTCCAGACCAAACAACCAAAAAGAGCTCCACGAATCACAGCTGTTCCCGGTAGAAAATTATTAAACCAATAAAAGTAAATGTAAGAAAGTAATGTACTAAATGTGAGTGCTAGTAATACCGCCCCAGCAGTGTTATCGGGTAGTTTAAAAATTGGCCCCCAGCCGCCATAAGTGTTGAAAGCTAACCCAACAAGAAGGAGAATAACGGCTGCGAAAATACCAGAACGTGTAATTTTTGTATCCATTTAGATCAATTACCAATATTATGGGTTGTCCGTAATACTTCGTCAAGAGTTTTTTTAGCTTTTTGATTTGATCTTCTTTCTAAAAAAAAGTAAAGAGCGTAGAGTACTATAGCAATAACTATTGAAATTAAGGATAGTAGCTGCATTTGCTGAAAGACCTTGTTTGAGAAAGCCGAAAGATTGTCTGATAGAAGCGCTACTAGAGCAGTTTGAAAGTCAGACCCAAAGTCTTTTCCAATTAAGCTGTTTAAGGCACTTTTAAAAAAATCAGGTTTCAGAAAGTAAAGCAAAAGTGTTGACCCACCGAACGGCAAAATACTTGCCGAAAAAAGTGCAGACGAAAGCCACTTACAAATTGAACCTAGATTTGGTATACGGGTCAAGGCTAAAAGAATAAACAAAACCAAGATTGTAATTACCAAAAGCGAGGTTCCAATTCGGTAAGATTGGATTGTTTTTTGTAAGTTCAATAAAACTGAACCTTTGAAATTTTCTTGATCTTTATTTACAGTTTTGTCTTCAAAAAGGGCAGTTTCGGGATAAGTTGAAACCTTTTTTTCATTGATGACCAACTCTGTTGGAAAACCAGTTTTCATCTCCGCAACCAAATCATCGATTTTTAAAGTTTCAAGATATTTAGTTACATCCAAACCGTTAAGTCTACACTTGAGGTTATTGGAAAAATTTTGGGTAATTTCTGCTTCTTCGACTGGTGTGCAAGTTGGTAAACTATTGTAGTAATCTGTGAGGGATTGTTTTAGATTTGTAGCTATCGGGGTTGTATATTGGGTCAGATTGATTCTTGTTTCGAAATGTTTTGTATCGGATGTGACAAAATCATAGGTTGAAGTCAAGACCTTTTCTAGGTCAGTTGCTAAAGCCTTTTTATCAACCTTTGCGATGATATCTCCAAGTGCTTTTGGGGGAATGGCAGCTTCCGAATCTACATTTGTCGCAATATTTACCAAAAGAGTCGGAATGACATCCTGGGCGAGTCGGTTGTAAGTGTCATTCTTTTTGAGGACACTTTTAAAATTTTCAGCATTTAGAAAAACCCCAAAAAAACTATTTGCAATTATAAAAATAATACACAAGGGAACTAGGAAGAAACTTATTAAACTTGAGAAAATATTTCTAAGAAAGTTCATTTATTTAATAAAAAGCTGAAATTTACCTGTTAACTTTTGGACTAATAATAAGTATAAACCAAAAAGTACGAAAATTAAAAATATGTAAAGATAAGTAAAGGAATTTTTCTCACCCTTTTCTTTGAAAGTCCAACGATTATTAAAAAAATAGTTAAAGCTAGCCACAATTGGGATGGTTAACGCTTTAGCGAGTAAGTCATAAATCGTAAGGTAATGGGTATAGAGTAAAATTTGAATTTGGGAAAGCATCAATCCTCCAATAGAGACAAGTTGAAACGTTAAAAACTTATTAGCCAAACCTTTTTGATTGGCACGTGAGGAAAATGTCCAGAGATTATTTAGCGTGAAGTTCCAAAGTATGGCCAATTCCACCCCAATGGGGTTTGCCTGAAGTGGAGTTAAATGAAACACTCTAGTTAAAAAGAGATAGCTTAAATAATCAACAGCTGTCCCCGAGAGCCCAACTAATGCAAACTTAACAAAGGTGCGTTTTTTGTAAATCGGAAAGAGAATTTGATCCAGCCAGCTTTGTTTTCCAGCAGAGTGAAAAAGGCGGATTTTGAATAAATCATAAAGAGTTAGGAAGGAATCTTTGATCGGATTGACGCGACTCGATGGGTCGTTGTACCAGAGTGTTGCTACTTCGGCAATCTTCAAACCTTTTTTCCTGGCCAGGAAAAGTAGTTCCACATCGAAACCAAAATCAAAGATTACTTGTTTTTCGAAAATATCAGCTGTAGTGCTTCTTTTAAAAGCCTTAAAGCCACACTGTGTATCAGAAATACCTTTAATTGCAATCAACTGAACCAAAAGATTAAAAATCCGACCCATAAATTCACGCAAAGGGTTTTGGTGCTTTTTAACCAAACCTCGATTTAATGCTCTTGATCCAATTGCGATGTCGAAACCGTCATTAATTTTTTGGAGAAGTTTGTTGATCTCTTCGATTGGAGTCGAAAAATCCGCGTCAGTAAAGATTACAATATCTCCAGTTGCCGCCAAAAAACCGTTTTTAACTGCCCAGCCTTTACCAAGATTTTTTTCCAAACGAAGAACTTTTAGATTTTTTATTTTATTTTTGAAAGTTGACGCAATTTCAAAAGTGGCATCGCTGCTGCAATCATCCACAATTATTACCTCCGTACTTTCAGGGAACGTTTTTAAGAAGTCAATTAATTTTTCTAGAGAAGTCGGTAGGCGTTTTGCTTCGTTGAAAGTTGGAATAATTAATGAAATCATCTGTTTCTAGTATACCAGGAGAAGAAATTAAATTAAAAAAGTAGCTTGTTTTTTACCAAAATTAGAATTATTGTTTATTGACCTTCTGTCCTACTTTTAAACATCACAAAAAATGCTTCGACTAACCCTTCTGGTCTCAGCCATAATTTCGTTTTTGTATTTTGCTTTTCCGCAAAGCTTTTCAGTTGTCAAAAAAAGTGGAGATGTGTTGGGGATAACTAAATTTGAAGCTATGGTAAACAAACAAACTATATCAACGGCATTAAATATTTATTGTATAAATAACGGCCATTTGCCGGAAAGTCTAAATGAATTATATAAAAACGAACTTTCAAAAAGAAGTTATTTAGATTTAGATAAAGTGTACTCCTTAAAGAGGATAAAAGATTGTGACTTCGAATTAAATTCCAAATAAAACTTAGTATTGCAATTGACAAGGTTCAAAAAAAGGGAATAGAATATCAATAGACATTGATATGACTGCCCAAAACCTACTTGATCCGCAAATCAAAAGAAGTTTAATTTTGCCCAGATTTTTCCCCATTTTCAACCAAAGTTCCAAATTAACTGAAAATTTAATACCAGTAATAAAAAAATTAACTCAGTCAGGAAAACTTTTTTAAAGGAGGTGAAATATTGTTATGAAAAGATTACTAAAGATCTCATCTGTATTAGCTGTTTTGGTAGGAGTCGTGGTTGTAGTTGCCGGTTTTTGGGGATTAGTGTTTACCTATCAGAATATAGCTAGGGAGAAAATTGTTACAACAGAAGATGCTTCTATTCCCAACGCTGCTGTGCGAGACCCACTGACGCTTAAAGCACAAGCTGATGTGATTCGAAAACATACCTTGAAGGCAACTAAGGACAAGACTTATGCCGAGATGCCACAGCAAGTTGCTAAAGTCGATGCCTCAGGCAGTGCAGTTCTCGATAATGATGGTAAACCAGTGATGGTTCCTAATACAGCGCGTAATATTTGGGTAACTGCTACTACGCTGACAACTGCACTAAACTTCGGGATAATGGCGTATATGGTATCAGGGTTAGCTATTCTCTTTGGATTAGTATTAATCTGGTCTGGGTTTGTAGTAAATGCTCTGAGTAAGAAAGAGTAAGACACCATCTCGTTACTTTGAGTCTGAAAGAGCAAATGCAAAGCTAAGTTAAAATAGGAATAAAATTATTATAGTTATTTCCGCTGAATTGACCTTTCTTAAGTGAAAAATACTAAGAAAATTCCTGAAAGCGGAAATAACTGGAGTACTACTAGTTTTTAGCAAATAAGTTTCCAAGTCTAAGCTTGCCCCCACTCCCAAAAACCAGAAGAACAAAGACAATAGCGAAGTGAGGCAAATGACCAACTAGCTCGATCGGACCGAGGAGAACTAGAGTCGTTATAAAAAATCCTGCCAAAGCCAGCGAAGTTAACCTAGTTATCAACCCAAAGATAAGAAGCAAACCAAATAAAGATTCAAAGCCACCAGCAAAAAGGACAAAAGTGCGATCTGAGAACCAATCAAACCCTAGTATTTTCATGAAATTCCAAGGATGGGAAGTGAGGAAAGTCTGTCCTAAATTTGGATCGAGAATTTTTTCTGAGAACCCCAGAATAAGTAAGTTCAATCCGGTAAATACTCTAAGTAATGGTACAGCGTAGGCTTGCAATTTATTCAAAATTTTAGATTTTATATCGAAAAGATTCCATTTCGGTCGGCCAGCTATCAGAAGAAACAAACCGATACCAAATACATCCAAAGTATCGAGCATATTGCCAAAACCAAAACGTGTTCCAACTGCAAAGTAGAGTAGTAGGAGAGTTGCTGCGGCCGGCCGATTAAAGAGTCCAAGAAACAGAGCTATTCCGCAAAGTGTCTGAATTGAGACCAACACTAAATCGAGATTGGTTGATGCTTCAAGATTTGGGGCGAAGAGGTAGCCATTGATAGAAAAGAGTACTAACGACAGACCAACTAGTAAGCTAAAAAGAGTTGTAACGCCATTTTCTAGTTTAGTCAAATTAAGACGATATTTTCCTGGGATTTTCAGGATCCGATCGAGAAAAAAGCTAACTATCAAGATTACTATGACAATTGTCAAAAGAGAAAGAACCGGCAGTTCAGACAAACTGTAGCTGGGAATGATGTTACTGGAGGAGTCTACGAACCATTTAACATGGGCAGAAGCTTTTGAAACGAGAACAAAGAAGAAAAAGTATAACAAAAAACCAAAGAAAGCTTTTTTCTGAAAGGAAGACATTAAATATATTCTAACTCAAAATTACCTTTGGAGACTAGTGGTTTAGCTTTTTAAGCTATAACTTATGCTGCGCAATGTTTAAAGTGCTTTTTTTATGATAGTACATTTTTTTCAGGTAACCAATTTGCATCCTTGCGAAGTCGATCTAAAAACCCTAAAATAGTATTTAGGCAACAAATTTTTTTGTGTATTTCCTGTCCGAAATGAATTTTTTTCCAAAATTAAGGAGTAATAAATGAGTTTATTTGAAGACCTAAAAGAAGTTGTCAAAGGTGAAGTTCTCGCTGATCCCCCAACACTTAGTCTTTACAGTCACGATACCAGTTTATTTGAAGTAAAACCCCAAGTCGTTGTTTACCCTAAAGATAGCGAAGATATCGAAAAGTTAATTAAATATGTTTCGGAAAAAAAGAAAGAAGACCCGACTATTTCTTTGACCGCCCGTTCCGGAGGTACTGATATGGGTGGGGGTGCAATTAACGACTCGATTATTATGGATTTTTCCAAACACTTCAACCGAATGGGAGAAGTTAACAAAGAAGGTACAGAAGTTCAGCCGGGGGTTTTTTATCGGGATTTTGAAAAGGAAACCCTGAAAAAGAGCCTGCTGATGCCGTCTTATCCAGCTTCCCGGGGGCTTTGCGCTCTTGGGGGAATGATCAACAACAATGCCGGTGGTGAAAAAACACTGACACACGGGAAAACAATTGATTATGTGACAGAGCTTGAGGTTATTTTGAGTAATGGTAAAAAATATACTTTGAAAAAACTTAGCAAAGAACAATTGATGGAAAAAATGGACCAAGACGACTTTGAAGGAGAAATCTATCGAAAAGTTCAAAAATTAGCTGAAGAAAACTACGATTTAATTAAAAGCGCAAAACCGAATGTTAGTAAAAATTCAACTGCTTACAATATTTGGGATGTTTGGGACAGGGAAAGTTTTGATTTAACTAAATTATTTGTTGGTTCCCAAGGAACATTGGGGATTACAACAGACATAAAGTTGAGATTGATTCATTACGAAAAATTTTCCGGGCTTTTGGCAATTTCAGCAAATGATATGGAGAAATTACCACATTTGATAAATGATATTGTCGTGACCAAACCAGAGAGTTTTGAAGTTTTTGATGACCATACAATGAAACTTGCAATTCAGTTTATGCCACAATTTATCAAGATACTTGGGCTTTGGGGAACAATCGGTATGGGTTTTCAATTCCTACCGCAACTGTTTACGTTTATCTTTAAAGGTTTGCCTAAATTTACAATGTTAGTGGAGTTTGAAGGAGATACCCAAGAAGAAGTTGTCGAAAAAATCGAAAATCTTAAAAAACAAATTGACCATTACGGACTGAAAATTAATCTAGCCGAGAAAAAAGCTCAAGCCGATCGCTATTGGGTTATTCGGCGGGAGAGTTTTAACCTACTCCGAAAGAATGTTAAAGATAAACATACTGCACCGTTTATTGACGATTTTATTATCCGGCCAGAGCATTTACTTGAGTTTTTCCCCAGACTAACCAAAATTCTTGAAAAATACCAGTTGCTCTACACCATCGCCGGGCATATGGGGGATGGGAATTTTCATATTATTCCGTTGATGGATCTTCGAATTCCTTCAGAAAAAGCAAAAATAGAGCCTTGTGCCAATGAAGTTTATGACCTGATCGTTGAATTTAAAGGTTCGATTTCAGCCGAGCACAACGATGGTTTGATCCGCGGACCTTTCCTTGAAAAAATGTACGGCGAAAAAATGTTCGAGATTTTCAAAAAAATAAAAAATATTTTTGATTCGCAAAATATTTTTAATCCGCACAAGAAAACCGATGCTGATATGTCCTATACTTTAAATCACATTCGCGATCATTTTTAAATGGATTTAACAACAAAACAAATTCTTATTTTAGGCGGTGGTTTTGGAGGTGTTCGAGCTGCTCTTGACCTAGAAAAAAAGAATTTAACTAACGCCAAAATAACTTTGGTCAGTCGTGATCAGTTTCATGAGTATCACCCTGATCTGTATGAAGTTGCCGCCTCTTTTTTACCTGAGGATGGGGACAAGCGACAAAAAAGGTTGCGTTACGAACATTTGCGGGGAACAGTTGCAGTTCCTTTGAACAAAATTTTCCAAAATAAAGATGTGGATTTGATTTACGAGTCAGTAGTTGCAATTGATCTTAAATCAAAAATAGTTAGTCTAAAGGATGGTAAAAAACTTGATTTTGATTATTTGGTTATCGCACTTGGTAGTGTTACTAATTTCTTTGGTAACCAAAAACTAGAAGAAACTAGTTTACCGCTGAAAACAGTATCGGACGCACTCAATATTCGTGACAATATTGACGAACTTTTTTTGGAAAAGAAACGTAATCAGGAAATCAGAATTGTGGTTGGCGGTGGCGGTTTTACCGGATGCGAATTGGCTGGTGAGCTGGTTAATTATTTAAAATCTTTAGCAAAACTTCACAATCACCCTTTGGATAAACTTGAAATCTCGATTGTTGAAGCCTCCCCAAATTTGATCAATGGTGCTGATCAATGGTTTCAAAGTGAGGCTCTAAAACGACTGACAAAACTCGGGGTTAAAACTCACTTAAATAGTAAAATTGTTGATGTTGAAGATCACAGGATTATTTTTGAGACAGGAGAGAAAGTAAATTTTGATATTTTAGTTTGGACCGCGGGAATCAAAGCCAACTCACTGACGGAAAAAATTAGTAATGTAAAACTAGAAAAAAATGTTTGTTTGGCAATTGATAGATATTCAAGGACGATCGGTTATGAAAATGTATTTGCGATTGGGGACAACTGTTTTTGCTTCGATACTGAGCATAATCATCCCGTACCGCCGACAGCGCAATTGGCAATTTCGCAGGGAAGATCAGTCGCTGTCAATATTGCCCATTTAATCAAAAAAGAAGAAATGGAAGTTTATGAACCACAGATGCCAAATTTTGTTATTCCGATGGGCAAAGGCTTTGCCTTGGCGAAGGTGTTTGGTTTTAAGGTAAAGGGATTATTTGCTTGGTGGCTGAAGCGCTTTGTTGCTCTGGGGTATATCTCCTCAATCGTCACCCCGCTGGAAGCCCTAAAGGTCTGGTGGGGCGGAATTACGTTTTTTATTGAAGACTAAAGCAGAAACCCAAGATTGAGCTAGTTCAAGCGCAGGGCCCGATCAGGGCCCTATAGTCTTGACAAATACCACTATTTGTGTTATAAAAAAATCGTACTTTGAAACTTGTTTACTTGAATAGCGCAAGGTAGCTAATCTCCTTGCACTCAGCGATAGCCCGGTTTAAAACGGGGCCTTTGGCGGCTGAAGTTACTTCTACTCCTACGGTAGACTTTATCTTAGGCCGTTTTTTAGTGGTCTGCGGTTAGAACTATAAAGAATTTTAACTGGAGTTCATTACTTGGTGGAAAAAGAGTCGGTGAACTTTTACCGAACAGCCAAGTTTTCTCTAAGGAGGATAAAGTAGTGTAACTCTAAAAGTGACCCGGAGTTTAAGTCTCTAGGTCAAAAAGGGGTATTCAGTGGGAACTCCTAAAAGATTAGTTGTCAATTCCACAGCACGTACGTTAACAAGTGAATAAGCTCTACTCAAGTGGAGCTAAGAAAGATGAAAGGAGGAAACATGTGAGGTACCTCGTTAAAGCGGCTACTTTAGTCGTACTTCTGGCACTTTTAGCGCCAGACAAGTTACTCGCTGCCGGAGACTACATTTCAGATGCGACTGCAGCTTTGCAACATGCATCCGTTTACGTGGCCCCGGGCACAGAAGGGACCGACAAAGATACGGCCGGTAGACTGCAGACTAGGCTGAAAAATGACGACAACATCGTCTTGATCATGCTACCGTCTGCGGCAGAATCAGAACTCGGAGTGGATCCACAAACAATTGCAACTCGCTTGTCCGAAGAGCTAGAAAATAAGCGAATTATCGGACTTGCAGTTGGCAACAATGTGGTGGGATATGCTCCAACTTTACCTGCGGGTGTCGCTGCTGACAAGATGAGACGCGCAAGAAGCGTCTCTAACGATCCAATCACAGCGCTCGGCACGTTCGCACAGAACATGCACACCTGGCAGGCAGAAAACCCAACACCACAACCCTCGCCACTTGAGTCAGTTAAGAATGGAGGTTTGTCCTGGTTCTGGTGGTTGGTTATTGTTATTCCAGTGAGTCTTCTTGTCATCGGTGCCGTAATTGGTGTGGTCAAAAGCTCGGTCACAGAAACAAACGAAAATCGGACGCACTTTAAAGCGCCAGACCAAGTCAAAGATCTGTTGGCAACAATCGCAAGAAAACGCGAACAGATCAGGGACGTGGAGCTTAACAAAACGCTGTTACAAATGTGCCTGGATATCGAGAGGTACTTTGGAGCAAGTAGTAAGGACAAGAAGCGAGACTCTGTCTTCTTTAAACAACGGTTGACTGAAGTTAGTGAGGTCCTCACCAAGTACATTGAGATACAGCAAGCCCCACGCTACTACGAAAATCCTGAGGCAGAATTAATTAGGGGTAAGTCTTCAATTACCGACTTCGCCCGATACGTCCTTGATTCGATCAGGCGCGGCCATGCCGTTGATTTGCTCGACTACAAGGTCAACACCAATATCCTTCAGGCACAAAGCTCTCGCTAGCACAAAAAGGAGTAACAACACATGACAACGGATCCAAACGAGACAACTGCAATCACTGTATCCGATAGGTTCAAAGACCAGGTTCCCCCTGAACCACAACCATCTCAACAAGTAACCGAGCTGACAGTGCTCTCGGCGACACCAGAAACACGGCAACGTCTTGTTTGCCGCAGTTTACTGCTAGATGCAGATCTAGTCAGTGCAGAAAAGGACGCGGCTGAAATCTTGCCAAAGATGTTGGCAAATACAGCTGTGCGTTCGCTCTTCGGAAAGGATGCACTCCAAGCTGTCAATGACTTCAGTGACAAAATGCTGAAGGAACAGCCCCCAGTGGACATTCCAGAGTTGGAACAGGTCATGAAAGGACTCAACCGCTCAATGCGGCGAGTCGGTGAGAAATACAACCCGAACGACCCAAAGGTACTTGAAAGGTACCAGGCGGTCAGGGATGGGATTCTCGCCAGACTTGGTTTCGTTAAGACCTTCTTCGAAGAGTTCATGGATGATACCCGATCTCTCGATGGTAGGTTCGATCAGATCGTTGAAAACCTGGGGGACAAGCAAGAGGGACTGCTCAAGAACGTTGCTTACTACGACGTTTCCTACGAACTCAACGAAGAAGAGATAGCCAGGTTGACCTACAAGATCGCTGTCATGGAATTCATTCGCGACATGGCTGCTGAACAAGCGAACCAGATTGTTGTAGGAGACGCCAACCGTGGCGACCGCGGCAGCGAAGACAAAGCTCGGATAACCGAACTTGTCACTTTCATGGAGAACAAGATCGTTGCCTTCCAAGGTCGTCTTTGGGTCTCATGGGCTATGGCTCCACAAATCCGCACTATGCGAGAAGTGGTTCTCGGGATGTCAGAACGGATCAACCAAACCGTAGACATGACAATCCCCACCATGAAGCGCACTATCTCGATGTGGCGCAGCCTGACTCAAGCCCAACAGGCTATGGAGTTCAATAAGGCTGTCGAGGAAGGTCACAACGATGTGCTGGTCATGTTTGCGAATACCGCGAGGGTGGCCATACCAGCGATAGCCGAAGCCACGGCAATGCCTCCTCTCCACCCGGCTACTGTGAAAGCAATGGCAGATTCTCTGGTAGCTCAATTTGATGGAATCATCAAGGCCATTGAGATCGGTGAAGAGGCTAGGGCTGAGCTCGAGGACATGATGGTCACTAGCAAGACGGTTGTTGATGAGGCAAATGAGAGGCTTAATCAGGCACGGGTTGAGCATGTGCTTGCCCTTGCCCACAAGGCTCCATTGAAAATCGCTAGGTCAGTTCCAGCGCAGAGTTAAGCGCGTACTTCAAACACCGATCAACAAGTAAGCAAATGTTCTAGTCAGGAGGAAGACAATGATTAGGTCATGGAAACGGTTCGCCTTCTTAGTGGTGCCTGTACTTGCCCTGGTACCGCTGCTCGTCGCTTGTGGAACCAACAATGCGACCACGTTGGCCAGTTGCGGCTTCGTCGTCGGTGATGGGTCAACCAACCACGATGCAAAACTGCACGAGGTTATCCTCCCTGGTGAGAAGACCAATGTGGGAGATAGTGAAAATATCTCCTTTGTTCCGTGCAATCCGCGGAACTATCTGATTAACAACGGAGAGGTGTACAACGCAAATGGCGAAAAGTTGGGTGATCGCCATCAACCAATCGAAGCCACTACCAATACCGGGGTGCCACTCAAGATTTCTGTTTCGGCCTATTGGACTCTGAACCAATCCGACAAGGCCATGCGGGACTTCTACACGGTCTGTTTCAAGTATAAATGTTCTGGAAAGGACACAGGTGGCGAGGCCAACTTCTCCACCCCTGGGTGGAACGGTATGCTCGGTGAGAACTTTGGACCTGCCCTCGAAACGGTCGGCAAGGCAGCTGCCTTCAAAGTGGATAACTCCATCTGGGAATTACAAGATCCTACCCAGTATAAGATGCTCGGTGACGAAATGTCCGCCGGCTTCGCCGACGCAATTCGCGCAAGATTCGGCTACCAGGAAGACTTGTTCTGTGGTTCTGGCAACTCTGCCTGGAAGAACCCGGACAATCCTGGCGATGGAGAGTTCACCTGTTCCCCTGTCCGTATCGTCATCGATGACGTACAAGTTGACGAGACGAAAGCAGAGCAAAACACAGCAGGAGCGGAAGCCATGAATGCTCAGCGGCTTAAGAACGCACAAGCGGTCTATGGCTCTGAAGCGGGAATTTATCTCGCCTATCAGGATCTCGTCGAAAAGTGCAAGGACGCCGGCTCAACCTGCGTCTTTAACTTTGGTGCAAACAGCCTGCCGGTATCAGTTCCCATTGCAACACCGAGGTAGAGTAGGCACTAGCTCGAACGACGAGTCTGCTCTGAAGAAATAAGAGAAGAAAGTAAAATTAGTATTTTGCCGCTCCGAGAGTTTATTTTAACTCACGGAGCGGTTTCTTTTTGCCCAAAAATCGGGGTATTGACAAACATTTAAAACAACAGTAGTATGTGTGAAAAGTACACTAACTATTATGGACAATACAGAAATTATAAAAAAATACAAATATGCAGTGATCGCTAGCGACATAGCTATTTTTACTCTCCAGGCAGGTAGGTTGAAGGTTTTGTTAATCAAAATGAAGAAAGATCCGTACAAGAGTTTTTGGGCATGTCCTGGTGGTTTGGTTAAAGCAGAAGAAGATATTGAAAAGGGAGCTGAGAGAATTTTGACAGAAAAAACTGGCCTTAAAAATGTTTACTTGGATCAGTTCTATACTTTTGGAAAAGTTGGCCGCGACCCGTTTGGTAGAGTAGTGAGTGTGGCTTACTTAGCCTTAATTCCCAGTGACAATTTAAGTTTGAAAACGAGTTCTGATTATGAAGACGTTAAATGGTTTGAGGTTAAAGACCTACCAGATTTAGCCTATGACCACAAGGAGATTGTCAAAGTCGCCTTGGAAACACTCAAACACAAGCTGGAAAATACCAATATTGTTTACTCTCTCTTGAATGAAGATTTTGCCTTTAGTGATTTGCAAAAAGTTTACGAAATAATTTTGGACAAAAAAATGGATAAGCGCAATTTTAAACGCAAGATTTTATCTTTAAATTTAATATCCGAGTCCGAGAAAAAAAGGGTGGGAGAAGCCAATCGACCAGCACAACTCTATCACTTTACAAACAGAAAACTAGAAGAGGTCGAAGTACTTTAGAAAGAGCCAAAAATTTTTACCAATTAGTTAGTGTTTATTTGACACTTATAAAGTATTGAATAAATGTAAATTAATTAAGGCACTTTTACAACTAAAAAGGAGTTGAAATGAGAGAAATGTTCGAGATCGGAGCCGGATCAGTCATTGGCCGTGACCATTTGAGAGTATTGGGCGAAAAGAACAATCAGGATTCTTTTGCTTATGTGTGCAACGACTTGCTTTTTGCAGTTGTTACTGATGGTTGCGGTAGTGAAAAAAACAGTGAGGTTGGCGCAAAAATTGGCGCACGTGTAATGGTTGAATTGCTAGGACAAGTTTGGGCATCATTTACTCAAGATGGTAAGTCAGTAACTTTGGAGAATTTTCTCGGAATAAACTACTTACTTTCAGGGGTTGCTCGGATTTTTCTGGATAAACTCAGACTTTTTTCAGAGGGGCCAAACTTTGCTGAAACAATCAGAGAAGAGTTTCTTTTTACTGTTATGGGATTGGTGATTACACCAACTTGGACAGCGGTTTTTTCAGCCGGAGATGGAGTTTATGCTGTTAACGGTGAGGTAACTGTTTTGGATTCAGGTCCAAACAATCAGCCTGACTATCCAGCTTACGCTCTGTTTTCCCCACCTGTAGTTCGGCCGTCGCGCTATCCTTTCAAGATAAGGACAATTCTGGCGACAGATCAAGTTTCTTCAATTTTGATCGGAACCGATGGTCTTAATGACCTAATTGCTGCAGAAGAAAAAACCTTGCCCGGGAAGCAAGAATTTGTTGGCCCACTTTCCCAGTTTTGGGAAGAAAGCCAATACTTCGTCAATCCAGACCAAGTTCGGCGCCGGCTTGCCCTGATCAATCGTGAGTTTGTCAAGGGTGATTGGGAAAACCAACGATTGTTGAAGGAACCAGGGCTTTTGCACGATGACACGACTTTGATTGTGGTACGTCGGAAGATGGAGGATACAAGTGGAAGTATTACTTGATGGACAACCTCTCCGACTCACTGCTAATCAAGCGATTGGTAAGGGTGGAGAAGCCGATGTCTACGGAATTCGGGGTAATTTAGCTGTCAAAATCTTCAAAGATCCTAACCACCCTGATTTGCAGGGAAATACTTTGGAGCAAGAGGCAGCTAGACGAAGGTTAGCCGAACAGCAAAGGAAGCTAACCGCCTTTCCGCGAAATTTGCCGAAGAATATCGTTGTACCGGATAAGTTGGTTACTGATCAGCTTGGTCGACGAATCATCGGCTATTCGATGCGCCGAGTAATCGGAGGCGAACCTTTAGTCAAATACTCTGATCGCAATTTTCGCAGTCAGGGAATCGACGCAAATCAGGTCGTCGGGATTTTTCAACAAATCCATGCTTCGGTTAAAGGGTTACACCGAGCCGGTGTGGTCATTGGTGATTTCAATGATCTGAATGTTTTGGCCGTTGGGAGTGAAGCCTACTTTATTGATAGTGACAGCTATCAGTTTGGACCATATCTCTGTAGCATGTTTACTCATCGCTTTTTGGATCCGACACTTTCGAATCCGCTAGCAACAGAGTTAACCTTAGAAAGACCATATACGACTGATTCAGATTGGTACGCCTACAGCGTAATGTTGATGCAGTCGCTACTTTTCGTCGGTCCTTACGGTGGAGTTTACCGCCCAAAGAATGGGCAGCAAATCCCACTCGACAAGCGACCAGTTAAGAGAATCACAATTTTTCATCCTGACGTGATCTATCCAAAGCCAGCGATACCGCTCAAATTTCTGTCCGATGATCTACTTTCGTATTTCGAAAAGGTTTTCGGAAAAGACCACAGAGCGGAATTCCCGGAAAACCTGGTCGCATCTTTACATTGGGTGAAATGTCTGCAATGCGGAGTGGAACACATGAGAAATGTTTGTTCGAACTGCAAGAGCACAGTTTTCCCGATCGTAAAGAAACAACTGACAAAAGTTCGTGGTCAGGTTGTTGCGAATAGTGTTTTTCAAACAGCTGGGGTTATTCTTTTAGCCTCAGTGACTAACGGAAAACTTGAGTATCTCTACAATGAGAGCGACCAGTTTTTCCGTGAGGGTGCGAATTTGGTCTCAAGTGGACGAGTTAGTCCTAACTTGAAGTTTCAGATTGTTGGTTCCCGGACAGTTTTGAGTCAAGGTAACCAAGCTGTGGTCCTGGACCAGGCTGGCGGAATCGAACGACTTTCAGTCGAAAGCTTTGGTAATTCACCACAGATTGTCAGCAACGGGACCGACCTTTTTTGGATTGGATCAAGTCAGTTGTTCAAGAAAAGTACCTACGGTCCAGAACACTGGGGCAATATACTTGATAACCAGACTCAGATCTGGGTTGGTCCGAATTTCGGTTTCGGTTACTACCGGGCCGGAGATTTGTCCGTTTACTTTGTTTTCGGGACCAAACAGGCGGGAATTAGAGATGACATTAAGCTTCCAAGAATCAGTGGTCAAATACTCGATTCTGAAGTTGTCTTCTCGGAAACAAATTGTTGGTTCATGCTGACGATTCAGGAAAGAAACAAAACCATCAACTATTGCTATCAACTGGACGATAAGGGTCAAGTGATCGCCCAAGCCCAAGCTGAAAAAGGTGATGGCAGTTGGCTTTCGGAAATTTTTGGTAAAGCTGCTTTCCGTGGATCGCTGATGGTAGCGACTGATGATGGGGTTGTCCGAGTCGAAGCAATCGGTAACCAACTGCAAAAGACGGCCGAGTTTCCCGATACAGAACCGTTTGTTATTGCTAGCAGCCAACTTTTGGTTGGCGAAGGAGGTCTCTATATCGTTGAAGCCAAAGAAATCTGGCATTTGAAGTTGACGTAGTCGCAGGAGGAAAAATGACTAGTACACCATCGGTAAGCGGACTTTTTCAAAGTGCTCACGATTCTGGATCACTTTCGAACGAAGCTTTGAAAGCACTCACTGTGCTTGATATCGGCGCAAAAATCCAAGCCGCCATGGGAATTCCGGCCATCAACGTTCCAGCCAGCGAAGTTGTTCTGCTTAGTCTTTTGATCGACGATTCAGGATCGATCGAAAGTGCCGGGAACACAGACAATATTTGCGACGGACACAATATGGTCCTTGACGCTCAAATGGAAGCGCAAGTGCGGGACAATATTCTTGCCCACACTCGCTATCTCAACGGTCAAATCTTGTTTCCTTACTGCCAGCTCGCGCAGGCAACAAGGATGGATCGGTACAATTTTCGACCAGGTGGGGGAACTCCGCTTTACAACCACAGCGTTTTGTTCTTGGGGACAGTTTTGGCCAAAGCTCAAGAGTTCGAGGACAATGGTATCGCTGTCAGAACAATCAGTCTGATTGTCACCGACGGTGGTGACACTCAACCTCGTCCGCTCAACGCTTCTGATGTCCGGAGAATCGTGGAAGATATGCTTCGTTTCGAAAACCACCTCGTTTGCGGGATGGGGATTGACGATGGTAGCACTGACTTCGTCAGAGTCTTTCAGGAAATGGGAATTCCAGAGGGGAAGATTCTAACCCCGGGTAATTCACAGAGGGAACTTCGCCGAGCTTTCCAGACTGTTTCTCAGATGTCATCGAGTTTTATCAGCCAGAGCAATACTGGTCCGGCTACCCTCGGGGGATTTGCCAGTCCTTAGGTTGACTTCCAACCTAAACTATGATACTATAGGACGCCTATAGATCGTAGTTGGATAAGATCGTTCACAAAGTAAGAAGGAGAGGAAAAACATGCCAAGAACAAGCCTACCCCTACCGTCCATTTACCGACAGGAAGATGCCAAGGATCCGCACTTTGCTGTCACTGACATGCAATCTCTGCAAACTCAGGCGCTTGCTTGGGCAAAGCAGAACGGGATCAAGAAAATCGGCGCTCCAGGACAAAAGAAAATTGTTGTTCTGGGAATCGATGATCAGGATTGTTTCAGCTTTCCTCCGCCTTACGGCTCGCTGTTTGTTGGGGGTAGGTCTGGAACAGGGGCGATGGATGACCAGGACCGTTTTGCCCAGTTCATCTACCGGAACATGCATCTTTTGTGGGAAATTATCCTTACACTGGATACCCACAATGCCTACCAGAACTTCTTCACAATTGCCCATGTCCTGCCGGACGGAAGTCATCCGGAACCGCTGACGAACGTCACAGAAGAAGCTGTTCTTACTGGTGCGATTTTGCCCAGCCCAGCGTTTGCCAACATTTTGAGTGTTCCTTACGAATGGTTGGTTAAGCAAAACGCTCACTACTGCCGCGAGCTTACCAGGCTTGGGCGTTACCAGCAGACCCTGTGGCCGTATCATGGAATTTTGGGTTCGTCTGGTCACCGTCTTGCGGGAGTTATCGATCAAGCGCGGTTGTTCCATGGGTTCGCTCGTGGGGCGGCCAACATTCCGCGAACAAAGGGAACGAATCCCTACGCGGAGAACTATTCGATATTCGGTGCCGAGGTTAAGACTTTTCACGATGGGACTCCGATTCCCAATACGGAGAAGAACACTGACCTGATCAAGCAGCTAACCGAAAGCGATATGGTGATCATTGCCGGTCAGGCGAAAAGTCACTGCCTTGCTTGGTCGATTAAGGATTTCCTGACAGAAATCCTTAACCAGGATCCAAAGATCGCCAAGAAGGTTTACTTGCTTGAGGACTGCACTTCGGCGGTCGTTGTTCCCGGAGTCGTGGACTACACCGACGAAGCAAACGCAGCTGTCGACGAATTCCGCAACGCTGGCATGAATGTCGTCAAGTCGACTGACCCGATGTCTAGCTGGCCGGGAATCGCGCAACAGCTTGTTGCCTAGATAAGTGACATAAAGGAAGAGAAAAGATTGGGGAAGGATTTGTAATTTATTACATTTCCTTCCCCTAAATTTCTACTAAGAAATTTTTAACCACTTTGTTGGTTGAAGTTTTCTTAACAGAAGTTAAGACAAAGAATGGAGGAGTTTTCAGTGAGCGATCAAGTTAAAACGGTTTACGACGGGTTTTACAAGGTAGAAAAAAATTCTGATAATGGCCACGAAAGAGTTCGAACAACCGATTCAGTTGCGGTGATTGTTTTTAACCGCCAGTCTGGGACTTCTATCTTTGTAAGACAATGCCGCTGGCCAATGGTTTCAGATGAAAATCCGGAAGGAGAAATCACTGAAGTTGTTGCCGGTCGTTTTGACTACAAAGTGGGTGTAGAACAACTGGTAGTCAACGAGCTCAGAGAAGAAGCTGGGATTGAGATTACTCCAGATCAAGTGAAAATTCTTAATGGCGGTAAGCCCTTGGCGGCTTCACCAGGAATTCTCACGGAACGAATCTTTCTGGCATATGTCGAGGTATCTCTCGACTATGTTCATGGTTCCTTTGGTGCCGAAGGTGAGAACGAGCAAACAGAAACCACTTCAGAGTTTGTTGGGCAGTTAGATCGAATTATTTATGACGATCTCAAGACTTTTGCTCTGGGTATGTGGCTTTTGCTGAAGAGGACGCAAAAGGAACACGATAAGTTTGATAACCGAGAGTTTTGGGAACTGTAGCTATTAGGGGAAGAATTTTTACTTCCCCTAAAACTTTAAAGAAGTTTAACCAAAGATTTGGTTAAAGTTCTTTTATCTTAACTCTTGTTGAGGTAAGCGCACATTTAAAAATATAGAAAAAGGAGAGAAGATGCGTCGCATTGCTATCGGTGGAAGTGCCGCTAACCCTCCTCATCTGGGGCACCGAACGCTGATTGAAGGTTTGCTAAAAAGTGGATCTTTTGACCAAGTGGTTTGGATTCCAAGTGGGGATCGAGCTGACAAAGCCTATCAAGTTAGTCCAGATGACCGTGTCATCATGACATTGTTAACCTTTCCAGTTGGGTGGTATCTTGGTAAACCTGATTTTCGAATTCGTTTTACTGATGTTTACCACAGCAACACTCCTACGATTGAGGTTATTGAGGAGTTCGAAAGACTTTTTCCTGAAGACCAAATTATTTGGTTTACAGGAGCAGATTCTGTTGTACCTCTAGAGAAACTTGGTGGTAAATGTGATCTGGAAACTTGGGATCGCGGAGCAGATTTAATGCGAAAGCGATTTTGCATTCTGCCCCGTCCTGGTTACCAAGACCCTCGTTTCTTAAGCTTGCCGGAACAGTTTGAAGTTCTGGATGTAGCGCAAAGAGGAATTGATAGTTCACAAGTCCGGGAACTTGTTCGACAAGGTCTCGGATTCGAGAATTTGGTCACTCATGAAGTGGCGCAGTACATCAAACAAAACAAGCTTTACGGCTATGGAGGAGAGTAGTGAAGAAAATTCACCTGGATGTTGATCCTTATATCGGGTCGAAAGCAGAACCGTTTGTGGCTTTGCTTAGGCAGGAGTGTAGCTTTGTTCCGGCCTCCAAGGCAGACGAGGTGTTTGTCTTAGGTGGGGATGGCGCACTAAACGATTCGATTCGTCGCCACTACCAATTTGGAATTCCGTTTTTCGGGTTCAATTTTGGTCACGTTGGCTTTCGTCTCAATAGTTCTGTCGAAGCTGTACTGCGGGAAGTTTTGGAAGGTGAAGTGCAGTATATCCAAGGGCGAATGCTTCAAGCCAGAGTTTCCGACAGTAAGGGAAGCTTTGGTCGTGATGTCCTTGCCTTTCAGGATTTTTACTTCGAGCGAACACGTATACCAACTGCAAACTTTCGGGTTATGATCGACGGCGTCGTTCGTTCCGACCCGATGATGTCCGATGGTATTATTGTTGCCGCTCCAGCTGGGTCAACTGCCTACAACGCTTCGGCTGGGGGTAAAATCATCCCACTTGATAGCAAATTGCTGATAGTGACAGGAATCTGTCCGGCAATCTTTAGCGAATGGCGTAGTTTACTCCTATCGGAGGATTCGGTTGTTGAAATTGAGGCACTAAACGTCAAGCGACGACCAGTGCGACTGCTTGCCGATGGAATTTTGGTTCCAAAGGCAACGCGGGCTTTAATTTCCTGCGCTACTGAAACTGTCACACTCGGGTTCGCTTTAAGCGAAAACTTTCGGGAGAAAGTTCTCAACGCTCAGTTTAACTGTCAACATGCCTACATTGGAAATAAGAAGGGAGTGACCTGTGACAACAAGTCTTGAAAGGAAAGGTGCACGTTTGAGTAAAACAAAGGACGAACCGATCATTCGATCTCTCCTTGACATCGACTTCTACAAAATCACCATGGCTCAGTTTGCTTGGGTGTATCGGCGGTCTGTAGTAGTCGGTTACGGTTACAAAAACCGAACGACAGGAATTCGTGTGGCTGACTTTGTTCCAGTTGAAGAGTTGTGTGAACAACTCGAGCACACACGAACTCTACGTTTCACTGAAGCGGAAATTGATTACCTGCGGAGCTTGGAAGGTCTTTTCGATGAAGACTTTCTCGACTTCTTCAGGGAAGTTCGACTGCCGGAAATTTCTCTTCGAGTTGTCGATGGACAATTCGCAATCGAGACTGAAGGAAAATGGTCAGAAGCAATTTTCTGGGAAACAATTATCCTCAGTATTGTCAATGAGCTTTACTACCGAAATCTCTTGGCTCGGGAAGGCAAAACTATACAGGATCTCTATCCGGAAGGTATGAGACGACTTGGGGTTAAGAAGGCCAAGCTTAAGGCCAACCCAAGAGTTAGGTTCACTGAGTTTGGTACTAGGCGGCGTGCTTGTCGAGAGTGGCAGAGGAATGTCACCGAAGATTTAGCAAATGAAGTGCCAACGCAACTGCTCGGTACTTCGAATGTCCATTTAGCTAGAACATTGCATTTGGACCCATTTGGAACGTGTGCACACGAAGACGACATGGTTTATGGCGCTCTTGCCGGTGACGACGATGAAATGTTGAGAGCTTCGCACAAGCAAATGCTGGAGGATTGGTGGAGTCTCTACGGTGAAAGGCTTGCCGTTGCTCTCACCGACACCTTCGGTAGTGATTTCTTCTTTGAAGATTTTACGCGGGAACAAGCGTGTAATTGGCGGGGGATGCGGCAGGATTCAGGAAATCCTTATGAATTTGGTGAGAGAGAAATTGCTTTCTACCAAATCTTTGGGATTGACCCGAAGACCAAATTGCTTCTTCCCAGTGACGGTCTTGATGTCGATTTGATGATTGGTCTGACCAATCGTTTTGCCGATCGGATCAATATCGTTCATGGTTGGGGTACAAACTTGACCAACGATCTAGGTCTTGACCCCATCTCACATGTTGTCAAAGCAATATCAGCCAACGGTGTTCACACAGTCAAGCTGAGTGACAACCTGGCCAAGGCAACTGGGGACCCGAAAGATATCGCAAGATACAAGCGGGTTTTTGGTTACACCAGAACCGCAAGTCAGGAAACAGTTTACTGACAAAAAGGTGGTGGTTTGGATTTATTCACTCCACCACCCCTTTCTTAAGCTACTCAGAGGTTTTTTGAGTGGTTTGGCAAAGGAAGCAGATCCTTTACAACTAAATACATATAGGTAGTTCACGCTCAGGAAAGGAGTGTTTAGGCATGACTATGCCTATCGATCTGGTTTTAGTCAGGCACGGAGAAAGCGAAGGTAACGCCGCTACTGGTCGTTCAAAAAAGGGCGATCACAGTGACTACACGCCGAAATTTACAGATCGTCACAATTCGACTTGGCGTTTGACCGACAAAGGTATAGAGCAGGCAAAAATAGCTGGGGAGTGGATCAGAGCCAATATCGGTGGAAATTTTGATCGATACTACGTTTCTGATTACAACCGAGCTGGTGAAACAGCCTATCACTTGGGATTGCCAGATGCAGCTTGGTTTGTAGATTTCAATCTTCGCGAAAGAGACTGGGGTTATTGGGATTCCATGTCTCGCGAAGAAAGAGAAGAGAGGTTTGCTGAGCAAGTTCGTTCGCTAAAACGAGATAGGTTTTACGCCGCTCCACCAAACGGAGAGTCAATGGCGACTATCTGCGGTTTGCGAATTGGCGGACGCCATTTTGACACTCTGCACCGAGAATGTTCGGAGATGAGAGTTATTAGTGTCAATCACGGCGAAATCATCTGGGCTCATCGGGTTGCTATCGAACGCATGCTTCCTAGAGTTTTTAAGGAGTTGGATGCGTCAAAGGATCCAAAGAATCGCATTCATAACTGTCAGATTCTGCACTACACGCGTAGGGATCCGGAGACTGGAATCGTAGTTGACTACATTGGTTGGATGCGTTCAGTTTGTCCAACAGACCTAAGTCTTTCTACCAACGATTGGCAGAAGGTCGAACGGCCACGTTATACGAACGAGCAACTGAGGCAAGAGTTTGAAAGAACTCCGCGCATGATTGCTGAATAGAAGGAGAAATTAATGCAGGTAATTTACACTGGCGAGGAAACACCCGAGGAAGTAACTTCTTCAATTTTTCTCGCTGGACCTACTCCAAGGGACAGTATAACACCTTCTTGGCGAATTCCTGACGCAATCGAAATCCTGGAAAGGACTGGTTACGACGGGGTTGTCTACGTTCCGGAGTTTCGGGATCGAGATAGAGTTGTGAGTGACGACGAGTACGTTGCTCAAGTCGATTGGGAAGACGACAAGCTTAACATGAGCGATTGCATTGTTTTCTACGTCGACCGCAATCTCGACACAATGCCTGCTTTTACTACTAACCACGAACATGGAGAGTGGTTCCAGAGCGGCAAAGTTATTTTCGGAGCACCAAATCACGCTCCGAAGAATCGGTATCTACAGCTTAAAGGCAAACGATTTGGAGTTCCGCAGGCGGAAACTCTTGAGGAAACCTTGCGACTTGCAGTTGCGATGGTCGGAAAAGGTACCCTGCGAACCAGTGGTGAGCGATATGTTCCTTTGCAGATTTGGAACACACCAACTTTCCAAAGCTGGTATGCCGATCTGAAAGCAGCTGGTAACCGACTTGATTGGGCAAGAGTGGAATGGACTTGGCGTTTTCCACCAGACTACAACTTTGTGTTCTACTGGATTCTCCAGGTGGATGTTTTTCTTCCCAAAGAGAATCGCTCTAAGTGGAACGAAGTCGTAATTGCTCGGCCTGATGTATCGACAATCGTGTTGTATCGGCACAGAAACATGATTACCTTGGCAAAAGTTGCGATTGTTCGCGAATTTCGTAGTCCTGTCTCAAACACTGATGGTTACGTTTGGGAAAGTGCAGGTGGATCGTCTTTCAAGACTGATGATCCTTTACTGCGTGCCGTTGAAGAAGTACACGAAGAAACAGGTTTAGTTGTCAGTCGGGACCAGATTCGACAACACGAAGCTAGGCAGCTAGCAGCGACAATGTCAGCTCACAAGGCTCACCTATTTTCAGTTGCTTTGACCGAAGAGCAGCTGAGTTGGTTGGAAAACCAAAAGGGAAGGGTTTTTGGAGTTGAAGAAGACACAGAGAGAACATATGTCGATGTTGTTTCGGTTCATGAACTCATGAAAAACCCGTTCATGGATTGGAGCATGGTTGGCATGATTCTGAGAGTTCTAACTGAAGTTTAGTTTTGTGGGAGTAGGCAAACTTTGTTTGCTCCCACCTTTTTTCTCAAGCCACCAATTAACTTTGGTTGTTTGAATCAAGAAGAATGAACTTTAACAATTTAAAAGGAGGAGAAGGTGAGAGAAATACTCGTAATGAGTTCGAAAGACTCTGTGTATTTTGCCTCATTGATCGCGCGAGGTTTGTGGGTTAGTCATCTAACTGACATCGAAAGACGTGAGTTTGGCGACCACGAACAGTATTACCGAATTGGTATTACAAACCGCAACGATCTATTGGGCAATGACGTGGTTTACGTTGCCAGCACTCACAGCGATGCTGATTTTCTAGAACTACAGCGGGTTGGTAGTGCTTTAGCGGGATACGGAACCCGACGACGAATCTTTGTGATTCCTTTCTTTGGTTATTCGACTATGGAAAGGGCAGTTCACCCAGGTGAAGTGGTCACTGCCAAAACCAACGCCCGGATTCTGTCGGCAATTCCCAACACAGTGATGGGTAACACTTTTCTGATGCTTGATCTTCATGCAGCCGGAATCGTCCATTACTTCGAAGGTGATTGTTTGCGTTACGAGCTCTATGCTGAAAAAGTTCTTCAAGAAGCAGTTGCGAATCTGGGGTTAGAGAACTTCATGTTTGCTTCGGCCGATATGGGCAGGCCTTTGTGGGTGCAAAGTTTTGCAAACCACTTTGGGACTGACGTGGCTTTTATCAGCAAGAGCCGGGATTTTGACAAAACTAAAATTCTGGCGGTAATTGGGGGAGTGGCCGGTCGCAATGTCATTATCTATGACGATATGACGCGTAGTGCCGGAACTCTGATTCAGGCAGCGAAAGCTTACCTTGAACGGGGAGCAACATCAGTAACCGCAGTTCTGAGCCACTTGGCTTTGAATGATCCGTCTGTAGTCCAGATGCTTTTGGATTCACCGATTGAGCGAATCATCACGACCAATTCACATCCCATGAGTCAAATTCCAGAAGTGCAAACTTCGGATCGATTCGTGGTTGTGGATGTACACAAGATTTTCGTCGAAACAATCAGAGAACTTCTGGAAGGGAGTAAAGAATGAGATTAATCAAAGTGGGACTTGCGAACATCGACACGACTGTCGGTGCTTTCGACTCCAACATGAAAAGGGTCTGGGAATTTGCCCAAAAGATGTCAGAACAAAGGTGCACAGTCGGAGCTTTTCAAGAACAGGTTATTGGCGGTTATGCTGCCGAAGATCTAGTTCACTGGACTGACTTTGTTACAGCTCAAGAAGAGAAACTTCTCGAGTTCGCACGGAAAACAAGGGAACTGCCGTACAAGACAGTCTTTGTACTGGGCCTTACCTTTGCAGATGGTGGCAATCTTTACAACTGTGCTGCAGTTGTCTGCAACGGTCGAGTCATAGGAATTGTTCCCAAGGAAAAACTCCCAACTTATGGAGTTTTCTACGAAAACAGAACTTTGTCTCGCGGGAAACCATACGACTTTCGAGAAGTTCGTGGGATTCCTTTTGGAGACATGGTTTTTGAGTTCCCGTTTGGGACAATGGCAGTCGAAGTCTGTGAAGACATTTGGTCTCCGTTTGGACCAATGTCGCGTCGGGCGAACAGTGGGGCCGAATTGATTGTCAATCTTTCATCTTCTCCTTTTCGCTCCGGAGTCAATGCAACTCGTCGGGAAATGGTCTCGACAAGAGCGGCTGACAATCAGGTTACAGTAGTCTATTCATGCCAGGTTGGTGGGCAAGACTCACTCGTCTATGACGGCGGTGGTTTTGTCAACCAAAACGGTCGTATGCTACTCGAAGTACCTCGATGGCAAGAACAAGTCACCACTCAGGTGGTTGATCTGGATCGAACCACAAGGTTGCGTCGTCAGAACACAACTTGGAGAACCGATTGGGACGATTCGAATCGCTCCAGCCCTCCGGTTAGTAAGATAAAGGTTCACGATGGTCCGGTTCATGCCATTTCTTCCTACCCGACTCCAAGGAACAAGAGTTTCTTCCTTCCGGAGGAAACAACCCCAAAGAGTCCTCGAGAAGATTATTTCGATGATCTGATTGAGGCAATGACTTGGGGTTTGAAAGGTTACTTCGAGAAGAGTGGTGCCTTTGACCGAATTCTCATTGGGCTTTCTGGTGGTAAGGACTCAGCACTTGTGTTGATGATTGCCTATGAGTATGCTCAACGGAAATTCGCACACCTTGAGGGTCTGGAAAAAGAAGAAGCGATTCAAGACTTTATCCGTTGTTATTCAATGCCGAGTCATTTCAATTCGACAACAACCAAATCAATTGCCCGGGATTTGGCGAAGGAACTTGGGGTTCACTTCGTTGAATACCCGATTCAAAAGGCGTTTGACAGTGAAGTTGAAGCAGCAGAAAATCTGTTGCTTGGAGAAAAAGTTTCTCCAATGACAAGGCAGAACATTCAGGCGCGAATTCGTGGCTTGCGCATGTGGAGTCTGTCCAATAGCTTGCGTGGACTTTGGATCCAAACGTCCAACATGTCCGAAAAGGCTGTTGGTTACACCACGATTGGTGGAGACATGATGGGAAGCTATTCCCTGATTGCCAATCTGCCAAAGACTGTGGTAATCGAACTACTTCGCTACATTTGCGAAAAGAACAATAGCAGAGCTTTGTCAGAGCTGCTTTCAACTCAAGCTTCTGCCGAGCTGGCTGAAGATCAGGAAGACGAAAAAGATCTAATGCCGTTCCCGGTGTTGGACGCTCTGTTCTATCTTTTTGCCGGGGAAGCATTGATGCCAGACGAGATCTATCAGGTCGTTCGCTCAATGTGGACCGATGAAGAGCTTGTGCAGATGCGTTCCGATTACACAGACGGTATGCTTGGGAGTTGGACCGAAAGGTTTATTCGGTTGTTTACCAACTCGATTTTCAAATGGGTTCAGTCGCCGCAAGCAGTACATCTGGGATCGTTGGATCTGGATCGGGAAAGAGCGTTGCAACTTCCAGTGATTCAATCGAAAGAATGGTTGGAGTTGTAGGATTTTCGAGAAGAAAGTTAGAGTTAAGAGGCCGTTTTTCCATATTTTTGGAGAAGCGGTCTTTCTTTTACGCAATAACTTGATTTTCCAAACTTATAGTTATAAAATGCACTGCAAGATACCTAGTAAAGAAAGGGAGTGAGTATGCTGGGTTTTGTTTCAAGCCCATTTTCTTGGGCCAAGAATTATCTTAGTCACGTGAGAGAGACCTCGTGGCACTACAAGCTTGTGAAGAGTGTTTGGGGTCAAAAAGCACCAGAAGGAAAAGCATGTTCTTACTATTGGCTCAAGCTGCCAAGTTCTCTTTTGGCGCTTGCCGGCCTTTTTCTTTTTGTAGTTATTTTTGGGACTTTAGTAATTGGTGGTGGTTGGTTCTTTGGTTTTATACCAACAATTTTCAAGACTGAAGACCCATACTTAAAGTCCTATCTGGCGGATCACTACAGAGAACCAAGCTGGTACCCTTATGGGTATACAAGCAAGGGAAAGAAGCGTCACATCTTCCCTTGGCAAGTAGCACTAGTTGGGATTTTCTTCGCTCTGAGCTACTATCTTGGTTTTGAGAACCAAACTGCTGGAGCGGTCGTTGGTATATCTACGGGTAGTGTTGTCGGCGGATTTTTGGTTTTGGGAGTTTTCATATTCCTGATTTCAAAGAGTTGGAAAACACCGGCATTAGTTTCAGCTAGGAAATCGGTAAAGTCTGCTTGGGACAAAGCTTGCCCACCATTGGTTGTTGAGCCTGCGTCAGAATCAAAGCAGCAGTCGGAACTAACCTCTTAATCTGCCAAACGGGCCTTTCTCAAATGTTTAGAGAAGGGCCTTTCTTTATTTATCGGGAACAAAATTAAGCGCAAGGGAATTGATACAAAATCGTTTTCCAGTTTTGGTCGGGCCGTCGTCAAAAACATGTCCCAAGTGAGCGCCGCAGTTTTTACACATTACTTCGATTCTTCTCATACCAAGCGAATTATCAGTTTCTGAAGCAATATTTTCATTTTCAACTGGTTGATCAAAAGATGGCCAGCCGGTTTTGGAATCAAATTTTGAATCAGAACTAAATAAATGGGTGCCACAGGCAACACAATCATACATTCCTGGCTCCTTATTATCCGTATATTTTCCGGAAAACGGCGGTTCCGTGCCCTTCAAAAAACAAATATTGTACTGTTCGGGGGTGAGTTTTTTGATTATGACGTCTTTTTGTTGTTTGTCCATATGATTAAATTATATACTAGAGGAAGAATTAGAAAAATTTGCAAAAATAACTTTAAACTATGCGTCTAGGTTACATTGGTTTAGGAAAAATGGGAAAAAATATGGTTTTAAGACTTCTGGAAAACAATATTGAAGTTGTCGCTTGGAACCGTTCCGAAGAGCCGCTCAAAGAAGTTGCTGTAGCCGGCGCTGTTGTTGCCAAAGATATCAAAGACTTAGTCGAAAAACTTCCCAGTCCAAAAATCGTTTGGTTGATGTTGCCAGCCGGTGAGGTAACCGATCAGTATATTGATCATGTTTTAGAGTTCCTTAAAGAAGGCGATTTATTAATCGACGGAGCCAATTCTTTTTACAAAGATACGCTTCGTCGGGCGGAAAAAATAAAAGCCAAGAAAGTTCGCTTTATGGATATTGGAGTTTCCGGTGGGCCGGGTGGTGCCAGGAATGGAGCTTGTTTGATGATTGGTGGTGACAACAATGATTATCTTGAAATTAAAGAATTAGTTAAAGCTGCTTCGGCACCAGAAGCTTTTGGTTATTTTGGACCAGTGGGTAGCGGACATTTTTCCAAAATGATTCACAACGGGATTGAGTACGGCATGATGGAAGCCATTGCTGAAGGAGCAGCAATTTTAAAAACTTCTGACTTTGAACTTGATTTGCCGGAAATATTTCGAGTTTACAACAACCGCAGCGTGATTGAATCCCGACTAGTTGAATGGACGCAGCAAGCACTGTCCGAAGATCCTGATCTGAAAGAAATTTCAGCCAAAATTAATTCAACCGGAGAAGGTGAATGGACAATCAAAACCGCCAAAGAACTTGGAGTTGATACGCCGGTAATCGAAGATTCTTTCAAGGTACGACAAAAATCTGCAGAAGATAAAGAGGATTCAGCTAATGGCTTTCGTAATAAAGTAGTCTCGGCCATGCGGGGAAAATTTGGTCAACATGAGGTGAAGAAATAGCTAAATCGGACAGAATTCGAGGGACGGTTCGAGCCATTTGCGACCGTCTTTTTCAATCAAATCAAAAGCTTCTTGCGGTCCCCAACTTCCCGGTTTGTAAATTACTGGTTTTTTTCTTGTCTCAACCAGAGGGTCAATAAAAGCCCATTGGGCTTCAACTTCGGCCGCATCGTTGAAAAATGTTTGATCTCCACGGATCGTATCCATAATTAATCTATCATAGGGATCAGGGAAAGCATGGCCGCCTCGTTCCTGGCGGTAGCAAAACTGCATATAGCTGTTTTCGAGATTCATCTCTGCCCCTGGTTTCTTTGAGAGAAATTTTAGGACAATGCCTTCATTGGGAAAAAGTCTGTAGATTAGAGCATTGGGTTCTTCTCCGATGGCAAGGTGTTTAGACAGTCGATTGGCAGGTTTTTTGAAAATGATCGAAATTTCGGTAATAGTTTTTTGGAGTTTTTTTCCAGCTCGGATGTAAACCGGAACACCACTAAATCTTTCATTGTTAATTTCAGTTTTTAAAGCGTAAAACGTATCGATTTGAGAATTTTCCGAAACATTAGGTTCGTTAGAATAGCCCTCATATTGTCCAAAGACAACGCTTTCGGGAAAGGGTTGAAATGCTTTGAGTATTTTTATTCTTTCCTCTGTTATAGCTTGATTGGAAAATTCACTCGGTGCGTCCATGGTGGCAAAAGCCAGCATTTGCAACTGATGGTTTTGACCGACATCTTTCAAAGCCCCAACCGAATCATAATAACCTCCCCTCATACCAACGCCAAAATCCTCCGAAGCTAAAATTTGGATGTGATCAACATGATCTTTGTTCAATAGAGGCTCGAAAACGCCATTGTCAAATCTAAAGGTCAAAATATTTTGGAGAGTTTCTTTGCCAAGATAGTGATCGAGTCGGTAAAGTTGATCTTCTGAAAAATAATTTAAAAGTAAACTGTTCAAGGCTTTAGCAGAAGCGACATCGTTACCAATCGGTTTTTCAATCATCAGCCGAGCCCAACCTTTTTCCTGGCTAGTCATCTGGTTACCTTGTAAACCTTCAAAAATATCTTTATAAATATCCGGGTAAGTTGCCAGGTAGTAAATGCGGTTGCTGCAATTAAAACCTGCTTTCGTGAGATCGTCGAGTTTGATTTTCAAGCGTTTGTAAAAATCATTGTCGTCTAAATTTCCAGAAACATAGTGAGTTCGTTTAGCTAGAGCTTGAAAAGCTTCTTCTTTTATTTCGTGTTTGTGATGAACATTATCCAGGTTGAGGACTTCCTTAAAATAATTGCGAAGTTCGCTGTCACTTTTTTCACCTCTGGCAATTCCGACAACCGACATATTTGCAGGAAGAGCACCTTTTTCTTCAAGATCGTATAGAGCCGGGATCAATTTTATTTTGGCAAGATTGCCTGTAATACCAAAAATTATTAAAGCAAAAGAATCCATAAATTGATTTTCCTTGATTAAGAGGGAGAAAGCAATGGTAGTTGCTTCTGATGAATTAAACACCTGGGTTGGCTGGATCGGAACATTTTGAATCAGTTTGTCCGGTTAACCGCTTTGTAATATCAGTAAAAACAAATGGTTGGTTACGACCATTGGGGTAGGCGTAGTAACATTTCGGTAAGTTTTTAAAGTTATAATTAAAATAAGTGTTGAAAACTAAGCGAAAAATATTTACCGGATCACCATAGTTTTTTAAATCAGAAATATTGGCCCCAGGGATATGATAAGCTGCTAGATTACTAAATTTCATCTTTAGATCGGCTTCTGACCAAGCGAGCATTGATTGATTGGCCAACTCACCTTCCGTCTGCCTCCAATTAAAAATCTCGTGGTTTAATTGCAGTGGGTAAGGGCCCTCATCTGCCTGCAAGATAACAACCGACTTGCCTTTGCTTGTTTTGTCAATTTCGGTAAGAATTTCTTTCATTTGACTATTGATGTACTCTAGGTTTTGAATATATTTTTCCTTAATTGGTTTACCGACGTTATCACTGCTAGGATTACTATTAAACGAGCCGTCAGAGTTATAGAAATAAGGATCGTGGGGTATTAATAGGTGAGCAAAGATAAAACGACCACCAGCGGGTTTTTTGGCGAGATTTCTTAAAGTTTTCAGTTGGTAGGCAGTCAAATCAATTCTTGCTGGGTCTTGAAAATTAAGAACAGAAAAGCTACCAATTTTCATATTTAATCTAACCAAGCTGCTGTAGAGACTTTTACCCAGTTCATTTTTGGGAAAACTATCGAGCGTGAAAGTTCTATTTAGCAGAGTTAATCGTCCAGTCTGTTGATAAGTTTGGTCAGCGAGTTTGGAAAGATTCGAACTCTCATACCAGTTGCCGATCAAAGTATATTCATAGCCAAAAGATTTTAGCGTTTCGATTACCGGTGCATTACGGATAGTTAGGTGATAAGGGAAAATTGTTTGGGCTGAAGAATTACCAAATTTTTGAATTAGATCGGTTAGGTAATCCGCCTTTAGAGTTGAGGCAATCGACATAGTCGTGTAAGGATAAGCAGTATATGAAGATGGGTTGGTAAAGTAATTGTGATTTTCCAAGAATTGAATAAAGTCTCTGTTGTCGAAGTTAAATTGGTTTTCTAGAACATCTTGATTGGCATAGCGGTCAAGAACAATATAAAAAATATCGGGTTTATTACCAAATTTTGTGGTGGGGCTTTCTAGTTTTTGAGGGTGATAAAAAAACTGTGGCCACTCGCTATATAAGTTTTTTGCCAGCGGAAAAAACTGAAATAAAAAGGTGAAAGTTATAGTTATGGTGATAAAAATACTAATATCACGATGATTCCAGCGCATTTGAGTAAAAAAATTGGTAGCCTTTCGGCCGATAAAATAAAAAAGTATAAAAATAAGAAAGCTGAAAATTAAGCCAAAGACTGGAGATTCGAAGTCTTGCAAACCAGTTATGGGTATAAATGCTTTGATAATTGGATAGATTGCGCTCAAACGCTCCTGATAATCACCTGTCAAAGTCAAAATTACCAAAGTTGCACTAAGGTAAGTTGCAAGTTTATTCTTGACCCAAAAAGGTAAAAAAACAGCAGTTACAAACGCAGCGGTAATTAAGCTAAGAATTATCGGTAACACTAAGTCCTGGACGGAAACTTGGTAACGATTATTGACAAATGAAGTTATCACTGGAACAGTTGAAAGCATAGCCAAGGGAACAAAAAGGGACAACCAGTTTCTTAAACTTAGGAAAAATTTAGACTTAAAACTAATTTTAGAACTCATAGATTTTCAGTTGGGGTAGGAATTTAAAGCAATTGATAATTTTGCTAGCTCTAAGTTTAACATACAGAAAGATTATTTAATTTGCTTAAGGGTAGCTTCTTGGATATAATTTATATATGCCTGAAACACCTGCCAGCTCAGAGAGTCCACAAAATTCTTCTAGTGAGGGAGCGATTGCTTCTGAGGCTTTAGAAACTAAAAACGAAAGTTCAATTGAAAATCCGGTTCAAAACCAACCTGGGACTGCTGAAAAGTTAAACCCACTTGAAGGCGAACCAGTCCGTGTAAATTCAGAGATAGAGCAAGAAGTTGCTTTGCCGCCGATATTACAAGAAACCCAAACCCCTCAAACAGAAGTAGCCAAACCTGTAAGCCCAGATTATATCGATAAAGGCGCAAAAACAAGTTCACTTACCCATGTTGCACTAGAAACTTTTAGGGACTTACAAAGGAAACTTACGCTTCGTTATCAAAGAATGAAGCAGGGAACTTCTGGTTAATTATGGAAGCTGCCGATCCGTTTTCCACAACTCTGAGCATTTTTGCAATAATATTTTTTATTGGGCTACTTGTTGTCATAATTGCAGCAGCAGTTTTTGCAGTTATCTACTGGAAGCGCTTTGTTAGTCGGGAGGAAAAATCTCTTGATTATATTCTGCTGAAAATAAAACCTCCAAAATATAACGAAATTAAAATTGAAGTGGCAGAGACACTTTTCAACGCCCTGCACGGTTTGCTGAGAACTGGAGTTTCCGGGTTGTTGAAAGGCCAAGATCATTATTCTTTTGAGATCGTTTCGCAAAAAGGAGAAATATTTTTTTATTTAAGTATTCCAATGGCTGTCCGGGAAATCGCCGAAAAACAAATCCATAGTTTTTATTCAGATGCCGAGATTGAACTGGTACCGCATTATAATATTTTTTCGGCTGATAAATTTGTTGATATTGCTGAGTTATCACTGAAATCAGCCGCTTACAAACCGATTTTACGGTTTCATCAATTACCTGAAGTTGATACGCTTAACTCCATTACGAGCGCGATGAGTCAGCTTGAAGCTGATGAATCAATAGCAGTGCAAATCTTAGTTGCTCCGTCCAACGGGAGTTGGTCTGGTGCTGGACTACGGGCAATCCACAAAGCCCAAACTGCCAGTAGCGATAAATCTTTACTGGGGAACGTTTCGTTTAATAAGACAGTCATGAATCAAGAACAAAGTGTTGAATCTGCAGAAAAGCAGCCCGAAGCAAAAACCGATAGTGTGACAATGGATCCCTACAAAAAGATTGAGGAAAAATGTAGTAAACCCGGCTGGGAAAGTGTAATTAGAATAGTAGTTAGTGCCAACGATGAATTTAGTGCGAAAACTTATATAAAAAATATGGTCAGTGCTTTTGCCCAGTTTAATGATCCAACGGGAAATGGTTTTCGAAAAAGACGTTGGCCTTGGACTTTGACAAAAGGAACCTCACTGAAAGAGTTTATTTACCGAATGATGCCCTTTTGGTTTGGAAAAATGATTTTAACATCCCCGGAGCTGGCGACAATTTTTCATCTTCCCAACAAGAATATTACAACCCCAAATATCTCCTGGGCACTTACCAAGAAAGTTGCTGCACCAAGTTTGGTTCCAAAGGAAGGTCTTTATTTGGGGCTAAGTATCTTCCGTGGCCAAAAACAAAAAATCCACCTACTGGAAGATGATCGCCGCCGTCATATGTATGTCATCGGGCAAACCGGAACCGGAAAAAGTGAATTCCTCAAATTCATGGCAATTCAGGATATTAAAGAAGGAAAAGGCGTAGCGTTTATTGATCCGCATGGTAGTGCGGTTGAAGACATCCTGAATCAAATTCCCAAAGAGAGAGCTGAAGATGTGATTTATTTTGATGCCGGGGATACCGAGCGGCCAATGGGGTTAAACATTTTGGAAGCCTCTACTGACGAGCAGAAAAATCTAGTCGTCAACTCATTTATCGCTTTGCTTTACAAGCTTTATGATCCGAAACGGACGGGGATTATGGGTCCCCGACTTGAGCGGGCGGTTCGTAACGTTATGCTGACAGCGATGGCTAAAGAAGGCAATACCTTGGTGGAAGTTTTACGTCTTTTGACCGACCAAAATTTTGTAAAAGAAACGCTTACCTATGTGACTGATCCTTTGGTGCGGCGATACTGGACTGATGAAATTGCCCAAACTAGCGATTTTCATAAAAGTGAAACCATGGGTTACTTTGTTTCCAAATTCGATCGTTTTGTCACCGACACCTTACTTCGAAATATTATTGGGCAATCAAAATCCGCTTTTGATTTTAGAAAAGTGATGGACGAAAAAAAGATTTTACTGGTCGATCTTTCCAAAGGCAAAGTTGGGGAAGAAAATTCAAACTTTTTGGGATTGATATTGGTCCCACGGTTGTTAATTGCCGCAATGAGCAGGGTCGATATGCCGGAAGAAGAGCGAGCAGATTTTTATCTTTATGTTGACGAGTTCCAAAATTTTGCTACCCCTGATTTTGCCCAAATTCTTTCTGAAGCCAGGAAGTATCGTTTGAGCTTGATTGTCGGCAATCAGTTTATTGCTCAGATTGAAGAGACAATTCGAGAGGCAGTCTTTGGAAACGTTGGTAGTTTAATTTCTTTTCGAGTTGGGGTTGACGACGCAGCGTATTTGGAAAAACAATTTGAGCCGGTTTTTAAACAACAAGATTTGATTAATAATCCAATTGGTAATGCCTATGTGCGTTTGCTTGTTAAGGGGCAGCCAACCCCACCATTCTCAATGGCAACTGATTGGGAAACCATGCAGCAGGTAAAGAGGAATTTGGAAGTGGGTAAAGCAATTCGGGGACTTTCAAGACTTCGTTTTGGAAGGGATAAAAAAATTGTTGAAGCGGAAATGGAGCGCCGATCTGGTTTGACGAAATCAACTCTGCAACCACCTGTATCTCCTCCAAAACCGGTTACTCCGCAACCAGTCGTTAATAACAACCCTCAACCTCTTCCCCAAGCAGACGTTGTTAGTGGCGACGTTGCGGTCTCAATAAATGCAGTTGGAAGCAGCGATCTTCCACCCAATCCAAACCAGCTAGACACGAAAGCTACAATTATTCAGCCGGGAGGACCTGGGAAGAACGATGTCCAGTGGTGAACAACTAGGACCAAGTCAATCAGATCTAAATTTCCAACAAGGAGATTCTCCTAGTTTGGTAGAGGTACCGAAAGGAGAACCGGTAAGTAAACGCGATGAAGTTCTAGGCAAAATTGAAAATATTCTCAAAGTAGAGGACGAAGAAGTTTGGAAAAAAGGGAAGGACGCACTAATTAACGGGAGATTGAGTGAGTTGCTTGAAGAATCCCAACCAACAAGGATTTCTTTAATTGATAAGAAAGTGCATCAAGGTTTTATTAACCCTGAATCTGATATTTACAGATCGTTGCTTGTTAGTCCGTTTAGAGTTGATGACAGAGAAATTTACTCAGAACTTTTAGAGTCAATGAGACAAATGCAACAAGGAGCTTGGAAAGGCAGGGAAGTCAGAGATATGGTACCGAGTGTTGTTGGATATACGGTTGGTAAATATTTTGGTAATCATGTCGGGTTAGGGGGAACAGAATCAAGAAACAAACAATTCTATTTTGACCACTCTGGAGTGGGTATCGATTATATAAGTTTGTCTGAACTTAAGGGTCAGAGTTTAGCTGTGTGTGCTGAGAAAGCAGCGGTTACCCAAAACTTACTTAGTTTTTTAGGCTATCAATCGGAATTGGTGGCTTCGACTGGTAATCAAATTGGAGAAGACTCACAAGTTAATCAGGATGGTCATATGTACAATGTAGTTTCTAGCGAACGGGGACATTTTATTTTTGATACAACCAACCCTGTCGAAGTAATTAATCAAGATAATAAGTTAGTTCACGTAAATCCGGCAACTTACCCAATTTCGGAGCAAGAATATTCTGATTTGATGCGTGGTGGTAAAGTTGAAGTAATCCACACTAATTTGAATTGGGATGGAACAGAAACTACTCCACGAGAAAGTAGTACCAGAGTTTACGCTGGTCCAAAATAGATATCTCTTACTGACGTAGACTTAATTAGTTAACGAGAATTTTAGAAATAGTTCTAAGCAGTTAATTGGCAAAAAGTATTTATGGAAACGGAACCAAATAGTTTAACAGAAGGACAACCTGCACCTAATAACGAAAACTCAAGTCCAGATTCAGTACAACCAAGTGCCGATATTGGAGCTAGTCTCGACAAGACTCGAAGCGATTCTGCGTTTGCCGCACAAATTAAAGATCAAGAAGAAAAGGACCGAAACCGAATTGCAGAATTGAGGAGTAGATTAGGTGTTGTTAATACACCAGAAAATAAAGCAGATTATGAAGAGCCGGTTACTAAACCTATTGAAAAGAGTCAAACAATCGAACCGACACAATTCGGTGTTGCTCATGTTCCGGGAGAGAAATTACCGGAAGATCACCCACTAAACCAGCGGGAAAGCTTTAGTTATACAAAAGAGGGTCCCAAATTTACAGATGTATTAAGTGACTCAATAGATCGGGACAATGTACTTTCTTCAAAAGAAAGTGATATTTACCCAAAACCTCCTATAAGGACTTTTACTGAAAGAGAAGGTTTGGCTGATTTAAATAAATTTTTAGACAAAACAATTGAATTAGCTACTCAAAAAGGTAATAAAAAGGTTGAAGAAACCGTCCGCGTTTTTAAAAGGGATTTAGTTTATATTGGTGAGCCCGAACTAAAAGAAGCCTTGCAAAGTATGGCGTCAGGGATTGTTTCTTCAGCTGAAAACGGCGAAAATGTTTATTTGTATATTTCTGGAAAAAGAAGTGAGCGTTATATCTCCTTAAGAATTTTGGAAGAGGTTGATCAACTAACTACTGAAAATTCACAACTGCGACAAAGGATTCATTTTTCTGAAAACCCAGCGGCAATTTCCAAGGCTTTGAAAGAGAGTGGAGGTCGCGGCAAAGCTATTGTCGTTGATGACTTTTCAGTTAGTGGTACGCGTATCGACGCTGCTGCCACAAATGCTTTTCGAGGTTTAGTTCAAGCTGGGTTTTCACCCGAAGAGGCAAGCAGAAGGATTGAAATTAATCTGATTGCTGACAAAACCAATCGAAGTAATCGGGGAGAAGGACATCACGTTAGTGCTGCTATGACCGGAGAAAAGTTTGACTATCCGATTAAAACCTCGGCTTATTATGGAATTTCTGAGAGTCGAAAAAATGATGGTAGCTTAAATGTCTTTACGGGGATGAGTGTTAGTGGAAGTCATAGTTCGACTGATTATGGATATGAAAATGTGCTAGACGAGTTTTGGCACTTTCAAATTGATAGCGGAGGAACTTCAAAAATGCCGCTGTTGCACAGTTTAAACAGGCCTTACGAAATGGAAGGTTACAGTGGGAATTATTACAAAGATAAGCAACTACAAGCAAGATGGAACATGATAATGCACAAATATCAGCTTAGATAATCTCAGTGCAGTTGAATATTAGTGGAGTAACCAACAGGTTAAATTAAGTTGAAGAAGTTGGAGTTTTCAGCATTTCAAAAGGTTTGAGGAGATCTTTTTCGGTACCAACTCTGAGTTTTATTTCTGCTTCAGTCTCGAAATTTTTCGGGTTGTGTTCAAAATAGCTGGCTAAGTTTAAGCTTGAGCGTAGGGTACCTAGGGCAACAATTACTCTTCCTTCTTCCTCCCGACCTTCTCTAGCATACGAAGCAATCATTTCTTTATCAAACGCTTCCTGGAACACAGGATTGTTCCAAGCACGGGCCCGCATATTGCCAAAATCATAAGCAGCTGCAAGCACTTCGTTTTGACTTATTCCCGCCCATTCGAAATCCAGTCCGATAAATTTGTCACTGGCAAGGCCATCGCCGAGAAAAATATTGTTGGGGGCAAAGTCACCGTGGACAACGTGCTCTCCTTTTCCCTGATTTCGCTCGATAACCGGGCTAACTTGTTCGAGTAGTTGATCGATTCTTTGCACTAGGTCTGGGGTCTTGGTTTTTTCCGCCATTAGAGCAGCAAATACATGTTTTTCGGGAGAAAAATCATCTTCCGTACCGCTCACTTGTCGCGAGAGAATTTTTACTAGATTGGCCCGAAAACCAATATAATCGCTAAAAGCGGCCTTCTTGTCCAGAACCGCCCTTACTTCCGGGGTTAGTTTTTCTTCCTGATGACTCAGATCTCTAATGGCTTTAACAGCTTCGATTGCGTGCTCAGCAGTCAATTCCTTGCTATCCTCGATAGTATACAAAAAGCCGACACCCTCACCTTTTTGATACCAGTTCATAACTGCATACATTGGTCCTTGAGCCTCTTGTGTATTGGTGTCAAGAACTTCCGTTACCGGAAAGTCAGTCCGCTCGTCCAAATAGTCTTGAACTTTGATTTGGCGAATGAAAAATTCCTTATGCTTCGCTTCTTTGACTTGGTCAGGATCTGGAAGCGGGGCTTTAAAGAATCTTTCTTTCAGTAGTAGGCGATTGTCGGTTTCGTTTTGGTCAAATTCAACAACATGGAGTCTCATATATCTATCACCGTGAATCTGTGTGTTCCAATCGTCCTGTGAATAAAAAAGATGGTGTTTCTCCAGTATTTTTTTAATATCACTTTCCCATTTTTCCTTTTTAACTTCGAAGGGGGATTTTTCAATGGGAATGTATGTTTCCGAAGGTTTTGAAGAAGTGTTAGTCGGCTCTGGTTTTGGAGCTTCTTGAGCCATTGGAGGTGGAGATTCGAGAACACTAGTTTCAGACCATTAACTAAATCATAGAGACCCTCTGGTCTGAAATCAACCTTTAGACCAGGTTCGAGATAAAAGTTGTTTAGTAGTAACTAACTTGGGTTTTCGGGAAGGTTCTTCTCCTTAGCTTTTTCACGCTCGTAATCTGCCTCGAAAGTTTCAATAAAAGCATCTAGGGCTAGATCGCCAATTTCCTCAACATTTTTGCCAGTTCGTTGTTCGTAAAGTTTTGCAATCAATAGATTGACCTCTTCCTCTTTTGCTGCTTCGATTTCAGCCAAATCTTCTTCAGTCAAAGCAGCGATAATCTCCATATGAGCCTTTTGAGCAATAGTATTGTTGAGGTTTGTCACAAATTCACCAATTTGGTCTTCCTTCAAACCCTCTTTTTTCAAAATTTCCAAAACACTATCAAGTTTATTCATTAATTAGTTCCTCAGCGATTTCTTCAGATGCCCTTCTTTCAAAGAAATCAGTTATATCAGCAATATCGTTAAGCGAAAGAATCTTAAGTTTTTGGTTGACTGGAATCCAGTCTAAGCTAGTTTGCAGGTCATGAAACGCACCAGCATCACCACCTCGAGCGTGTTCTATTAAAGCGAGAACTTCTTGTTGGGTTGGAAAGTTGTTTGTGGCTAGACCAGATTCAACCATACGATTGTGCGTTTCAGCTAGCAGCTGATGATTGGCAAGAATATGACCGCCAAAAAGATCTGCGTCAGCACTTGTCCAAGTAACTCTGTGCCCGTTATTTTGCAGGAGAGTTGAGACAGTATCTCCTTGATGAATGTCGACCAAGTTACCAACATCTGCACTTGTCAAAGTATCGATCAGCGGGTTGGTATCAATACCAACTTCTGCCAAACGTCCAGCTTCATACAGCCGACCAACATCCGACCATTGTTCACTGGTGAGTGATGTAAAGGTTTTCCAGGCTTCAGGGTCCTGATGGATTCGATTAATCAGATCGATTTGATCTTGAGAAAGAGGTGGTAGACCTTCGGGTAAGGACGTTTCGAGATTACCTACATTAGGTGAATCTGGACCACCGTTTAGTTTATGCTCTACAAATTTATCAATATCGAAGAATTGATTGGTAATTCCTTGGGTAATTGCACCAACTTTCATCCCGGCGGAAAAACTTCGAATCCGTTCGTTGGCTTTACTGTATTTGAAAACTTTGTTTTGAAGTTCTTGGGTGAGTGTTTCAACGATCGGGTCGAAGGAATCTTTTTCGCTATAACCCATCCGGGACAATAAATCTTGGGAAATGCGGGTCATCTTTGTTTGGTATTCGGTTAAACCACTCGTTTTCAGAAGACGACTGGCTCGGTCGTATTGGTCTCTATAACTTCGAACGTCGATAGATTTAAGGCCCTCTTCACTTAAATTGTTGACGTTTTGTCTAATGCTTCGCTCAATACCGCGAAGTCTTAGTGAGTTGACCCCGCTTGAAAGCAGATGCGTGACAGCGGTCGTTCCAACTGAATTAATCAGGCTGCCGGCACCTGGAAGTACCAGATTAAGTGCGGTGTTGGTAGTGAAACCAGTGGCAATACCAGCTGCCCAGGCAACTTTGTCTTTGTCACGCCAATCAAAGTTATTGAGGTAGCGCTGCGCACTTTCATAAACAAAATTACCGCCTGGAGTTTTCAAAGCAACTGCGCGGGCAACTTCGGCAACTTTTACTCTGGCAGTTTCGGCTACGGAGAAAATACGACTTGCATGAGACGGTTTATCTTTCTCTGATTCAGGTTCAGTAGGATCGCTATTCTTAACTTTATCCACAAATTCCTTGATTTTACTATCAAGCTCGTCAGCTTTACCTGCTTGGCTTTCAGCCATCAACCGATCCATCTCAGAGGAAGTAAGTTGTACTTTTGAATCTGTATTGGCTTTTGGTTGTTCAGTTGGGGTTGTTGGATTAACTCCTTCAGGCCTTTCTTTAGGCGGATTTGCATTTTGTCTTTCGAGAAAACTGCGCGCGTATTCAATTTCTTGTTCGGGGGTGAGTAATATTTCCCGACCATCTCCAGTGGTATAAACTCTATATTTTTGTCCAAGCTCGTGTTCCCTTTGTTCGGAAAATCTTAAGTCCCCCAGCAGCTCACCCGAATGGGTTATTTCAGAGACTAGATTATGAGCTGAAGTTGTGAGTGGATCCTGGTCGATCTTTTCCGGTTCCGACAGAGTTTGTATTGAAGGGGGCTCTGCAGTTTCTGTTGTCGCAGCCACCAGTGCTTCTCGTTCAACTGCCTGTCTTTGTACCTCAGAGTTAATAAGACTACTTAGATCTCCAGAAACATCTTCCGCTTGTCGGTGTTGGCTTTCATCTGGAGGTGCAATGGTTTGAGGAGATATTAAAGTTTCGACTTGACCAGGGTTGCTAGCGAAGTGTTCCATTGTTTCACGTGGTCCCAGAGCTTCTATTTCTTCAGGTGTAAGGCCTTGCTGGGGGAGAAGGATTGCTTTGGCAAATCTGACTGCCTCGAGGTCGGCTTTGCCGGTTTGTCTGAAATTATTGACTGTGGTTTGAAATTCGGCTAACTCGTCCCTACGTTGGGAATTATTTTCCTTTCCCGAAGGTGGGGGGCCAGGAATTTCTGGGGTTTCGTCGTTTGGACTAGCAGAGTGTACAACTGATGTTTCTGGTCGAGCATCGATTCTGGTTGCATTTAGTCCACTATGGCGTTCTAGCTCTTCCTGAGTTGGAAAATCAGTGATATTTGGTGGTCGTTCCCCTCCACCACGATGTAAGCGGTCTTGATCAGAACGGTCTGAAATTTGTGCAGGATCAGCTCGAGAAGGAGCACGTTCTTGTACCTCGTTTTGGTTTGAGAAACTGTCCCCGCCAGAAGGAGCGTTTTCTGAAAAAGGAGAATTTTCGGCAGAATTCATTGTTGAGTAAATTATATGCGAGTTTAGCTTAGCTCGTCAAACAAATAGTAAAGTCAGGATTTTGGGATTTATCTTTGCTTGTAAACTTCTTTCCTGTGGGCAACCGTAACCACCAAGATTAGTAATTCTTTTTTAAATATTTCGTAGAGAATTCTATAGACCCCGACCCTTAGAGATCGAAGATGACCAAGTGGTGGGTCTAATTTTTTTCCTGCCAAAGGGTTTGTTGATAGAGCGTCTATGGAGTACTTGATGGCTTTTTGGTAACGAGGGTCTATTTTAGCGAGCTGTTTTTTTACCTTAGAATCAATCTGTATCTTATACATCAAAGATTAAGTTCTTCTTTAACCTGTTCCCAAGGAATAGCTTTACCTTCTCGAAATTCTTTCTCTGCTTGGCGAATATCTTTCATCAATTGCTCATCAGAAAGAATTTCAAGTGTTTCCTTCCAACCGTCAAATTCGTCAACCGACATAATGATGGCACGAGGTTTGCCATTCTTAGTAATTTCTATTTGTTCGAACTTATTATTGACTTCATCAACAAGTTCGGTAAGTTTTTCTCGAGCTTCTGTTACTGGTAAGGTTCTTCTCATAACTAGTAAACTTTACATAATTGTGTAAAGTTTGTCAACAGAAAATTTAATCTAGCTTTTATGCTGCGGAGCACCGACCAATCCGCATTTTTTGAAGCGTTGTTTTAATGGTACAACATTAGAGTAACTCACCCATTGACAAATTGTACACAAAGTAGTACAAATTATGTATGAGTGACTTAATATCTATCTCCGATGCACGAACCAATCTTCCCGACCTTGTTACTAAGGTTAGTAACAATATGAGTAGGGTAATAATTACTGTTAACGGCAAGCCCAGAGCTACCCTTGTGAGTTCCGAAGAGTTAGAATCCCTTGAGGAAACAGCAGAAATTCTTTCTATTCCAGGTGCAAAGAAAAGTATTACGGAAGGCTTGAAACAGGCAAAAAAGGGACAAGGTATTTCTCTAAGCCAGTTAAAATAAGCTTATGGAAGTTATTATTACTCCAAAGGCTAGTAAGCTCTACAATCAAATTCCCAAAACTGAACAACTTAAAATCAAAAAGAAACTTCTTGTACTTGATCATAATCCCTTTGATGGTAAGAAGCTTTCTGGAAATTTCTCAGGGTTAAGATCCTTGAGAGTATGGCCATATAGAATAATTTATTACGTCGACGAAAAGTTAAAGAAAGTATTTGTTGTTACAATTGCCCATCGACAAGGTGTGTACGAATAAATACTGTTAAGCCTTAGCCTTAGCCATATTTTCTTGGTGTGTCGGGCTATTTATATTACCACATTTTTTGAAGTGCTTGTTTAATGATATAGCATTAGATTCTTAGCGAATTTATTTTTTACTTTATTTAAGAGTTTCTCGTCAGCAGTATAAAAGTCTATTCCTAGATATTCGGCGAGTGCCAAATAAGAAGCATCGTAGGAGGATATGTTAAACTCGACTGCTGCCTCTAGTGTGGAAATTAAAAGTTCAGAAGTTGAGTAACTTACTAAGTCAAGAGATAAAAAGCCTTTATAAGCTTGGTTTGCTAGGGTCTTTTCAACCCTTAAGGTAGTTATTGCTGTTTTTAATATGTTGTTTAGTTCGTAGTAAATTAAGGTTGGGACGCAAATTCTTAATTGGCCTTCAATAAAGTCTTTTTGGATTTGAAGAGCTGTTTCGGAATTTTCTTCAGAAGGGAAAAACCACTTGGCTACGACCGAAGAGTCAACAATGATAGTTTTCACCGTAGATCTTTTTTAGAATTAGCGAGTAGCTCTCTTAGATCAAAATTACTTTCCTCTAGGCTACTTCTCAATCGGTTGATTGATTGTACTGCCTTTTTTTGGGAATTAAGGTCTGTGACACGTTTCAATCCTGAAGCTAATGTATCATTAATCGTTTCTTGCAGAGTTGTGCTGCGTTCAAAGGCAATCGATCGAGACTGATCAAGAAGGTCTTTTCTAATTCTTATAGTAGTCCGTACGAAGTTTTTCATAACTAAAACCTAGCATCTTGTCATCAAGATGTCAATATATATATATATATATATTTTTAATGTCCTCGGTAACTTTGTAGATACCACAAGGAGGTAATAAGTTATAGATCTCTTCGAGCTCTGCGTCCACTTTGTGGGCTAAAACACCCTGAAATTAGTGGCGTTTTAGGCTTTAGCCTTGGCCAAATTTTCTTGATGTGTCGGGCTATTTATATTTCCACATTTTTTGAAGTGCTCTTTTAATGGGATACACATAGATTCAATATATGATTAATAACAAAATGTTGCAACTTTTTAAGACGTATGATAATATGACGATGGTTCTGAAAAGAACCCCATAATTTGCTAACTCCCCCCAGTTCTTTACGACCTGGGGGTTTTTGGTTGCTAAAAACTATTATCACTTATAGAATAGATAGGTTATGAAAAAGGTCTTAGTACAATTTGACGGTAGTAATTTCTACAACAAGGTTAAAAAACTTTTGCCTTCTACTCATTTAACAAATTTTGATTACGCTGGTTTGGCCAAATCTATTATAGAAGATAAACAAGCAGAGATTACTTATTATGTTGGTGAGATAAGAAAATACCCAGGAAACAAAAAATCTCAAAGTCTTTATGCGAACCAACAGTCACTTTTCCTAAACTTAAGAAAGCAGGGACTTGAAGTAAAACTTGGCTACCTTTTGTTTTCTGGCGGAGTTTATCACGAAAAAGGTGTTGATGTTCAAATTGCGGTTGATATTGTTCGCGGAGCTATCAAAAATGAGTATGATAAATGCTACTTAATTTCCTCAGACACAGACCTTTTACCAGCTATTCAAACTGCTAAAGATGAGGGCAAACAGATTATTTATGTTGGATTTGAGAATTTTATCAGCCGAGCACTTGCTAATAATTGTTCGTCTAGCGTAATTCTTAAAAAGAAGCAGATTCAGGTTTTTTCTGAAAAAGTTGAATAAATAAAAATCCCCTTTACACCCCCCCCCGTTTCTTTTGCTACCACCAAAATGCTAAAATGGCAGCTATGGTTACAGGTGAATACCAACTTAAACAAAAAGAACTTTTTGATAATTTGGAGGCGAAGCTCAAAAAAGGTGAGAGCTCTGTTACACTAGTTGAACCAGTTAAAGACTACGTCAACGACAGGAGAACCTGTTTAACAAGTGTCGTTTTTATCCCGACAGAACTTCAAGAGAAAATATTAGATAAGGTTATTAGCCCTCTTAAAGAAGCGGATACTAGGCAATACTATTACGTTCCAAACTCTTTTCATTTAACAATTCAAAACATAAAAACAATCAACGAGCCGCCTTCTTTTAATGAAAATGATATTGAACTAGCAAGGGAAGTATTTCAGGAGGTAATTTCCAAGTTTAAATCTATTAATTTTCAAATAGCAGGGATTTTTGAACTTCCCACTAGTTTATCCCTACGTGCGTATTCTGACGAAACACTAAAAGATTTGGCTTTAGCTTTAAGAAAAAAGTTGAAAGAAGCTGGTGTGCCTGATAACAAAACATATGCTTCAGAGGAGGTAGTGTTCGGTAATATCAGTATTTCTAGATATACTTCTGATCCTAATCAGGCTTTCTTTGAGCAAGTGGAACAATTAAAGAACGTTGAGATAGGGGTTTTAAAAGCCTTTACGGTTTCTTTAATCACAACTAATTCTATTTGCCACCCAGATAAAACGAAAATTATTGAGAAATTCAATTTGCAATAGCTTTGAAGCCAAAAACTTGATATTTGAGTAAAAAATTTGAGACTCCACATGGAGGTCATAAGTTATAGATCGCTTCGCGCCCTGCGACCACTGGTAGTTTAGAGAAATCAGTGGCGTTTTAGGCTTTAGCCTTGGCCATATTTTCTTGATGTGTCGGGCTATTTATTAAACCACAACGTTTATACTTTAGACCACTACCGCACGGACAAGGGTCGTTGCGGCCGATTTTGTCGTCAGTGCGAACTACACGAGTTACGGTTGGGGCGGAAGTTGACGAGCTCGATGTGGTGGTGTGTTGGTGGCCCTCGTGACCTTTTTGCTGTTCTTGAGGAGCGATTTGAACTTTATAAATTCGGTGGGCGATTTCAAAATCAATATTGTGAATCAACTCTTCAAAAAGCTTGAAAGCCTCGGCTTTGTACTCGACTAGTGGATCCTTGCCGGCATAACCGCGCAGGCCGACCCCTTCACGAAGTTCATCAACATCGTCAAGATGGTTGACCCAAAGAGTATCGATCACGGAAATCATAACCAGTTTTTCGATTTCACGTTCTATTTCTGATCCTACTTGTTTTTCTCTTCCGTCAAAAACTTCATGGGCGATGTTTGTTAACGACTCTTTTATTTTGGTCGGGAATTTTTCTTCTTTAATTTTTTCAGCTAAAGACTTTTTGGTTGGTTCGTCAAAGGGAATAATAGTTACAAATTCATTTAAAATTCTTTCTTCCTCGACTGTTTCAGCTTCACCGGTTGCAAGATCAACTAAGCTTTCTATTTCAACATCAATTTTTTCCAGGATTCTTTCTTTTAGTTCTTTTTGAGCCTCTACTTTATTTTCGTTTTGACGATCCCCAAGTTTCAGAATTTCGCGGCGCATTGAGTAGATTATTTCTCGTTGCTTATTCATTACATCGTCATATTCGACAACTCGTTTTCGAGCGTCGAAGTTTTGGCCCTCGACTCGGGACTGGGCTGATTCAATCGCTTTGCTCACAAGGCCTGCTTCGATCGGAACCTCGTCAGGCAATTTGAAAGCGTTCATGACTCGCTCGACAGCGTCTCCACCGAAAAGTCGCATCACATCATCTTGCAAAGAAACAAAGAAACGAGTTGAACCAGGATCACCTTGTCTTCCGGAACGACCACGAAGTTGGTTGTCGATTCGACGAGCCTCGTGTCTTTCGCTTCCAATAACGTGCAAGCCTCCAAGTTTGGCAACACCTTTGCCAAGTTTGATATCGACTCCACGTCCGGCGATATTGGTTGCTAGTGTAACTGCCCCTTCTTGTCCGGCAGCAGCAATAATTTGTGCTTCATGTTCATGATTTTTGGCGTTCAAAAGTTCAAACGGAACACCCCTTCGTTTTAGAAGATCACCAAGTAGTTCATTTTTTTCGATTGAAGTTGTTCCAACCAAAACTGGTTGTCCTATTTTATGCTTCCCGGCAATATCTTCAATAATCGCGCTGTACTTACCCTTTTCGTTTTTGTAGACCAGATCAGAAAGATCCTCTCTGATCGTGGGTCTATTGGTTGGAATTACAACAGCATCAAGTTTGTAAACTTTATGAAATTCTTCAGCTGAGGTAACCGCAGTTCCGGTCATCCCGGCTAATTTATTGTACAGTCGGAAATAATTTTGGAAAGAAACTGTTGCCATGGTTTGACTTTCACGTTGAATCTCGACCCCTTCTTTGGCTTCGATTGCTTGGTGCAGGCCTTCGCTGTAACGGCGGCCGGGCATTAGTCGGCCGGTAAACTCGTCAACGATGATGACCTCACCTTCTTTAACAACATAGTCTCGATCTTTGAAAAAAAGAGTTCGGGCTTTGAGCGCTTCTTCAATGTGATGGACGCTGTCAAAATCTTTTTCATATAAATTATCGACTCCGGTCATGCGTTCGATTTTGGAAATTCCAATTTCAGTTAAATTGGCAGTTTTCATTTTTTCGTCAACTACGTAATCAGTCTTGTCGGTCAATTTGTCGATGATTTTGGCAAACTCGTAGTATTTTTCAGTTGATTCCTCAGCGGCTTGGGAAATAATTAACGGTGTTCTGGCTTCATCGATCAAGATCGAATCGACTTCGTCAACAATCGCAAAATTCAAATCTCGCTGGACCATATTGTGTAGATCTTGGGCCATATTGTCGCGGAGATAGTCAAAACCGTACTCATTGTTGGTGCCATAAGTAATATCAGCTAGATAAGCCTGATTGCGGTTAACTTCTCTCAAAAATTTTCCGACACCTAAGCCTTCTTGCTCCGGGGAAAGTGATTCTTCCGGATCCATCTTCACCTCGACTTCCTCAGTTGCGGGTGTCTTTGGGTCAGGATCAAAAACGTAGGATACTTCATGGTTGATTACTCCAACTGAAACTCCCAGTGCGTGAAATATCGGTCCCATCCACTCAGCATCACGTTTTGCCAGATAATCATTTACAGTAACTAAATGAACACCTTTGCCTTCAAGTGCATTTAGATAGAGGGGGAGAGTAGCAACTAAAGTTTTTCCTTCTCCGGTACGCATTTCCGTAATTTTTCCTTGGTGAAGCATTATCCCACCCATGAGCTGAACGTCGAAATGACGTTGTCCGATGCTGCGACGGGCAGCTTCCCGAACTGCCGCAAAAGCTTCTGGAAGTAGTTCATTAAGTGTTTCACCATCGCTTAAACGTTTTTTAAATTCGCCTGTTACAGCCTTTAATTTTGAATTTGAGAGTTTTTTAAAATCAGCTTCGTGGGAGTTAGTTAGCTCAACAAAAGCTTTTAGTTTTTTAATTTCACGTTCGTTTGAATCTAGTAAATTTCCAAGTATTTTGAACATAATTTTTCAAAGCAGCGCCTAGTATAACATTGGTGAGAAAAAAAGGCTAGAGTACTCTAAACGAGGTTCAAAATCAATAGTTGACAAAAAATTTCAATTAGCTACTTTGCGAAGCAATGTGAGTGAAGTGATACTTTGCGAAGCAATGTGAGTGAAGTGATACTTTGCGAAGCAATGAAACGATTCAGCTCTTGACAAAAAATCTCTATCGTTTATTATCTTCTCGGGTGTTACCCTAACCCCGACTCTGCAAAGAGCCGGGGTCTTTTTTTCCTTTGACAAAATTCTACCCCAGGGGTATCCTGTCTATAGGATGAGCACCCCTATTAGACATTTTCAACAAAATAGTTACTATCACGTTTTTAATAGAGGTAACCACAAAAGTGACATTTTTCTCAATCCGTACGATTATTTACGGTTTCTTGAAAAAATTGAAGAATATAAGGATAAATGTCAGATAAAAGTTTTGTGTTTCTGTTTAATGCCGAATCATTTTCATTTACTTTTGCAACAACTCAGTGACATACCGTTGACTAAATTTATGCTTTCTCTATCAACAAGTTATTCAAAGTACTTCAATATTAAATATGACCAGGTTGGGAGACTGTTTCAGGAAAGATTTAGAGCGGTTGAAGTCACTACTGATGAATATTTGTTGTATCTTACAAAATATATTCATCTTAACCCAACTAAACTTAAAGTTGATATTACAAAATATAAATGGTCCAGTTTAAATAATTACATTGATTATAGCGAATGGGATTTTGTTGAACCTGAACCTATTCTCAACTATTTTTCACAAATAAATCCGAAAAAAGATTATTTGAATTTTGTGTTGGAAAATATATCAAATGTTGTTGGAGTTGAGAAGTTGTTAATCGATTAGTCTTATAATGTTGCTACCCCTGGGGTTGAGCGGGATGTTGTTGGGCTTTGACACAACCTTTCAGTTTAAGTAATCTTATAGAGTGAAAATAGTAATTATTATCCCCACCTATTGCGAAGCAGCCAATATTATCAAATTAATTCCCGCCATCAAAAAACAAAAATCTTTGAATATGTATGAACCAGAACTTTTGGTTGTTGATGACAATAGCCCTGACAAAACAGCCGATATAGTCCGAAATTTTATGAAAACAGATGAAAGAATCCATTTACTTACGGGAAACAAAATGGGTTTGGGAGCAGCTTATATTCGGGGGATGAAGTATGCGATTGAGAAACTTGCAGCTGAAGTTGTGGTCGAAACTGACGCCGATTTTTCTCACGATCCGGGCGATATTTCGAGATTAATAAGTGAAATTGAAAAAGGAGCTACTTTTGTTATTGGCAGTCGCTATATCGAGGGTGGAAAAATCAAAAATTGGTCGTTTTTTCGCCATTGGCTGAGTGGTTTGGGAAATATAGTTGTTCGCAAAGCTTTGGGGTTACAAGAAGTTCAAGATTGTACCGCCGGGTTTCGGGCAATAAAAACTGATTTGATCAAAAAAGTTAATCTTGATTCAATCAAAGCCAATGGTTACGCTTTTCAAGTTTGGTTGCTTTACAGTGCCTGCAAAGTGGGTGCCAAAATTAAAGAAGTTCCAGTAGAATTTGTCGATCGGCAGGTCGGGAAGACGAAACTTGGGTTTTGGGATATAATTGAAGGAATTATTATTTTGTTCAAGTTAAGAACAATAAAGTAACGCAATATATGGCAAGATTCGGTAACATTTGGTAATATGTTGGTATGAAGATCCCTCCTTCGTATACAGTTACTCCAGAAATGCTGGGGTTTATTGCCAAAATTGAAGCTGAGCGATTGCATATTGCATCCCTTACCCTCCCAAAACCTCTAAAAGAAAAAATCCAAAGAGTTAGCCTTTTAAAAAGCTCTCTTTTTTCAGCTCGTATTGAAGGAAACCCACTTAAACTTGCAGATGTTGACACAGGAAATAAAAAATCCCAAAAGAAAATAGAAGTATTCAATATCACAAAAGCAATAAGGTTTATAGATGGTCATGTAAGAAAAGGTGATCTAAAGATTGATACTCTTTTACAGATTCACATGCTGGTTCTCAAAAATCTAAGTCCTGGTGCCGGTCACATAAGAGCCACGGCAAGTGCGATTTTCAACCAGGCTGGTGTTGCCGTTTACATGCCACCGCCACCTCGTTCTATTTCAAAGTTGCTAGACGATTTACTCTTCTTTGTTAACTCGGATACGGAAAAGTTTCCTCTTATAGCCGCTTTTGTTGCTCATCTTGTCTTTGAAAAAATCCACCCTTTTTTAGACGGAAACGGGAGAGTAGGTAGGCTTCTTATTTCCTCAATACTAAAATCCCGCGGTTGGGATTTTACTTTCTCCGTACCATTCGAAGAATATCTAGATAACCACAAAGATGATTACTATTTTCACTTGGACAAGGGGCAAGTTGATACTAATGATTATTTGCTTTTTATGCTTGAGGCTTTCTGGCAACAAACTCAAACTATAAAAGCTCAAATCGAAGAAGAATTAGCTCGTGGCGACAAAGTGTTTTTACCTCCAAGGCAGGAGGAGATATACAATGTAATACGCGATCATAAAGTTGTTCCTTTTGATATGATAAGGCGTAGGTTTGTTAAGGTACCAGAAAGGACGTTGCGATACGATTTAAAGAAACTTTTAGATAGAGAGCTTATTGAAAAAAGCGGAGAAACAAGAGGGCGGTTTTACCGAGTTAAGAACAAATAGTTGTACAAAACTTACCTTATTTTTCCAGTTAATATATAATTGAGGGAATTATTATTTTGATTAAATTAAGAATTTATGTCTAAAGTAATTGTTGCCGGAGGAGCTGGGTTTCTCGGCTCTCACATAAATAAAGTACTACTTGATCAAGGTCACCAAGTTCGTGTTATAGACAATTTATCGACTGGTTTTAAAGAAAACATCGATCCACGTGCCGAATTTGTTCAAGTGGATTTGGCCTCTCAAGATGAATTAGCAAAATCACTTTCAGGATTTGAGGCTGTAATTCATTTAGCCAATTCAATCATCGTCCCGGAGTCAGTTGAAAAACCGGTAGAATATGCAGAGAACAATGTAGTTAACAGCGTAAAATTGCTTGAAGCGATGAAGGAAGCTGGAGTTAGAAAGATAATTTTTTCCTCTTCGGCAACAGTTTACGGAGACAGCGGAAAACTGCCGTTGACTGAAAGTAGCCCACTTGGAGTTCAAAACAATCAATATGGAGCTTCCAAAGTTGCCATGGAAGCTTTTATTGGGGTTTATCACAAGCTCTACAATTTCGACACAATTATTTTGCGTTATTTCAATCCATTTGGACCAAATGAAAAACACGAGCCGGAAACTCACGCAATTCCAAATTTTATTCAGGCAGCCTTAAAGAAAGAAGAAATCCCACTTTACTGGAAAGGCGAGCAAGTCCGCGATTTTATTTATGCTCCAGATTTGGCCGAAGCTCACTCGGCTGTTTTGGACCTGAAAGGTTTACAAATATTTAATGTCGGAACGGAGACTGGAACAAAAGTTATTGATACAGTTCACGAAATCTTCAAAATAGTCGGTTACGAGGTTCCAATCAAAGATTTAGGGGAAAGAGCTGGGGACGCTGCTGCAACTTACGCTAGTTCAGAGAAACTGATGTCGACTACTGGTTGGAAGGCAAAACACTCACTTCACGACGGGTTAGTTAAAACTATCGAATATTTCAAAAACCAAAATGATTAACGAGAAGAAAATTGTTGTTATTGGTGGAGGAACCGGGACTTATACTGTCTTGTCTGGGCTAAAAAAAATTTCTGCCCAAATTACCGCGGTTGTGACCATGATGGACTCCGGTGGGTCTTCAGGACGTTTGCGCGACGAGTTTGGACAACTTCCAACCGGAGACGTCCGTCAGGCTTTGGTGGCGCTAAGTAACGACTCTTCCGTAATGCGACAGCTGTTCAATTATCGATACGAAAAAGGGGAAGGTCTGCAAGGACATAGTTTTGGAAACCTTTTTTTAACCGCCCTTGCTGAGGTAACCGGGGGGATGGAAAATGCCCTACAAGAGGCTGGAAGAATTTTGAATATTAAAGGCAGTGTTCTTCCGGTTACATTATCTAATTCCAATTTAGTTGCCGAATATGAAAACGGACTGATAGTTAAGGGAGAAAATGATATCGATGTTCCGAAACATGATGGAAAACTTCATATAACGAGACTTTCTTTGGAGCCAAAAGCAGCACCTTTTGAAAAAACCCTTGCTGCAATCTCCCAAGCAGATTTAATCATTCTTGGTCCAGGGGATATTTATACCAGTTTAATCCCAAACCTTGTAGTTCCAAAAGTTGCTGATGCAATTTGTAATTCAAAAGCCAAAAAGGTTTATATTGTTAACCTAATGACAAAGTTTGGCCAAACCTACAATTTTAAAGCCAGCAATTTTGTCGCTGAAATAGAAAAATATTTAGGAAAATGTTTAGACTATGTTTTGATCAATAATAAAGATTTACCAGAGGCTATTATTGAACGTTACAAGGCCGAAAACGATTCTCCAGTGGAAGATGATCTTAACGACTCAAACTACAAAGTTATCAGAGAAGATTTGCTGGCAACCGAACCAATTGAAAGAAAAGCTGGTGATGTTCTTCAAAGAAGCCTGATTCGTCATGATTCTGATAAACTTTCACAAATACTTACAACTTTAGTTTAAATTTATATATTGACATAACTTTACGACATGTGTACCATATGTTTAGTATGATTAGAACTTACATTTACTTTCCTAAGGAATTAAATAGCGAAATTGAGGTTTTAGCCAAAGATGTTAATAAAAGCAAAGCTAGTGTAATTAGAGAAGCCTTGCAAGAAGGTCTAAATTCCATTAAAAAGCAAAAAAGTGGCGGTATTGAGGCTCTTCTTAAAATTGCTGATTTAGGTGAAAAAATAAAAGCAAAAGGCCCAAGTGATTTATCTTCTAATATAGATAAGTATTTGTGGGAAAATTGGAATGTATAAGAAGTTAAAAACTATCGTGGTAGATGCAGACGCGATCGTCGCCCAAGCACACCCAGACGATTCTAACCATAGAAAAGCTCTTTCCACCACGCAATATTTAAAAAGTATTAACGCACGTGTAGTTTATCCGACCACAGCAGTGTGTGAAGCAGTGACAGTTTTACAACATAAATTGGAAAACTCCGCTACCGCATACGGTACAGCCGTGATATTCACCGACCCGGCTCTTCAGGTAGTGGAGATTAATCAAGAAATTATGACGCAAGCAATTAACAATCATTTTAGGCCACACACAAGTAAGAAAAACACTTTATTTGATTGTATTGTCCTGGAAATTGCAGAGCAATACAGCGCTGATGCTATCTTCTCATTCGATCACTTTTACAAAAGTAAGGGGTTTAAATTAGCCAGTGAACTAAAATAGTCAATTTTGATACCCTGCTCTTAGGTTTTCAATCCATATACCTTTACTTTTACTAGCAATAATACCTTGATGTATCGGTCTAATATCTCTGTTTGACTCATTATAGTACATGTACTATTGACATACATCACATATTTAGGGTAAAGTAAATCTACTATGTTGAGAACAAATGTTTATTTAACAAAAGAACAGGATCAGGAAATTAAAACTCGTGCTAATGCGACACAAAGAGCTAAAGCTGTAGTTCTGCGTGAGATTATTGAAACAGGAATAAAAGTTACCAATTTACAAAAGTCTGCTTCTACCGAAGTCTATATGAAACTTGCCAACATAGCTGACCAGTTTAAGGGTAAAGGCACTGCTCCAAAAGACCTTTCTGCAAATTTAAATAAGTATACTTGGGATGAATAAACCGCTAATTGTTATCGCTGACGCTGACTCAATTGTTGCCCAGGCATACGCTGATGACTCTAACCACAAGCTAGTTTTAGGTTTAGCACAAAAACTTCATGATCAAAGAGCACATATTCTTTTTCCGGCAACAGCAATCGCCGAAGCAGTGACCACCCTGCAAAGAAAATTTTCAGACCCACATTTAGCCGCTTCTACACTTGAAGTTTTTACTGAAATTGGTGTCTCAATTGAAAATATAGACGATGAAGTAATTCGTGAAGCGAGGAAGTTATTCGACCCAAACAAAAGTAAGCAGAACACTTTCTTCGATTGCATAGTCGCTACTGAAGCTAAAAAACACCATGCAGACGCTATTTTCTCTCTCGACACTTGGTATACAAAACTAGGTTATAAATTAGTTTCCGATTTGTTTTAGGTTTACTTCATTGTGGGTTGACGTTTGTACACATTTGTACTAATATGTACTTATTAGATTTAATTCAGTTTGAGAATTGAGGTGAATAAGATAACTATGATCGAAATAATGAAAGCATCAGAAGCAAGACAACAATGGAGTCAAGTTCTAAACAAAGTATTCCGTAATCAAACTCGAGTAATTGTTGAAAAAAGTGGTATTCCAGTAGCCGCTGTCATTTCTACTGAAGATCTGCAACGATTAACTGCCCTAGAAGAACAGCGTAAAGAACGCTTTAAAGCACTCGATAAAATGCGCGAAGCCTTCAAGGATGTTCCTACTGAAGTAGTCAAACAGGAGATTAATAAAGCAGTTACCCAAGTACGAGTAGAGAAACGGTCTAACGGTTAGTCGCTAATATATGATTTCAGCAGTTTTGGATACTAATGTCTTAGCATCAGGTACTTTGGTTGCCTTTACTCCTCCTGGTCAAATACTCAATGCATGGCGAGCTAACGAATTTGAGTTAGTGCTATCAGAACATATTATTGGTGAGCTGACTCGAACACTTCAGAAGCCTTATTTTCAAAACCATGTTACTAGTCAGAAAATCGTTTCTTTTATCGACTTATTGCAAAACGAAGCAACTATTATTTCCATAACTGTGAATATTGAAGGAGTAGCCACTCATCCAGAAGACGATCTGGTACTTGCGACTGCTGTTAGCGCAAAGGTTGACTACTTAGTAACTGGAGACAAACCCCTTATTGAAAAAATTGGTGATTCTTATCACAAAATTAACCTTGTTACCCCAGCCAATTTTCTACAAATACTTAAACGATAGAATTAACAATACGCATACAATTGTATATAATCGCATATAGATAGTCTGCACAAACCATGTTAAAAAAAATAGAAAGATACCAAGTTATTCGCGAAGATTTGTTAGCTGCTGAACCAATTGAAAGAAAAGCTGGGGATGTGTTGCAAAGAAGCCTGATTCGGCATGATAGTGAAAAGTTAGCTAAAGTAATATCTAGATTCCCTTTAGTTGTTTGACAAACCGTCTCAATATGATACGATATAGTCCATGAGTGAGACGATTCTAACTCTTCGACAGCTGACTTAAACCCTTCTGTTAAAAAGTCAACACAATTTCTAGTATTCCTAAGTTACAGATTACTAAGTTTCTTAACTTCACTCCTCAATCTTTTTTTTACCTCTTCGAAAGCAATACCATTATTATTTTTAAATATTATTTTCTCCTGCATAACATCTTCAAAATAAACCAGGCTTTTCAAGATCAAGTTCCTGTCTAATTGGGGGTATTTCCTACGAGCCTTATCTAAGAGATCAGATAGTGAAAAAATCTTTAAAATAAAATACAGGTCAATGTAATCCTTGTTACTTGCTCTTGTGGTGATGGCCGATAACTTCATGCAACCGATATCTGCTATTCCAGCATAAGTTATATTTTCATCACTAATGGTTTCATCGATTAATTTATATTTATAAGTAAAAAAGCTTATCTTTACTGAGTCATCAATTAGCACTGTTAGCGTATTGTTTTCTTCTTGTATTTTTAATAATTTATACCCTTCAAAAAATTTTCTTAATCGTTCAAATAATCTTGCAGTATGTATGTCTCCATCGCTAAAAAAATCAAAGTCTAGACTGTCTCGATGCCCTATTTGTAAAGCTAGGGATGTCCCGCCAGCAAGGTAGAAATCATTCTTAAAATTTTTAAAAAGAGGTAGGAGGTCGAGTCTTTTTTTATCTAAAATAGTGTAAAACATAACTATCTCAAAATTCTTATATTAGCCTGTCCGGGCTCAACATCCAGCAGAAGAGACCAAAAAACTATCGATTTATTATTCCATTCTCCGGGCAAGGGATGAATCAGACAAGCTTTGATATCTGCCTTTGAGTACACCTTAAAAAGCCAATCAGTTGCCTCTTTTGTACCAAGATTCAGCACATTGGTGATAATCCGCTTTTTATCAGCTGCTAGGTCTAATTCTTTAATATCATACGACCATAAAAAAGGCTGAACAAATTTAGGTATCATAACTATATTTTAACACAGCTCGCCCGTTTTATCAGTGGCCTGAAGTTCGTGATATTGGAGCTGGATCGTTGATAACAAGTTCAGTACCAAGCACAAAGATTTGCAAACGAGACTTATTTTAGATAACTAATTTTCGGATATAAAATGGGCTGGGGGACACACAGGCAAGAAGCCTAATTCGGTATGATAGCGGTAAACTTTCTGGAATAATCACAAATTTACTTTAACTTTAGTTTGTTTGTGGTAAAATAGCACGCATGAAAGGTGCAATACTAGCGGGTGGTAAGGGAATACGACTTTATCCTTTAACTCACGCAACCAATAAACATCTACTTGCGGTTTTTGATAAGAAAGTTTTAAAAAAATTATAGGAATGAATGAAAAACATTAGAAATCACTATCGATACCCCATTATTCTATTAAAGCAACTAGTCAAGACCGACTTTAAGTTACGCTACCAAGGTTCGGTGTTGGGTTATTCCTGGTCATTGTTAAGACCAATGATACTCTTCCTGATCTTGTACATAGTATTCGTTAAATTTTTGCGAATAGGTGGGGATACCCCACACTTCGCGGTTTATTTACTGCTAGGAATCGTTGTCTGGGGATATTTTGCAGAAGTAACAATAGGAAGTGTTAGTTCTATTGTGGCTCGTGGTGATTTGCTGCGAAAGATAAACTTCCCTAAGTATGTCATTGTACTCGCTGGTTCGTTTTCGGCCTTCATAAACCTCCTGCTCAACTTTGTAGTTATAGCTGTTTTTATGTACATTGACGGAGTTGATCTCCGTTTTACCGTAATTTTATTCCCAATTCTGTTGTTGGAACTATATATATTTTCTTTAGCTTTAGCTTTTGTTTTGAGCGCTGTATTTGTTCGTTTCCGGGACATGAATTATATATGGGAGGTAGTAATGCAGGCGGCCTTCTACGCCACTCCAATCTTATATCCTTTGAGTTTGGTGCCGCTTAGTGCCTCCAAAATCTTAATGCTAAATCCAATGGCACAGATTATTCAAGATCTTAGGTACATTCTAATTACCCCACAAGCTGTAACAGTTGATCAGATTTACAACACGCAATATATACGTTTGATTCCTATTACGATCGTCCTTCTTAGCGTCATTTTTGCAGCACTGTACTTTAGAAAACGATCAAAGTTTTTTGCGGAGGATGTGTAAATTATGAAAAATAAGCAAGAAACGACTATAAGAGTGGAAGGAGTTTACAAGGATTTTCGATTGCCCTACGAAAAAATATCAACAATTAAATCACTTTTTTTGGATGTTCTAAAAGGAAAATTATTTAAGCGTAGCTACGAAATGCAACAGGCGCTTAAAGACATTAGTTTTGAAATAAATAAAGGCGAATTCTTTGGTATAGTTGGCCGTAATGGTAGCGGCAAAAGTACCCTGCTGAAGATTCTGGCCGGGATATACCAACCAACCAAGGGCAAGGTCAGCGTACGTGGTAAGCTGGTGCCGTTTATAGAGCTAGGAGTTGGATTTAACCCAGAACTTACCGGGCGGGACAACGTATATCTAAACGGCGCGTTGCTAGGCTTTGACCACAAAGAAATAGATGACATGTACGACAGTATTGTAGAGTTTGCCGAGCTAGAGCAGTTTATGGACCAAAAACTAAAGAACTACTCGTCCGGTATGCAGGTGCGATTAGCCTTTTCAATGGCTATCCGTGCTAAAGCAGATATTTTGCTAGTCGACGAAGTACTTGCGGTTGGTGATGCTGATTTTCAAAGAAAATGCTTCGAGTATTTTCAGCGGATTAAAGCTGAAGGAACAACTGTTGTCTTTGTAACACACGACATGGCAGCGGTTAGGCAATATTGTGACAGAGTAGCGCTGATAGATATGAATAAATTGATTTATTTAGATGATGCCGAGACAGTTGCCAAAAAATATACACAGCTTTTTACTGAAGACAAAGCTGATCAAGAACAGCCTTCAAAACAGACAAAACGCTGGGGAGATAAAAAGGCAGTTTATGAGAGAGCTACGATCATTCTTGTTGATAATCAAAAAAATATTTTGTTAAGCGCTATGGTACAAGCTAAAGAAGATATATCAGACCCAAACTATGGGTTTATGGTTTCAAACCAAGCGAAACAACCTATACTGGGCACCAACTCAAAAATCGAGCAGGTCAAAATAAAACCTCTTAAAGCAGGGCAACAGATTAATTTGGAGTGGAAATTTCCAAATATTTTTAATGAAGGTAGGTTCTATGTCGAACTTGCATTGATGCATAACACGACGCAAGTAGCTGATTGGTGGGAAAAAGCCACAACATTTACTGTAAAAAATGAAAAAAGAACGCCTTATATTGTAAATCCGCCAACTGAATTTTCGAGCAAGTAGTTTATATGAGCTTGGATCTATCTTTACCTTACGACCATTATTTTGATAGGATATAGATTATGACCGAATACAAAAAAAGTGTGGTTTCAGGCGCCACTTTGGAGCCACTATTTAGTATAGGAGAACTGTATGTATCGGACTTTTTGAAGAAGAATGAGAAGCCTAAAGGGTTACCATGCGAGCTAGAGCTAGGGTTTGACCCAGTCAGTAAGGCAGTACAGTTAACTAAACAGCCAGACGCTTCGCTGATGTGGGGTAGCATGTACTACTATCGTAGTGCTGTCAACCCAGCTATGCGCGGTGCTTTGCGTGATTTAGCTGAAAGAACCTGTAAATCAATTCCTGAAACCCAAAAGAAAACTGTATATTTGGACATTGCTTCGAACGACGGATATTTATTATCTACGGTCGACAAAAAAAAGTATCTATGTGTCGGGATAGATCCCTCAGATTATCCTGAAGCCAAAGATAATACCGACGTCAATATTCAGGAATATTTTTCAGCTAAGGCCTTTATCGATGCTGGTTTTACCAAAGCCTCAAGGATTAGTTGTGCCGCTTGCTTCTATGATGTTGATGAGCCAGAAAAATTTCTGAAGGATGTCTATGATATTCTTGAAAATGATGGATTGTTCACATTGCAAATTTCATACACTCCAGCGAATATTCTACAAACTGAGTTGGGGGTTATTTGCCACGAGCATTTGTCCTATTACAACCTGACGTCGGTCAAATGGATGACTGACAGAGTTGGTTTTGTTATTAGAGACGTGGAGTTAAATAACGTCAATGGAGGCTCAATACGACTATACTTGCAAAAGAAAGATGCTCAGAACAACTATCTGACTCCAGCTGACCGAGACGTCTGTAAAATCCGGGTCGAGTCTTTGTTGCTTTGGGAAGAACAGTCAGGTTTTAACGACCCAAAAATATACAAGGATTTTTACAAACAGATATTAGAACTCAAGGAAGAAACAGTAACATTCATTAAAAAAGTAAAAGCGAGTGGTAAATCTGTTTGGGGTTATGGAGCAAGCACTAAAGGCAACACCTTGCTCCAGATGTTTGGGTTGGACAATAGTTTGATTGATGGTATCGCCGAAAAACAGGAATTTAAATGGGGGAGACACACTGTTGGTACCAACATACCGATTTATTCAGAAGCAGAGATGCGCAAGGTGCAACCAGACTACCTATTAATACTTCCTTGGTTTTTTCGAGATACTTTTATTGAGCGTGAGAAAGAATATCTTAAAAAAGGAGGCACAATGATTTTCCCAGCCCCCCACTTCTCTACCTATCCACTATAGGTTTTGAATTAGGTCTTAACTTTACATTATGCATAAATACGACTCACTTTTCAAATTTCTTCTCTATGCGAGCCAGACTAATTTTATTAAGTTTAAGTTAGCTTGGTTCGAAAATGTACCTGGTTTCTTAGATCAATTGATACAATGTGAGCTACGTGTATAATATGGAAGAACTCGACCCCTATAATATAGAAGAACTCGACCAATCATTTAAGATTTCCTATGCCCAAAACCGCGAAGATATTATCCTAGACTATTTTTTCAAAGATGTGTCGCGAGGGTTTTATGTTGATGTAGGAGCAGGCCACCCAGAAGAAGATTCAGTTACGAAGCTTTTCTATGACAAGGGATGGAGAGGTATAAATATAGAGCCGATAAAAAGAGTGTACAACTTAATTCAAAAAAGCCGCCCCAGAGACACAAATCTCAACATTGGTCTATCGGATAAGAAAGGAAAGTTACTCTTCCGAGAATATGAGAATTATGGTCAATCTACCTTCACTGTAGATATGAAAGAAGAATATCAAAGTTCTTTAGGCATTATGAATAAATATGAGGATTATGAAGTGCAGGTTGACACTTTAGCTAACGTATTGAATCAGCAAGAAGTCAAACACATAAACTTTTTAAAGATAGACGTTGAAGGTTTAGAGAATGAGGTATTAGAAGGCAACGATTGGCGTAGATATCGTCCCGATGTTCTATGCGTAGAAGCAAATCATATATTTAAGGATTGGCGCCCACTCCTTAGCACTAATGGCTATACAAAAGTCTTCAATGATGGGCTAAACGATTACTATTTAGCCAAGGAGTTTAGTAGAGTAAAAAGTTTCTCATACGTGGCGGCTCTACTTAGTGACGTACGACCGCTAGATTATAGAGTTGCCAATGTATTTAATAAAGAGATTGCTATACTTAATTCCAAAATTGTTACTTATATATCAAAAGATGCTGAAAAATATTTAATGATTGACCAACTAGAGCACGAAGTTAATAAGCTAAACAGCCACCTATCAAATTACCAGAGCATACGACCATTAATAAAAGCTTTGTTTGCAAGAGTCAGTTTAAAAATTGAAGAACATATCTACCCTTCTAAATATAGAAAGCAGCTCACTCTTCCTCGAGACGCAAAATTGGCTCTACATAACGAAGTTCATGAACAACTTAAGGAGATCAATGAATACGACAAGATTTATTTAACAAAAATTAAAGTAGCATCTCATCCAGTTCGGGCATACGAACTGGGCCTATATAGAAAAACGAAGCACTTGGCAATTCGCATTATTAGGACTAGACAGCGTGTAATGATGAAAATTAAGAAAATAATCCCGGGAAGATAATGGATAAAAAGCGTGTTCTACTAGTTGATTCACAGTTGTTCCAAAGCCATGCCTTGCATAGAGGGGTTGGAAAGTATTCCCAATCTTTACTTAAAGAACTTAATAAAAAGTCGGATTTATACGCTAAGAAAATATTGATATTTAATGACTCTGGTATAGATAAGCATGATTTTCAGAACATTAAAAGAATCGCTAACAATTTTGATTTCGAATTTCTTGCTCTTCACCGTGCAGATACGAGTAGTTTTGAGCAGTATAGATCGATAGAAAAAATTAATAAAGAAACCCTGGATTTGTACATCAAAGACAACCTCCCAAATTATTTAGTCGACTTTTTGATATTATCTCTTTTTCAACACGATGAGTGCCCAACCTTCCCTAGCTTGAATGTTCGCAAATGTTTGTTACTATACGATTTAATCCCTTTGCTAGCACCAAATCTTTATCTAAGCGATCCCGGTGCTGCTACAATATACCTTTCAAGATACAAAGTTCTCTATGAAGCAGACCATTTTTTTACGATTTCACAAACAGTCGCGACTGATCTTTCTGTAAATTTAGGTATACCTAAAGAGCACATCACGCCAATTTACGGAGCACCAATAAATCGAAAACTCTTTAAACCAAAACCTTTGAAAGAACTTGTAAATCAAAAATTTATTTTGTTACCTTCAGGTAATGACCCCAGAAAAAATAACCCGCGTGCTGTTCTCGCATTTGAAGCCTTTAACCGAAAGCACGGTGGCCAGTTTATGCTAGTCATAACTTCGTTCTTTGATGATAGAACCAAAAGCAAACTAAAAAATTTATGCGATCGGCTGGTTTTTACGGGTAATGTATCGGACGAGCATATGGCTTGGCTGTATAAAAACGCATCGTTGGTGTTGTTCCCTTCTACATTTGAGGGGCTGGGCATGCCCGTTTTGGAAGCAGTAGAATTTAGCAAGCCGGTTGTTTGTTCGAATCTAGATGTATTTAAGGAAATCAGCAAGACAGCTTTTAATTTCTGTGACCCTTACAAGGTTGAGAGTATAGAAAAAACAATCACTAAATCGTTTAGAAACGGGTTCAAGGTGGATGCCAGTTCCTATAAGGAAATACTAAAAGCCTACTCATGGGAAAAAACCGCAGAACTAGTTTTGAAAAAACTAAAAAAACCGTATATTACTCAACCACCTAAAGCTAAACTTAAAATCGCAATATTCGCCCCCACCCCGAGCGGGTATTCTGCGATAGGCAAATTTGTTCAAGAGCAACATTATGTGTTCTCCAGGTCGGCCGAAATAGATTATTATCTAGAAACAGGGTTCTCAGGCAAGGCTAAAGAAGTAAAGCTTAGGGAGAACCTTCTTCCTTTTATTACAAACTGCAAAGACCCCTGGCAGTTTAATGATAAAGAAAAAAATCAATACGATAAAGTAATCTACCATATTGGAAATAGTGAATATCACGTAGCAACCCTTATAAAAGCTCTCAGTTTTCCAGCAACTGTAGTAATACACGACCCAAATATCGAAGGTCTGTATGAGGTCTCACATAAGGAGGGCATGTTTGGAAAACAGCGACTCGAGGCGGAGCAAAGACTACAAGATTTAATTAAGCCAAAAGAGGCTAAATTCATCACAAGCCTGTTAAGCAAACAGGAAGAGATAATAGTTCACTCTGATCACGCTAAAGACGCGGTGGAAGAATCGTTGCCTGAAACTATTGAACAACGGCCTAATCTAGTCCGGCTGAACCTTACTACTCCGATACCCTACCATATTGATCTTGATACAAGAGGCAAAAAAGATATCCTAACCGTGGTAATTGCTGGCATAGTGCACGAAGCCAAAGGGCCAGAAATTGTTGAGGAGATAGCAAAACTTAAGCTTACTCAAAAATCATTAACTGTGAAAATAATTGGTTTTTCGCTTCTTTCCCAATCTACTGAGGAAAGAATCGCAAAAATTGATAACGTAGAGCTAATCTATTCTCCTTCAGATGCAAGATTTTTGTATGAATTACGTAACAGTGATGTTATCGTAAATTTTCGTTCTGATTATCAGGGAGAGCCGTCTCTTACAGTACTTGAAGCCATGAGGCAGGGTAAAGCAGTTATCGTTAACAAGCAAGGTTGGTTCGATAAGCTACCAAATGACTTAGTATACAAGGCAAGCACTAAGGACGAAGCTATAGATTTGATTTTAAAAGTTAGCAATGATGATCAATCAGTATCTGCTAAAAAACGTTGGCGCTATATAGAAAAGAACCATAATATTAGCGACTACATCAACACACTTATTAATGTCGAATAATTCAAGTACCTGGGCGGTTATAAAAGCTAACGTTTAGACTCTAGAGATTCAATCAGTTCAATAAACTTGGATGTTGTTCTCTGCCAAGAGAACTTTTTAGCTTGTTTCTTGCCTGCTGAAATGGTCTGCTTGCGAAGATTTTTATCAACAAGCAACCTTTTAATAATAAAGGCTATATCCTCTGCTACATTGGCATAGAGAGCAGCCCCACCTACTACTTCAGCTAATGATGGGTTATTGTAGCACACGACCGGACAACCTTGTTGCATAGCCTCTAATACTGGTAGCCCAAACCCTTCGTATAGCGTTGGATATACAAATGCAACAGCGTTTTGATAAAGCAGTTTTTTTTCTTCTGGAGTTACGAAACCCAATAAATAAATGTTGTCACTGTAAGAGGAACATTTCAGAGCCTCCCTAACGTCTTCGTTTGGTATAGTTTCCAGATCTTGTAAATCATAACCTGCAAGTACTAGAGCGCAGTCTATTCCTTCGGCTCGCAGGAGATTATAAGACAAGATCAAATCTTGAATGCGCCGACGAGGATCGACCCCACCGATGTACAGGATATAAGGTTTATCTTTTATGGATAGTGAACGATATCTTCTCTGGCTGGGGATAAATCGCCAGTCTAATGACCAAAAAAGTTTATCTTTTGGCTCGTTCCTTGTGACAGACATCAATTCATCGGCTGCTAGAAGCAATGGTTTAATTTTCTGTTCATCTACATTGAGGTAATTTACCAAGTCGTGTTTGGTGTGCTCTGATATTGCCAGCACAAGATCGGTTCGTTGCAAGGACTTGCGTAGGTGCCAAAAATAGCGAGATCGGTGAAACTGACCCTTAGCTGCCGCCATGACGCTTCTAGTATATGTCCATGTCTGACTGAAGGTTGGTAGGTAGTATTCCTCAAATATTAGAGGTATGAGATCATATTTAATCAAAGCATTTTTAACTCCAGGGTGGTTTGGAACTCCAAGCAAAAAATCAAACTGAACAAATACATCTATGTGTTTAATCTCAGGCAAATGGTTGATCGAATTTGCTTTACGCCAAGAAGAGTAAAGTTTTTTTAGATACCTGACTGGTTTCAATCGGTCATGCGGAGGGAGAATTTCTTTTGTATTAATAATGCGGTGAGAAATATTGTAGTCATTTAAAATAGTCGGTACTTGGTGATTCTCATAAAGATAGAACACAAGCTCCCAATGTTTGATCTGGTCAGAGTTTTTCTGAAGCTGTGTGAGGATATTCTGTAAGCAAATACCAATACCTCTGTACTGGTGACCTATTTGTAGTGTTCGTAAATCAAAAGCCACCTTCATTCTAGTTGCAGTAAAGCCTTATAAATTTTTTGAGCACTTATGTCCCAGGAGAATTTTTGGGACTGGGAATACCCTTTTTCGACTAGAGAATCTCGGAGAGACTCATCGTCAAGCAATTTAATCATAGATTCAGTAAGTCCTTTCTCATCGGTGCTTTTTACTAATATTCCTGCATTGCCGACTACCTCTGGCAAAGATGTATTGTCCGAAGTAATTACGGGCACACCGCACGACATTGCTTCCAGGGGCGGCATGCCGAAACCTTCGTAGTGGCTTGGGTATACAAGCATTGATGAACCTGAATAAACTGCTGGAATGTCTTCATCATCAACGTAAGATTTTGGGCGGGCAATGGTATAGCCATTTTGCTTGGCTTTTTTTATTTTGTCAAAAATATCTTCGTTCAACCAGCCGCTAGCACCTACAAGTAGCAAAGGTGCTTTATCAGAATAACTGCGTGGTAGTTTGGTGTATGCGTCAATCAAAGTAGTTATATTTTTGCGAGGCTCAATATTGCCCACAAACAATATGTAGTTATCTGGCAGTTCATAATTTCGCTTTACCCTATCAACTTCCCACTCGGAGCGTCGGTAGAAGTACTTCCTGTCTACCGCTGGGTAAGCCACTAAAACCTTAGCGGGATTGATATTATAGAATGATATAAGCTCACTCTTTGTATAGTTTGAGATGGTTATGATCAAGTTTGATTCCTTGATTGTCTTGCGTACTACTTTTGATAAGTATTGGGCGTTATTAGCGTCCACATACTGTGGTACAATCTCAAAAGATATATCGTACACGATAGTAGCACTTTTAGACCTTAAAAGCGGGTAACTGGCGAAATTGGTGAAAAGATATGTGCCCTGGTCGAGCCATAAATCCAGTGGTATACCTGCATCAATGAGCTTTTGGGGGACCCAAGCGGGTGGTGTTTTGGTCTTTCGCTGAGTGTGTTCGAGATGAAATTTGTCAAGGTGTTTTATTCTACTTCTCGAAGTAAAAAGCACTGTAGAGTAGCGACTTAGCCTCTGATTCTGGGATAGTATATTGTCGGGATGTCCAAGGTAGCGATCCCAAGCTTGAGCAATGCCCTTTACATAATGGCCCACACCGCTGAAGTGATCAGCGACCAATACGTTACATTCGAAATATATTTTTTTGTTGCGCATAGATTAATGACATTTTAGCACTTAATTTCGTTTGTACCTATACTAGTATGCATAACTGCAATTGGTTTCTATGTTTTTGATCCTTCGATATAGGTGGGCAGCTATCTAGCTGAATATTTCTCTCGTTGTTTTATATTATAACTCGACGGTCTATACAACAATGCCCGTTTGACAGTATCTAACTTATGAAAATTGGAATCGACTTACGTCCGCTACAAGAGTACTCGAGATTTAGAGGAATCGGTACAGTCACTTATGAAATAACAAAGGGATTACTAAATAATTACCCAAAAGAGCAATACTTTTTCTATGTATATAAAGATTTACCTAATCCGGATTTACCAGAAATATTAAACAAGGGTACTGTGATTGGTTTTGATAAAAGTAGTAAAGATTATGTGGTAGAAAGTTTTCTTGCTAAATTAACAAAAAAAAAGTTAACTGTTTCGGAAAATATAGACGTTTTTCTGGCGACCGACCCATTAAAACAGATACCTGATGGGAAATTTAGGAAAGTTGTAATTTTTTATGACATTATTCACCTGCTTTTTACTCAGAAATATCTTCAAACACCAACAGGGAATTTTGCGATAAATATAATTAAATTGCTTAAACTCATAAGATTTATGTTTGCAAGAAGGGTTTTGACCAAAAAGTTAGGCGAGGCCTCAAAAGCGGATAAAATTTTAGCAATATCTCAGACGACAAAGCACGATATTGTCAGTTATTTTAAAATCCCAGATGAAAACGTCGTAGTAATGCATCTCGCTGCATCTGACGTATTTAGAAAAATTGATGGTATAGACAAAAAACCACTACTTAAAAAATATCATCTTAAAGAGCCGTTTATCCTCTATGTTGGTGGACTTGACTATCGAAAAAATGTTTTAAATTTACTAAAGGCAGTTGTATTGATAAGAGAAAAAGATGGGTTTCCTTATCAACTTGTTATTATTGGAAAAGATGTCAGTAGAAAAAATATGCCTGAAGCTCTAGAAATAAAAGGATTTATTGCTAAAGAAAATCTTTGGTCAAATGTAAAATTGATTGATTTTGTTACGGGAGATGAATTAATAAAATTTTACAATCTTGCCAAAATATTTGTCTTTCCTTCACTTTATGAAGGGTATGGTCTGCCTGTTTTGGAAGCAATGCAGTGCGGTACTCCAGTTGCCTGTTCTAACATTCTGTCAGTTAAAGAAGTTGCAGGGGACGCTGCTCTTTACTTCGATCCTGATACTACTGAAAATATGTCTAAGGAAATAAACACACTAATAAATAATGTAGATCTCAGAGAAGAGTTAAGAAAAAAAGGTTTACAACAAGCAAAAAAATTTTCCTGGAAAAAAGCCGCAGACGTCGCATACGATTCTTTCAAGCGGTAGATTTGTTTATTAAATACTGATATATTAAATTCCAAAACTATGAAAGCTTTAATTACTGGAATCTCTGGTTTTGCTGGTACCTACCTTTCTGACCTTCTTTTAAAAGAGGGTTATGAGGTTAGTGGTACAGTAAAACCTGATGCAATTGAAAAGAGATCAGAAAGAGATGATGTTTCACTATATAGTGGCAATTTATTGGATCAGAAATTTATTGAAAAAGTAATCAGAAAGGCAAATCCTGATATTGTTTTTCACCTAGCCTCCTATACAAGTTCGGTTGTAAGTTTTTCCGCTCCCGCAGAAACCTTAACTAATAATATTGGAATAACAGTAAATTTACTAGAAACTTTAAAATCAATGAGTACAAAAGTGCTTTTAGTTGGTTCATCTGAAGAGTATGGGGTAGTCAAAGATAATGAGAACCCCGTCTCTGAAAACAACCCTTTTCGCCCGACCAATCCATATGCTGTTTCAAAAATTACCCAGGATTTTCTAGGTTTGCAGTACCATCTGAGTAATAGAATGAATATTGTACGAGTGCGCCCAGGTAATCATATTGGACCTGGACAAAGACCAGACTTTGTAGTTTCTGCTTTTGCCAAACAAATTGCTTTGATTGAAGCTGGAAAACAAAATCCGCTAATTAAGGTTGGAAATCTTGAAGCCGAGCGTGATTTTACTGACGTAAGAGATATAGTTAGAGCATACTTATTGGCAGTATTAAAAGGTAAACCTGGGGATGTCTATAATTTAGGATCAGGTAAATCTGTTAAGATAGGTACTATCTTAGAATCACTCATTAAACTTTCAACTGCCAATTTAAAAGTTGAGCAAGATAGTTCAAGAAAAAGAATTGTTGACGTTCCCAAGATAGTAATTGATTATTCCAAGTTTAATAAAATTTCGAAATGGAAACCGGAAATAACACTCAGTCAGTCATTACAAGATATTCTTGATTACTGGAGGAAAAATGTCTAAAAACAAACAAAAAATTGCTTTAATTACTGGTATTACCGGTCAGGATGGGTCTTATTTGGCTGAGTTTTTACTGGAAAAAGGTTATAAAGTTTACGGAATGACCAGACGAACTAGCACAACCAACATAGATCGTATCAAACAAATTGAAGACAAAATAGAACTAGTGCAAGGAGATTTGTTGGATCAGCATTCGATAACCACTATTATCAACGAAATAAAGCCTGATGAAGTTTATAATTTGGCGGCTCAGTCTTTTGTCCCAACTAGTTGGAACCAACCTGTTTTGACAGGTGAGTTTACAGCACTTGGTGTAACTCGAGTACTTGAGGCAATAAGATTAGTTAAACCAGATACAAAAGTTTACCAAGCTTCATCCTCAGAAATGTTTGGGAAGGTTGTTGAAACCCCTCAATCTGAAAAAACCCCTTTTTACCCAAGAAGTCCTTATGGTGTCGCCAAAGCTTATGGACACTGGATCACAGTAAATTATCGAGAATCTTATAATATTTTTGCTGTTGCGGGAATTTTATTTAATCACGAATCACCCAGAAGGGGATTAGAATTTGTTACTAGGAAAATTTCACATTCAGTTGCTCGGATATCACTAAAAAAACAAGATAAAATTCATTTAGGAAATATAGAGGCACAGCGGGATTGGGGTTTTGCTGGAGACTATGTTGAAGCGATGTGGCTAATGCTGCAACAAGAGAAACCTGTGGATTTTGTTATCGGTACCGGAGAGACACATTCGGTCAGAGAATTTCTCGAAATTGCCTTTGCGGTAGTTGGAATTAAGGACTGGAAAAAATATATTGTTCAGGACAAAGCTTTTATGAGGCCGGCAGAAGTTGATCAGTTGATCGCAGATCCGACTAAAGCAAAAAAGATTCTCAAATGGGAACCAAAGGTTAGCTTCGATAAGCTGGTTGAAATGATGGTAAAAGAAGATATTAAGTTAGAAGAGAGTAAATAAGAATATTCTCCTTAAAATTTACTAGAAAAATTATGCGTGTTGGTATTGATGCTCGGTTTTTGGGTCCGGATGGAACTGGAATTGGACCACAGGAGCCAAATTAGTTCTAAAAAACAAAATCTCGCTTAGCTGGAGCTCATATGGGATAATCTGGTTAGATGTGGGGGAAGATCGAGAAAAATCACTTCGAATTGACATCAATAAGAATATCATTTATGGTAATACCATATGTCAAAAGTAAGTGCAAGAGTAATCGGTGTTACTAAAATAACCTCCAAGGGTCAGGTGACTATACCGCAGTCTATTCGACGTAGCCTGTCTTTGAAGACGGGCGACAGTCTTGTAGTTGATCTGGAAAAAAATAAAGTTAATTTGACACCCCTACCAAGAAAATCACTTGAGGAAATTTACGGTAGTTTGCCGGTTCAGGAACCCATTAACTTCAAAAAAGTAAGAAAAGCATTTAAGGAAGAAGTAGCCAAAAGGCATTCTCGGTAGGGTATGAAGAAGTATTTATTGGATACTAATATTTTCTTAAGGTTTTTGACTAAAGACGATCCAATAAAATCAGAAAAAATCTTAGCGTTTTTTCAAAAGGCGGAAAGAGGAGATATCAAACTTAGTACTTCAGATTTGATTGTAGCCGAAGTAGTTTGGGTACTTACTTCAAAAAAACTTTTCAATTTCTCGAGGAAACAAATTTACGACAGTTTTCTTCCACTTCTCCTAAAAGACTACTTAGAAATATCGTCTAAGGTAATGTTGCTGAAGATATTTGATTTGTTTATTGAAAAAAGTATTGATTTCATTGATTGTTATAATGCTGTTTTGGTTGGTGAATCAAACGAAAGGTTTATTTTGAGCTATGATGGGGATTTTGATAAAGTACCTTTCGTTGTGAGGGTTGAGCCTTGAAAGTAAGAACCTTCTCACATTCGTTCGAAGAACCCTGCATTCACAAAATGAAAATAGCTCATAGAAACAGAGGAGCCTTGTGAAAATTGGAATCGACGCTCGATTTTTAGGACCAGACGGGACTGGAATTGGGCGCTACGTTGAAAAATTGCTGGAAAATTTGGAAAAACTCGATACTCAAAACGAGTATTTTGTTTTCCTGCGAAAAAGTAACTTTCCGCTTTACAATCCAAAAAACAGAAACTTCACAAAAGTAACCGTTGACGCTCACTGGTACTCCTTAAAAGAGCAGGTGATAATGCCGGCTGTTTTGAATAAATTAAAACTTGATTTAGTCCATTTTCCTCATTTCAATATCCCACTTCTTTACAGCGGCAAGTTTTTGGTCACTATCCACGATTTGACTAAGACAAAATTTGGTCGGGGAGCTGCCAGTTCTAAGAGCCTACCTGTTTATTGGACAAAAAATAATATTTATAAATTTACGATCAACCAAGCACTGAAGCGGGCAGAGAGAATCTTGGTTCCCAGTAATTTTGTTAAAAATGAAATTGCCAAGGAAAACAAAAATTTGGAAAGAAAGATTACAGTCACCTACGAAGCAGCTGATGATTTTGCCAATAATCATGTTGAGCCAAGCGAGGGTCGGGTTAAAGAAATTTACAATAAATTTGGGATAAGAGAGCCGTTTATTATTTATGTTGGTAATACCTATTCTTACAAAAATGTTCAGATTATTCTTGAAGCACTGCCAAAACTTGACCAAAATATAAAATTTGTTTGTGTTTCATCTAGGAATTCTCAATTGGAAGCGCTAATTCATAAAGCACAAAGTTTGGGGTTGAAAGATCGACTAATCACAACCGGATACCTTAGTGACCAGGATTTGGGAATACTTTTTTCTCAAGCAGTTTGTTTTGTGTTCCCATCCTTGTCCGAGGGTTTTGGCTTAACCGGGCTTGAAGCCATGGCTAGCGGTTGTCCGGTGATTGCTGCAAAAGTAAGTAGTTTACCGGAGGTTTACGGCGAAGCCGCCCTTTACTTTAATCCAAAATCTGACAAAGACTTAGCGGAAAACATAAACGAGCTTCTTAAGAATAAATTGTTAAGGTCTAAAATGGTCGAGAAAGGGCTAAAGAAGGTCAGAGAATATTACTGGCGAGATACTGCCAGGCAAACATTGTCTGTCTATAAAGAAATTTTAGGTCAGTAGTTTAAAGTTTATGAAGAAAAGTTCGAAAATAGGTTTCTTTATCAAAATACTTTTTGTTTTTCTGCTGGTAATTGCTGGTTTTTTAAGTCTGCTGAAAGAAACAGTTTTTGTAATCAGAAAAGCAGAAACTCCATCCGTTGAAAATGTTTTGGGTAAAAGTACACAGGTACAGCAACTTTATTCCGAGAGTTTAAAATCGGAAATTACTCCAGTGTCGATCCATTCGGCTACTGACTACGCGGCCCGTGTACCGGTTTTGATGTATCATTATATACGATCGGGAATTTCGGCTGCAGATACACTTGCCTATGGTTTATCAATCAGCCCCGAACAACTTGACCAACAGCTTTCTTTCATAGAGCAAAATGGGTATCAGACGATTAGTTTAAATGATTTATCAGATGCACTGGAGAACAAAACTCCTCTGCCGCCAAGATCAGTTATTTTGACCTTTGATGATGGGTACCGTGATTTTTATACAACAGCCTTCCCCTTGCTTAAAAAATACAATCTGCGCGCAGTGAGTTTTTATGTTGTCGGTTATTCCAATTATCCGGGGTATATGAACTGGGATATGGTCAGCGAGATTCACAAATCAGGATTAATCGATGTTGAAAGTCACACCTTGGGTCATTTGATGTTGACTCAGTTAACCCCAGAGCAAGCGAAAAATGAAATTTTTGAAAGCAAAAGAATTCTGGAGGAAAAATTAAACAAAAAAGTAAATTTCTTTGCTTATCCTTACGGCGATTCAAATGAGGGGATTGTTAATCTAGTTGCACAAGCTGGCTATAAACTTGCTTTTGGCACCAGAGTTGGATCAGATTTACACACGGGCGAAAAATTAACTTTAAAAAGAGTTCCGGTCAACGGCTTTGATAGTTTTGACGTTTTCAAAGCCAAACTGGATAATTGACTCGGGTATCTAATAGATGATCCGACTATATTAGTAGACTTGGTTATGAGTGCCTATATCAAGCAGAATTATATAGTTTTCGGAAACTTTCAAATAAACAATACGAATATCGCCAGCTATAGAAAAGGCTCTTAGATTGTTTTTAGTACCTTTTAATTGATGATTCTTAAGAATCGGGTCGTTTGAACTATCTTGAAAAAGTTGGATTCTTTGGGCTGTTTTTAGTACCAGTTTGGATTGTTTGAAATGCGCTTTTTGTAGGATTTATTGAAATCAGGGTGGAGTTCAATTTTCATTTTTCAAGATGCTTCATTAGTGAATTTACATCTGTAAAAGTTTTAGTCTTGACCTTACCTTTTTCGATATCATCAGTCATTTTATCGTAGCGCGTAATAGCCTGCGGCGAAAGTTGTACACTTTGCTCAAAAACGATCCCAATTCGTTTTTCAGCAAATCTGCTTAAAAAAACTCTTACGACTTCTTGTAGAGAAGAGAACCCCTGATCCTGAGCCTCTTGTTCTGCTTCATTCTTAAGTTCCAGATCTATTGGTACTTGTAATACAGTTCTTTGCATTTGTGATAATTATAATATTTTGGTAAGGAGAATGCAAGTGTCAATTTAATAAAGTTAAAAGGTTAAAAAACTAGTCCGAACGTACTCTCACTTGGCCAGGGGTTTATTCAACCTTCCGATTGAGCGCGTTTGTATTTTAAGCCTCAGAGGCTGTCTGAAATTAGAAAACTACACGAATCTCAATCTTAAGTCTTAAACCTACCTTTGTTATCCACTGCGGCTGGTTTAGCTTCCATTAGAACATAATTTTATGGTATAATATGAACATGTACAATTGGTCTACGGATACAAAAACTCTATCTAAATACCCCGATAAATATGCAGTCTGGAAACTAGAACAACTTATTAATTTGGGTCTTAATGGTCAGACACTAGATCCTAAAGAGCTTAAAAAATACTTTAATCAATTACAGATTGATCCGCAAAAAAAGAAATATCTCATGTTTCTAATTTCTCAATGAAAAATGCAAGCATTCTAACAAAGACTCAAAAGCTTTTTTTAGAACTTTTTGGTAAACAACCTTTTTCCCAAAAATTTTATCTTTCCGGAGGTACAGCTCTTACGACTTTTTATATCCCTTATAGATATTCTGAAGATCTAGATTTTTTTAGCGATCAAGAAATACAAATTGATGAAGTAATAGCATTTATTAGCTCCATAAAAAAGCCGCTTGGATTTACTGTCTTTGATTTTAATACTAGTTTTAATCGTAATCTCATTTTTTTACACCTCCCTAAGGATCAACTCAAGCTTGAGTTTACCTATTATCCTTTCACCCAGCTAAATACTCCGAAAGAAGAGTTTGGAATAAAAATAGATAGTATTGAAGATATAGCAATAAATAAACTTTTTACTATTTACCAAAATCCCAGAAGTAGAGATTTTACCGATTTATTTATGATTATTAAAAAGTACGGTTTTAGTATAGGAGATTTAGTTAAAAAAGCTAAGATTAAATTTGATTGGCATGTAGACCCTTTAAAACTTGGTTCTCAATTTATTTTAGTTGATGATTTAAAAGACTATCCAAGGATGATTGAGCCGATAAAAGAAACAGATTGGCAAAATTTCTTTAAAGAAGAAGCAAAAAAACTCAAAAGAGATATTATGAAACCTTAATTTTATCCCACTCTCCGCCAAATATCTAGTTTAATTCCCTGTTCTTCAATCTGATTGACAGTTGAAAGATAAAAAGCAAGATTTCTTGTTTCCGAGTCCCGTTGACTTTTAATAAATTTTGCCAGAAATGTCCGAGTCAGATATGTTGGGCAAACCAATAGGATTGTAGGGAAGGGGTGTCTTGTAGACTGTTCCCATTTTCCTGAGGTGGCATATTTGAATAAGTACTCGATGTGTTTTCTTAAGGCATAGCGCGGCACTTGTTCACTGATTATTTCGAGAAAATAGCGCTTTGTTACTTTTCCTTCAGTTAGTGCTATATACGCGTCTGGTAACGGCTTGTATAGGTATTTGTGAGGTTTCAAGTCAACTTTGGTGAAAAAGTGGAATTCGCTGCCCATCTCTTTGGTTTGAGATCTCAGGTTTAGGTAAATATCGGCAATTAACATCGAATGGTCTCTAAAGAGCTGTGAGCGTCTTTTTTCCTCATAAATACGCTCAAGGAGAGAAGGGATTACATTCTCATTTGCTTTTAAAATGTTTCTACTTTTTATATCAAGCCAATATACGGCTGGTTTGATATTTTCCCCAAACTTTCGGGAGTAGGTTCTGGCAAGTACTCTCTTTTTCGTCATATCAGCAAGCCACTTTTTAATTAGACCGGGATATTTATGATTTAACATTGTCTGAATTTGTTTTCGATCTAGGAAGCGGAATCTGTAGAAGATATAGGGTATTTCGCTTTGTTTTGGTGTTAGAACTGGTTGTTCCATTTGTGATTTAAGAAGGTATGGGGCAAGAGGCAGAAGTAGTAATTATTACCTTTAGTTTTGAGGATTATACCATTCCTCCCTTATGTATAAGGAAAAGAGACAGAGAAATACAAAATAATAGCTTCAAAATGGGCTAAAAACTATGGCCGCGCGCGGCTATAAAATAAAGCAAAAAAACCTGCTAAACTAACAAGACTTTACGGATTTTAATATATTGACAGTATATACACCATAGATATAATGTATAAAATATGAAAAGATATCAGGTTTATCTTAACCCCAAAGCAGTGTCAGTACTTGATGAATTTGAGAAGCACGCTTCTGTTTCCAGATCAAAACTCATCCGAGAGGCAATTGACAGATTAGCCTTGAATTTAGCTAAAACATTTACCGAAAAGGGAATTGCCCCTAAAGACAGGTTGATTTTAGATTCACTAATTGGGAAGATTAATACTGGTAGTCTAAAACAAACCAACTACGCCTTAAAAGATGACAGTTCGTACCTAAGAGATTGATGAAAGTATTTTTTGACACTGGAGTTTTCATTGCCCTTTTTGTTTCCCAGGAGAAATATCACAAGCAAGTTGCTAAGGAGTATGACTATTATCGTCAGCAAAGAGCTCAATTTTACACCTCTTATTACATACTTGATGAACTATTTACCCGATTAGTATATGACTTCGGTTCTAAAGAAACCGAAAAAGTTATCAATCTGTTTGTAAAATCCCTGGAAAAAGAAGAAATAAAAGTGCTAGATATCGATGAAGAAACTTTTAAAAAATCATTAACTATTTTGTTAAAATTTTCCGAGCACAAAGTTTCCCTAACTGATGCAACCACATACACTCTTTTTAAGGACTTAGAACTCGACGAAGTGTTCACGTTGAACAGCGACTTTAAGAAAATAGGATTAAAAACCTCGTTTTAGGATCAACATTTGTATTTTCTTTACATTCAAAAGATTTATTCTAAAGAGAATTCCGGTTAATGGTTTTGATAGTTTCGATGTCTTCAAAGCTAAACTCAATAATTAATTTTCCTTTTATTTGCGCTTTTGAGGTATACTGTTTGTACTCTAAAGGAGGAGATCAATGCCTGATTGGTTAGTCCTGTCAATGCTTTTCGTAGCCGTAGTTGGAATTCCAGTTGCTATCGAATTAACTTTGTTCTGGGATAAAAGGGTTCACAAGGAAACGTAGTTGGCGAAAGCCAAAGGAGGATCTTTATGTTACTGCTCAGCTCTGGTGATTTAGGTTTCACCATAGTCGGTGTTGCCACATCAGCAGTGATACTGTTCGCTACCGTGGCTCTTGTTGTCTTGACCAAACGCGGATAAATTAAGTAAACCTCTACAAAGGGAAAGAATGCACTCTTTTCCTTCTTTTTTACCCCGAACTATATCGTTAAGAAACTCATAATTGCCTGATTATAAAATGGATAGAAGAACACAATTTCTAAGTTTGTAAGTCAAGTTAATGGGATTTATAGAGAAAGATTGAGATCTGCTAAATGGTGTGGGGAAGTACCTTTTCAAAGACCCATGGCTGTTCTAAGTCACTAGTCTGCTTTGCCTTATAAACTGTTTTACCTTGTTGGACTAAACTCTTAACAATTTTATCATTCAATTTGTTGAGTCTAGTGTTTTTTTCAGAAAATGTAACAAAAGCAGCGTTTTCAGGTAAGTTTTTTGATTCTTTAGGGGTTTTACCTAAATAATTAGCAAGTTTTTCGGAAAGAGCTGAGTTGTATTTAGCCTGTTCTTTAATGCTCATGGTCTTGTATATATACTAATACATTAGTCACTTGTCAACAACCATGCTTCTTTTTTCGAAAGCACGTCTCATATACCAAAACTTCTTAATGATATCTCTTCTAGCCCAATCAAGCCAAGTCCAGACATCTCCTCGTTGTTTAACACCTTCTGTATCTATGATAGGAATCGCATTCTTTATTGAGGTTCTTGTATGCCTGTGCAGTATTTTTATGTTATGTGTATTATCGTACATTTTTATCATTAACCAGTCACCACTGATTTCGATTTCGTATAAAACAGTAATTCTAACAAGGGTATTAACATCAAATTCTTTAACGATTCTTAACCTATCTTCGACTGTAAAATACATTTCCTCAGACTCCCTCCTAAGAATTGGAAGGTTCTTCCCAGATATTTTTTTAATATCTTTTGCCAACCCGATTTCCTTTAACAAAAGTTTATGAAATTTTCTTTTGCGTTTTTTCATAAATAAAACCCAATAAGTACTGAGCAGTAAATTGATTATACATTAGATAAAAATTGTCAGAGATATATAATGTCGTACAATATTTGATAACAAAATGTTTTCGCTCAGCTCTTTTTAAGTCCTTTTACTCCTCTCATTTGGCTGTTAAGTGACTTTAGGCTATAATCTCGCCAGAGATTACATCAGGCGAGTTTGTATCAGCAAAGCCTGATATAATAACGCCTATGTCTAATTCAAGAGAACTGAAAATAAGAACTTTTTCGTCCGAACTCAAAAAACCTTGCATTCATAAATTAGAATTTACTGATAGAAATGGATGTAATTTATGAAAGTGGCGCTCGTCCATGATTTCTTAAATCAATACGGAGGTGGAGAGCGAGTGATTGAACAATTGGCTGAGATCTGGCCGGAAGCAAATATTTACACCAGTTTGTATGATCGAGACTTGATGAAGAACTGGTTAAAAATTGATCCAAGTCGAATTAAGACCAACTTTATCAGCAAGCTTCCTTTTGCAAATTATCTTTCCAAACATTATTTTTTTCTTTATCCTCTAGCATTCCGAATGCAAAATCTAGGGGACGCGGACATAATTTTCAGTACTTCTTCTTACGCGGCAAAATTTGCGCGTGGAAAAAAAGGCTCGATTCACATTTGTTATCTCCATACGGTTCCGAGGTTTCTTTGGGGTTACGATACCGAGCTCTCCGGATATTACCGCCGATCCTTTGATCGAGTTCTTGCGCCAATATATAAACTAGTCGTTCCGATAGCGAAATTCTTTTTGAAAAAAGCTGATTTTGCGGCTGCCCAAAAAATTGATTATTTTATTGTCAATTCGAACGAAGTTAAAAAGCGCTTAGTTAAACATTACAAACGGGACGGAATTGTAATCTATCCCCCGGTCGATACCAAAAGATTTACAGAAGAGTTAAGAGTTAAGAGTGTAGAGTTAGGAGTTAAAAAAGAGGACTATTATTTAATTGTTTCACGTCTAAGTGGTTATAAAAAAATTGATATTGCTGTTCACGCTTTTAACAAACTCGGAAAAAGATTAAAAATTGTTGGCGATGGTCCGCAGATGGCCTATTTAAAATCAATTGCGGCACCAAACGTAGAAATTTTGGGAAGAGTTGCTGACGAAAAGGTTACACAACTAGTAAAAAATTGCAAAGCATTTGTTTTCCCCGCACTTGAAGATTTTGGGATCGTAGTTGTCGAGGCCGAAGCAGCCGGAAAGAGCGTTATTGCTTATGGGCAAGGTGGGGCAACCGAGACCGTAGTCGAAGGAAAAACAGGTTTGTTCTTTCAAGAACAGACGCCAAAGTCTATAATAGAAGCAGTCAAAAAATTTGAGACCATGAAATTTGATCCGGAAGACTGTCGCAAGCAAGCGGAGAAATTTTCAGAAAGTGTGTTTAAGAAAAATATGATTGAATTTGTAAATAAAGTTGTTAAAGAAAGGAAACTACAATGAAGTTAATGGTTTTTTCCGGTGGTTCCGGAACCAGAATGTGGCCCTTGAGTCGAAAATCTATGCCCAAGCAATTCCAAAATTTGGTTGGTGAAACCTCGTTGTTTCAACAAATGATGGCTATGGTGCTGTCTGGTTTTGAGAGTAAAGATGTCTTTGTTTTAACAGGTAAAGATTTTATTGATCTAGTTGGTAAGCAGGCTCCTGAAATACCGAAGGAAAATATTATTGGTGAGCCGGAAATGCGCGATACTTTGGCAGCCGTTAGTTTTGCTGTAGCCTATTTAGACAAGAAATTTCCCGGGGAAACTATGGCGGCAATTTGGGGAGCTGACCATATTGTCCGGGAAAAAGAAACTTTTGTAAAAGCGCTAAAAGCAGCTGAAAAACTGGCTAACGAGGAATATGTAATCGCTAAAGTCGATGTTCATCCGACTTTCCCCAGCGTCCATCTTGGCTATCTTGAAATCGGAAAGAAGCTCAGGGAAGTCGATGGTTTTGACGTTTTCGAATTTATTCGTCAGGTGGAAAAACCAGATCACGCGACGGCGGAAAAATTTCTTGAAACGGGTAATTATTTATGGAATACAGGTTACTTTGTTTGGCCGTTGAAAAAAATTATGGAGTTATTTCAAAAGCACACCCCGGAAACTTTTCAGAGTTTAGTAAAAATCCAAAAAGCATTGGGCACAGACGAAGAGAGCAAAACTATTGAAAAGGAGTATCAAAAAATCCCCAAGATGAGTGTTGATTACGCTTTGTTTGAAAAACTGGAGAAAAAAGATCAATTGGAAATCCCGGCAGTTTTGGGTTGGACAGATGTGGGTGCTTGGAATGTCCTGAAGGATGAGCTCGCGGATAGCACGGAAATGAATGTCGTTCGCGGGGAACATGTTGATATTGATTCAGTTGATTGCTTGATTCACCAGACCAACGAGGGAAAAATAATTGCTACAGTTGGACTTGAAAGTATGATCGTGGTCGATACACCCGATGCTCTTTTAATTTGTCCAAAAGCTAGAAGCCAGGATGTCAAAAAAATTGTCCAAGAGCTAAAAGACAGAAAGAAACATCAGTATCTGTGATATAATTAGATACACTCAAAACAGGTTTGTGGCAAGGGGATTACCTTTGCCTATTTTTAAGTTTTAGAAGTTTCAAAATCAATGTTTTACGATTTACCTAAGCGTTTTTTAGATGTTGTTGGGGCAATTTTGTTTTTAGGTATTCTCTCTCCAGTCATAATTTTGGCAGCAGTTCTGGTAAAAATTACCTCTGACGGACCACTTTTAGTTGAGCATTCTGACCGCGTTGGAGAAAATAACAAACTTTTTCGAATGTATAAATTTCGTTCAATGATAAAAAATTCGCATCAACTGATTCGAAATGACCCTAAATTCAAAAAGCTGTTGGCAGAGTACAAGAGTAATAGTTTTAAGTTGGGAAAGGACCCAAGAATTACATCGGTTGGGACTTTTCTGCGAAGATTTAGTATCGATGAGCTTCCCCAGCTCTTTAATGTCCTGAAAGGTGATATGAGCCTGATTGGCCCGCGAGCTTACTATTCAGACGAATTGAGCGAACAAAAGAAGAAATACCCACGCTGTAAAGAAAATATTTCCGTTGCCTTGAGTGTAAAACCGGGAATGACTGGTCTTTGGCAGGTTTCGGGGAGAAGTAAGATTGGTTTTGAAAAAAGAGTTGAGCTTGATTCAAACTATGCGAAATCGAAATCATTGGTTTTAGATCTAGTCATACTGCTCAAAACTCCTTGGGCAGTTTTCGCTGGCGAGGGAGTTAATTGATGGCGATAACCTATATAGACACCTCCTCAAAGGAGGTAAAAACAGAAGCAAAAAAAGGTTCGAAAATAAAACTAAGATTGTTTTTCAAAACAGTTTTAGTAACAATTCTCGTTACTTTTGGTATTCTACTGGTAGTTAGTTTAGTTTTAGCAATTGTTATTTATCCAAAAGCAAAATCCCTACAGACCAAAGTCGAATCAACCTACAAACAAGCAAAAGTTTTTGAAGCAAGTTTAAAAGATAAGGATATTAAAAAAGCCGAATCTGACCTTGATAAGCTTAAAATTGACGTTAAAGAAACGAGAGGAGAATTCAATAAACTAGCGTTCGTCCGTTTTATTCCAATTGCTGCTGGTTATTATAGCGATGGGGGGCACTTGCTCAATGTAGCTGATATTGGTATTGCTCTTGGTAAAGATAGTCTCGTTGTCGCCGAGCCTTTTGGAGATGTGCTCGGATTTAAGGGAGCCACATCAGAACTGAACGCTGAAAAAAAGGCTGAAGTGTTGATTACCGAAGTAGTTCCAAAATTTATTCCACTAGTTGATGAAATTGCCGAAAAACTTACTAAAGTTCAGCAGGAATTAAAGCAGATAGATCCAAATCACTACCCTTCAAATCTAACACTTAAGGGAATTAGAGTACGCGACGCACTTTTAGTTTCAAAAAAATATTTAAATAAAGTCCAAGAGATTATTCCTGAAGTAAAACCACTATTGCTCGCCGCTCCAGAAATTGCCGGAGTGAGTGAGCAAAAAACTTATTTAATACTTTTTCAAAATGACAAGGAACTGCGCCCGACTGGAGGTTTTATCACTTCTTATGCTTTGGCTAAAGTTAAGGGAGGCAGACTTTTGGATGTTGAGAGTGATGATATTTATCGTCTTGACCAAAAATATAAGAAAACTGAAAAATCACCCGTACCAATACTCAAGTATCTGGGAAACGTGATGTTGCCGATACGGGATTCAAATATTTCTCCAGATTACAAAGTAGCGGCGATGAAGTTTGAAAGTATGTACAATACAATCCCCAAAATGCCCAAAGTTGCTGGTGTCTTTGCTCTTGATACAGAATTCGTTAGAGCCTTTTTAGAAGTTACTGGTCCGATCAAAACAAAAAAAACCAAAGAAACTTTTTCAGCTGAAAATAACCGATTGGGAATTCCAGATGTTGTTTATAAACTTGAGCTGCATGCTGAAAAAATCAAACAAGGCCAACCTGATCGCAAAGGAATTTTAGGAGAGCTGATGGACGCCATGATAGACAAGGTTTCAAATGCAAAGACCGATCAACTGCCAAAATATATCGATGTATTTTTGAAAGAAGTAAAGGAGAAACATATCTTATTTTATTTTCATAACAGCGCAGTCCAGAATTTTGTTGAAAAGTACAATGCTGCTGGTCAAATTAAAGATTACAACCAAGACTACTTTCATCTGAACAACTCAAATTTTGGTGGTCTCAAAGGTAATCTTTATATCAAACAAAAAGTAGTTCAGGACATAAAGATTGATAGTGATGGTAATGTTACAAAAAAGATCGATGTCACGTTGACCAATCCGGTTAAAGCCGATGGTTGGCTAAGTTCAATTTATTTAAATTGGATGCGAATTTATGTCCCCGAAGGAAGCACTTTGATTGATAAAAAAGTCTACAAAGATTTTACCAGTGGGATTGAGCTTGGTAAAGATTTTTATGCCGGGTTTGGTCCAACTTACCCACTGAACTCTAGCGTTTCGACCTTTAGTTATAAGTTGCCGTTTACTCTTACGAGTGGAGAACCGTACAAAATGTTGATTCAGAAACAACCAGGAGTTGGAGAAGTTCAGATGATAATTAAGATAAATGGTGAGGTAAAAAAAGATTTCAAGCTTCTTTTCGACACGCAGTTGAGTATTCCCTATTAAAATATTAAAATTTAACTATGCACTCCTTTGCAGCTGAAGGCATAATTCTAAAACGTAAAAACTTCTCTGAAGCAGATAAACTGGTTACTATTTTTACCAAGAATCAAGGTAAGGTTATCTGTGTTGCTAAAGGTGTGCGTAAGATCACTTCAAGAAGAGCCGGCAGTCTCGAGTTACTTAACCATGTTAAGGTCTACTTGCATCAGACAAAGGGTCTACCAATCCTAACTGAAGCGCAAATTCAAAACACCTTCCCAGATTTGAAGGAAGATTTAAATAAAATAAGTATCGCATTTCTAGTTCTTGAACTCGTTGATCGTTTATTCGATGAAGGTCAGGAAAATCGAATCGTTTTTGATTTGCTTTTTGATACTATTGATCGCATCGACAGCGCCCGGTCTTTATCCGAAGCAAAAAAATTCCAAATTAGCTTTCAGATTAAGCTACTAACCCAAGTTGGTTACCTACCACAACTTTATAACTGCGTACAGTGCGAGAAGAAACTTGAGAAGAAAGAAACTTTTCTTGCGCCAAATTGTGGTGGATTGGTTGACTATAGCTGTAATCAAAGTATTTTACTTTCAAAAGTAGTTGCTCCGGAGGAAGTAAAGGTACTGCGCTTTTTAAATAATGAAAATTTTAGTCTTGTGCAGCGTCTAAAATTGGACGATGATCTTTTAAATCAAACCTCTGAACTATTAAATTACTACACTGTCTATTTTCTTGAAAGAAACCTAAATTCAATTGCTTTTGCTACTCAGCTCCAAAGACTTTATTTACCAAGTTAATATAAATGGAGCTTTCTCAAAAAATATTTAACTACTACAAAAAATTAATCTTTGATAATCGGCGTTGGCTTTACGTTATTATAGTAATTTTCGCAGTTGGAGTTACCTTAGGTTTATTTACAGCCCAAACAAATCCTGAAATAACCAAGAAAATAATTGCCCAATACGCAGAATCGATTGATAAATCGCTAAGAGCAGGTTGGGAAGTAACTCAGGTTATTTTTACCCGTAATGTTTTTGTGGTTGTAGTCGCAACTTTAACTAGTCTAATTTTAGGTTTTTCTTCTGTGTTTGTGGTATTTATCAACGGTACAATCCTCGGATTATTTATCGGTTTTGGGGAAATGTATTCAAAAATTACTCCGTGGCAGCTTTTTTTGTTACTATTTCCACATGGTATATTCGAATACGCTGGAATTTTTTTGGGATTAAGTTTTAGCTTGCGCTTGGGTTTAAATTGGTTAAGGAAGGCTAGCAAGGGAAAAAGATTAATAGTACTAAAAACAAATATCAAGGAAACTGCCGCAATTTTAATCTTAACAATAATCATATTAGGTTTTGCAGCAATTATTGAAGGGTTCCTCACAGTTAATATTGCTTGTTTGTTCGGGGGTTTGTGTATTAAGTAAAAAAAAGTATCAGAATCATTTTTTCAGAAAAAAAAGTAGCTGAAACCCAAAAATTGGAATTTCAGCTACACTCTACTTAACCAGTGTCTCGAAGTGTCTCTTGGTCTACATCTTGGTTCGAAGAATCAGATTCATCTACTAAAAGCTCCTGGCGAAACACTTTTATTTCAACCGGAGCGCTGATTCCAATCTTTACTCGATCGCGTTCGATACCGAGTACTTGAACCAGGATGTTACCATCAATGACGATTCCTTGATTGACTTTTCGCGTCAAGATCAACATGGCAACCCCTTTCTCTCTGGGCACATTGTACTACACTTTGTCTAGGTTGCAATACACTCAGGCAAGTCTTATACTTTTAGCCATGTCAAAAGAAACAGAAAATCTGATGGATAAGTTAGTTTCGTTAGCTAAGAGGCGAGGTTTCGTTTTTCAGGGTAGTGAAATTTATGGTGGTTTAAACGGAACCTGGGATTTCGGTCCTTTGGGAACCTTACTTGCCAGAAATATCAAAGAAGAGTGGTGGAAGGCTGTGGTCCAGAAACGCGATGACGTGGTTGGGCTTGACTCCACAATTCTTCATCATCCCAAAGTTTGGGAAGCTTCTGGTCATATCAAAAATTTCACTGATTCCCTAGTTGAGTGTAAAAACTGTCACAACCGAATTCGTGTTGATCATATGCCAGAGGACGGAAAATGCCCAAACTGCGGCAAAAAAGATTTCACCAAAGCTCGCGATTTTAATTTAATGTTTAAGACTTTCATTGGCCCAGTAGAAGATGAATCCGGTACTGTCTATTTACGACCAGAAACTGCCCAAGGGATCTTTATCAATTTTGACAATGTGATGCAAAGCTCTCGAGTTAAATTACCGTTTGGTATTGCCCAGATCGGCAAAGGTTTTCGAAACGAGATAACTACCGGTAACTTCCTTTTTCGGGTGCGGGAATTTGAAATGATGGAGCTCGAATATTTTGTAAAACCTGGGACCGAGAAAAAAACCCACGAGTATTGGCAAAAAGAGAGATTGAACTGGTTTCTGGGTCTTGGAATTAAAAAAGAAAATATCAAACTGATTCAACTGCCAAAAGAGGATTTGGCCCACTACTCAAAGGGAACAGCTGAACTTTGGTACAACTGGCCGTTTATGGGTTTTGGAGAGCTTGAAGGGATTGCTAGCCGTGGGGATTACGATCTCAAGCAACATATGCAAGTTTCCGGTAAAGACCTAACTTTTTTTGACGAAGAAGATAAAGAAAAGTATTTACCTTATGTAATCGAACCATCAGTTGGAGTTGGACGGGCCTTCCTAGCCTTCTTTATCGATGCCTACAATGAAGAAGAAACTGAAGGTGAGATAAGGACTGTTTTAAAATTTCACCCGAAACTAGCGCCAATCAAGGCTTCGGTGCTGCCTTTAATCAAAGATGAGAAATTGCAAAAAATCGCCAAAGATATCTTCCATGAATTAAAGGAAGATTGGATGGTAACTTATGACGAAACTAGCTCAATCGGCCGCCGTTATCGTCGTGCCGACGAAATCGGAACTCCTTTTTGTATTACGGTCGATTTTGATTCCCTCAAAGATAAAGCAATTACCGTCCGTGACCGTGATAGTATGAAGCAAAAAAGAGTTAAAATTGATGGAATCAGTTCTTACATAAGGGAAAAATTAAAATGAAACGTGGGCCTTTTGAAGTAACCGGTTCAAAAATTGTCTATCAAAACCCTTGGATAAAGGTACGAGAAGATGAAATTATTCGACCAAATGGGGAGAAGGGAATCTTTGGGGTCGTAGATGCTGGTACTGGCGTTACAGTTGTTGCCCTGGACAAAGACAATGAAGTTTACATTATTAGAGAATTTCATTATGCAATCGAAACTAATGATTATATTTTACCGAGTGGTGGTATTGGACAGGGAGAAGAGCCTTTAAGTGCCGCTAAAAGAGAATTAGAAGAAGAAGCCGGAGTAACTGCTAAAAAGTGGACATTTCTGGGAAAATACAACCCCTTAACGATGATTCTTAACTCTGCAAGTTATTTTTTTCTAGCCGAGGAACTGGAAGAAGGAGAACAAGGTGAAGAGGAGAAGGGTTTGATTAAAATTGAAAAAATTCCTCTCAAAACTGTTGTTGAAATGGCAGTAGCTGGGGAATTAAACCATTCTGGAAGTGTAATTTCAATTCTTTTAACCGCACGACTCAAGGGAATATGATTAAAGCAGTTATTTTTGATGTCGGTGGTGTTTTAGTTAATAAATCTCCAGTGCTTAAAGAAATTCTTGACGAGTTTAATCTAAAGGAAAAGGAAATTTACGTCTACTACTTGGAAACCTTGAGAAAACTTGAAGCGGGAGAAATTGATGAACCCACTTTTTGGGAGCTTTTTACTCAGAGGTTTGGTGTTACAAAACCCGTTCCAAAACCCTCGCCTTTAATTAAACGCTACAAAGAAGAGATCAAGATAAATAAAGATACGGTAAGAGTGAAATTAGACCTCAAAAGAAAAGGTTTTAAACTTGCTGTTTTGTCTAATACAATTCCACCCCACGCAGATTATTTGAAGAAGTTGGGTGTTTTCGAAAACTTGGACGTAGTTATTTTATCTAATGAAGTTGGTTTCCTGAAACCAAACCCCGCAATCTATAAAATAACCTTGGAAAAACTAAGCGTTAAACCAGAAGAAGCTATTTTTATCGATGATGATCCAAGTTATGTAAAAGCGGCGGAACAGCTTGGGATTAAAAGTTTTGTTTTTACTAAAGCAAGAGATTTAGAGAAAGACTTAAAAGAAATAAAGCTATTATAGAAATAAACCCACAATAACTGTCCACCTTCTAGGTGACAGTTTGCTCAACTAGTCTTCCTTAACCACATCTTTAAATTCCTTGAACAATTTAGTAATTTTTGGATCAATCACTATTTTACAGTAAGGTTGGTCGGGATTTTTAGCGTAATAATCAAGGTGATAGGCCTCCGCTTTATAGAAATTCTTGAATGGTACGATTTCGGTGACAATTGGTTTACCGTAAATTTTTTCTTCCTCAATCTTTTTCCTTACTTTTTCAGCAGTTTCTTTTTGTTTTTCATCAAGATAAAAAATCGCGCTGCGGTATTGCGTGCCGATATCATTGCCCTGACGATCCATTGTGGTTGGGTCATGGAGTTTGAAAAAAACTTCAAGTAATTTTTCATATGAAATAGTATTTGGATCAAACTCGATTTGAATTGTTTCAGCATGGCCAGTACGACCAGAAGTGACCGCTTCATAACTTGGTGTTACTCCGCCAAATCCGCCAGCTGGCGGAGGCGGTTCTCCACCAGAATACCCCGGAGTTACGGAAACAACACCCTTCAAACGTTTAAAAATTGCTTCGGAACACCAAAAACACCCACCGGCTAGCGTTGCCTTCTCCATAATTTAGTCTGTAGCGGCAATTGCTTTTACTGAGCCAATAATTGTAATAATATTTAAAACTAACGCTGGGATCGAAACTGAAAGAAGAATTGCAGAAGCGACAACGACCCCTTCTTTTACCGAACAGAGCGATAAATTCTTAATACAGCTCGGCAAATGCCCATTGATGACAGTTTGAGCATTTGGAAGAGCGATTACAAAAAGAATTAAAGCAGCAATTGTCGTAAAAAAAATTAGTACGAGAGCTAGAATTAGTAAATTGGTATTTTGAGTAAAGAAGGAAACTGCTAAAACCAGGCAATAAAAAGCTAAGCCGCCGACTAGTAGATAAACAATAATGTCGGGAATATTGTAGCTCTCTAACACGGCAACTTGTTTGTACCAGAGTGCTGAGGAAGCAATACCAAGGCCAAAAGATAAGTAAAACCATTGCAATATTTTTACTAAAATGGCCTTTGGAGCCACATTTTTTTGGGATTTTTCCATTTTCGAGTGTAGCGAGAAAATATTGACCTTAATTTTAGGAATCGTCCAGCTTTAGTGGTCAATATTTTCGTAGCTAAGAAAATCATAACAGCTAGTCTAATTAAAGCAAATACTACATATTGTATCCTGTAATGTTTTGCTATTGCATATGTAGTGGCTTGACGAGGCTAAATTTCGGATCTAGAATAACTACAGTGGAAAAATAGGGAAAAAAGTGGGAATAAGTGGAAAACTTTTTCCCTAATTTAAACCTGCCCTCTGGACAGCGGGGTATCTCTTTAAGCACATTAAAACGTGTTCTAAATAGGTACTCACAAAACTTGGAGCGGAAACCTGCCCTTCTGAATTTGATTGTTTTTAGGACAATACCAACACACACTCGATTATAAAAACAGAACTTCAATTCCGAAGAAATTTCGGATAGCTTTAAATGAAGGTGCGGTTTTAACTCTTGGGCTTGATAATTGTCTTTTCCTGTATTCAAAAACGGAATGGCAAAAGCTGTCAGAGAGAATGAAAGATTTGCCTTTGACGGGAAGCGATGCTAGAGCTTTCTCCCGATATTTGTTTGGTGGTGCCAACGAAACTACTTTTGATAGTCTTGGGCGAATAAAGATTCCAGACTACTTAAAAACCCATGCCGGTCTTGAGAAAAAAATAATTATTCTGGGAGTAGTAAATCGAATTGAAATTTGGTCAGAAAGAAATTGGCATATATTTAACAAAAAAATAACAAAAACAAGTTCAGAAATTGCCGAGAAATTGTCCGGAAGCGGAATTTGAAAATGGAAACTAATTATCACACAAGTGTACTTTTCAAAGAAAGTTTAGAAGCTCTTTCTGTAGTTCCGGGAGAAACCTATTTAGACGCGACTTTTGGTGGGGGTGGTCATACAAAAGGAATTTTAGATTTTGGTGGCAAAGTAATAGCTTTGGATGTTGATCAAGACGCGATAGAAAACGCCAAACGGAAATTTGATTTAGCAGGCAAAGACGGGGTTTGGGTAACGCGAAGTGGCAACTTAAAAATTTATAAAAATAATTTTCAGAATCTTGACTTTGTAGCAAAAAAAGAACAAATCAAAGGTTTTTCGGGAATTATTTTTGACCTGGGTGTTTCAAGTTTTATGCTTGATACACCAAAGCGTGGTTTTAGTTTCTCAAAGCCTGGCCCACTCGATATGCGAATGGATAAGGATTTGGAAGTAAGAGCTGCGGATTTATTAAATGCATTAAACGAAGGAGAACTTTATGAGCTTTTTAGTAAGTTGGGCGAAGAACCTTATGCAAGACGTATTGCTAGTGATGTCGTCAGATACAGACTAAACAAAAAATTTGAGAGTACGGAAGAATTGGCGAATTTAGTTAGTAAAGTACATAAAAATATTAGGAAAGAAATAAATCCAAGTACCAAAGTCTTTATGGCTTTGAGGATTGCCGTTAATGATGAGTTAAATGCTTTGAAAGAGGCACTACCAAAAGCTTCAGGTTTGCTGAAAAAAGGTGGACGGCTGGTAGTTATAAGCTTCCATTCTCTGGAAGATAAAATTGTGAAGGAGTATTTTAAACAAGATCAAAGTCTAGTTGCGATTACGGCCAAACCGATAACTGCATCACAAGAAGAACTTAAGTTAAACAAGAGGTCTCGAAGCGCAAAAATGCGTGTCGCACAAAAGAGATAGTTAGGAACCTGCCCATGAAATTAATAGGAAGACATAAGCAAAATTCAAATATTGGCTTCTCATTTTCCAAAATAACGGGAAAAACAAGGGAAGTGGCAGAGCGTTCTCGAGGTTTTTTCCTTTATAGCAAAGTCATTTCCTGTTTTCTAGTTCTCGCCTTTGGATTATTGTTAACTAGAATTTATTTTTCAAATCAGCTGGCTGTTTCCGGAGGATTTGTTAGTGTCAATTCCCAAAGAGTAGAGAAACTCAGCAAGGAGAATTACCAATTAGAAAATAAGCTTAGTGAATTATCTTCTTTAAGCTATATCAACTCACAAGCGGAAAAGATGGGAATGGTGAAGGTTAGCAAGGTCGAGGTTTTGAAAACTGTTTCTGGAGTTGCTTTAAAACCATAAGTTCAAAATGTAGATTATATCGTGCAGTTTGTAATTTGTAGAAAACAAATAGATCTTATCATATTACGCACGATATTTTCTCGAGGACTCGAAATTGAAATCTTGGAGGCTAATTGCGCTAAAATTTTTCTTCCTTTTTCTAATGGCCGCTGTTGCGGCCAGGCTTTTTTATTGGCAAGTTATTAACTACGAGCGTTTTGCTATTGCTGCGGGAGAGCAGCATATTTCAACAGTTAGAATTGATGCTCCTCGTGGTCGAATCTTTGCTGCTGATGGAAACCTACTGGTGACCAACAAAGATGCTTTTTTACTCTACGCATCCATTCCAGACATAAAAAAAAGTTTAACTAAAGGTGAGAATTATCTTGATAAAGTAGACAAAATTATTGATGATCTTACCCCAATTTTATATCAGGAAGAGATTTCAAAAAATAAAGAACCAGAAAAACTTTCCAGAAAAGAAAAAGAAACAATTAAAGCTAATCTAAAAAATAAAATTAAAGAAAAATTAAACACCGAAGGGGTGGTTTGGATACCCTTAGAGAAAAAAATTTCAATTCAAGCCCATGGTGAAATTGAGAAATTGAATATCAAGGGAATTGGTTTCGAAGAGCAGAGTATTAGAATGTATCCAGAAGGACAACTTGCCTCTTCGTTACTTGGTTTTGTTGGGAAAGATGGTGATGGTAACGATAAAGGTTACTTTGGACTTGAAGGTTATTATGAGGAGCAACTGGCTGGGAAAAGTGGAAATTTGACGCAGGAAGTCGATGCTTCAGGAAAGCCTATTATCGCGTCAGATTCGATGGAAGCCTATGCTAGGAATGGTTTAGATATTGAAACCACGATCGACCGTACAGTTCAGTATACAGCCGAAAAATATTTGTTTGAAGGAGCGAAAAAATATGGTGCAAAAGAAGCCTCAGTGGTTGTTTTAGATCCGAAAACCGGAGCGGTTTTGGCTATGGCAAGCTACCCTTCATACGACCCGGCTAAATGGGATCAGTTTGCAGAAGAAGAAAGACGAAATACTGCGATCGACAGCGTTTTTGAACCAGGTTCCACCTTTAAAGTTATTACCGCTGCCTCGGCTTTGGATGCTGGGGCTGTTAAAGTCGATACTGTCTGTCCATGTGCGGGACCAATAGATATTGGTAAATATCAGGTTCAAACTTGGAACAACAAATATAGCCCCAATACTACAATGGCCCAAATACTTGAACATTCTGACAACATTGGAGCAGCTTTTTGGGCACAAAAACTGGGCAAAGATAAATTCATAAATTATCTTGGTAAATTCGGAATTGGATCTGTTAGCGGTATAGATTTGCAGGGTGAAGAAACCGGCATATTAAATAAAATTCAAGATTGGGGCGAAATAGAGCTTGTGACCGGAGCGTTTGGTCAAGGTTTGTCTGTCACACCGTTGCAAATGGTTCAGGCGGTTGCGGCTATTGCTAACAACGGAAAGATGATGCAACCCTATATTGTGAAAAAAATTATTTCCAAAGATAAACAAATCATTAAAGATCCAAAACAAGTAGGAAAAGTTATTAAGCCTGAGGTTGCGAGTACAATGAAAGAGTTGATGCTGGCTGCGGTTGAAAATGGAGAGGCAAAAAAAATTATTCCGCATGGTCTAAGAGTAGGCGGAAAGACTGGAACAGCCCAAATTCCAAAAAACGGTATTTACGATCCCGGAAAGACGGTAGCTTCCTTTATTGGGTTTGGACCAATCGAAGATCCGAAATTTGTTATGATTGTAAAATATACTGAACCTGTTCCGATCTACGGAGCTGAAACGGCTGAACCGACTTTTTTTAAAATTGCCCAGGAACTATACACTTATTGGGGTATCGAGATCCATAAATAAACGTTATATAATTGAAGCCTAAAGGCCGTTGTGATAAAATTCCCCGAGGAAAAAAGTATTAGCTTAAAAATTTCTCGCACTCTCCAGATTGAGGCGCAAAGATGAAAGAAAGGATTCCACAGCCTGCAAAAAATATTTATCATTTAGTTATTGCATTTATTTCAGCTCTAATCTTTCGTTTTCCGGCCTTTCGATTACAAGTGATTGGAGTTACTGGAACAGATGGAAAAACTACTACAGTTAGTTTGATTTACCATATTCTTAGTACACTCGGAATGAAAGCCGGAATGATCTCGACTGTTGAAGCCAAATTCGGAGGTAAAAGCTTTGAAACTGGTTTTCACGTCACGACCCCAAGTTCGTTTTTAATTCAAAAATTTCTAAGAAAGATGGTCGATAATAAAATAAAAGTTGTGATTTTAGAAATTACTTCGCACGGCCTTGATCAAAATCGAGTAGCTTTTGTGCCACTTCACACAAGTTTGATTACCAATGTTTCACAGGAGCACTTGGATTACCACAAAAACTACAAAAATTATTTACTCACCAAAGCAAAGATTTTAAGAAATGTAAATTATCGAGTATTAAATTCTGAGGATCAGTCTTTCGAGATGCTGAAAATGTTAGGTTCCGGACAGTTAGTTGCTTTTGGAAAACTTGGCTCTGATTATTTTGGCGAAATAATAAATAGTGATGGGTTTTCAACAAATTATGCGATTCATTACAAAACTAAACAAAAATTACTCAAAACTATGGTAGTTCAAAGTAACCTAATCGGTGAGTTTAACCTTTCAAATATCTTGGCGGCTTTTGCAGTTTGTAAGATTTTAGGTTTGGAAGACAAGAAGATTTTAAGTGCGATCGAGACTTTTACTGGGGTTCCGGGAAGGATGGAACAAGTTGATTTGGGACAAAATTTTAAGGTTGTGGTTGATTTTGCTCATACCCCAAGGTCGCTTGAGTTAGCGCTTTCTGCTTTAAGAGGAAATACTGAGAAAAAATTAATCTGTGTTTTTGGGGCGGCGGGTGAGCGGGATAAGAGTAAACGTCTCCTTATGGGTCAGGTGGCGGCTAATCTTGCTGATTTGATAATTTTGACAAGTGAAGATCCGAGAAGCGAAAACCCGGAAAAAATAATTGCTGAAATTGCCAGAGGAATTGAGAAAGTTGGTGGAGAAGAAAATACAAATTATTGGAAAATTGTTGATCGAGTCGACGCTATCAACAAAGCAGTTGGCAATTTAGCAGAAGTAGGTGATACAGTCGTAATTTTGGGAAAAGGTCATGAGCAAAGTATGAATATAGGCGGAAAAGAAATCCCTTGGGATGACAAAAAAGTCGCGACCGAATCTTTGAAAATGAGGCTTGGGATATGAAAATAAGAACCTTTTCGCGTTTCTCAAAGAACCTTGCATTCGCAAGCAATTTCTATCTAAGTAAGACTGGGGGTGGTTTGTGAAAGTTGGAGCGATTATCTTAGCGGCTGGATCCGGAACCCGGTTAAATAGTGGTAATCCGTCAGATAAGCCAAAGGTTCTTTATGAACTTAACAAAAAACCAATGGTTGAATACACTCTTGATTTACTTGATCAGTTGAGTATTTCTGAAAAAGTTATGGTGGTTGGGTATAAAGAAGAACTTGTCCGGGAATATTTTGGAGAAAGAGTAAAATACGTGTCACAACCCGAAAGGAAAGGAACCGGTCACGCTGCCAAACTTGGGGAGGAAAAATTGGATCCAAGTATAACCCACTTATTGATTATCCAAGGTGATGATAGTTCTTTTTATAAAGTCGAAACTATCCAAAAATTTATTGCTGACTGTGCAGATTGTAAGATGGGATTTACAACTGTGAAACTTACTGAACCGGCGCAATACGGTCGGGTAATTAGAAACTCGGAAGGCGAAGTCTGCGCAATTGTTGAAAAAGAATCGTTAACAGAAGAGCAAAAAAAAATTAATGAAGTAAATGCTGCCACATATTTTGTCAAAAGAGATTGGTTTAACACTGTTTATCCGATCTTAAAACCAAGTGCCGTCGGAAAAGGTGAGATAATTATGCCGGATTTAATCGCGGTTGCTGCCACCTCAGGGGGAAAAGTTATTGGTTTTGAAGTTCCTGTCGCAGAGTGGGTTGGTGTCAATACACCAGCGGAATTAGAACGGGCTGATAAACTAAAAAGAGAAAGCTAAATGGAAAAGAAAAAAGTACATTTTATGGGTTTAGGTGGCGCCGGAATTTCAGCTGTTGCTGCTTTTGCAAAAGCTAACGGTTACGAAATTTCTGGTTGTGATATCGATGACACTTCTCCATTTTTGAAAAGTTTACGGGAAAATAAAGTTCAATTTTTTTCTGAGCACAACAAGTCTCACCTTCAAGATATTAATTACTTAGTAGTTTCCCCGGCGATTGAGAGTTTAGACGTCAATAATTCGGAATTAATAGCTGCCAAAGAAACAAATATTCCAGTATTAATTGGTGAAGAGTTTTTGGCGAAATATATTCTTGGGAATAAAAAAGTTATTGCAATTTCCGGAACCCACGGTAAATCGACTACAACCGCGATGATTGGAAAAATATTGGAGGATGCTGATTTAGACCCTTCAGTTTTGGTTGGGGCAATAGTTAAGGACTGGGGGACAAACTTTCGTTTAGGTCAGGGAGAATATTTTGTGATTGAAGCCGATGAATATCAAAAGAAATTTTTACTTTACAGTCCTTACATTTCGGTTGTCACTACAATAGAAATGGATCACCCGGAATATTTTAAAGATCTTGCTGAGATTGAAAACGCATTTAAGGATTTTATTGCCAAGACTCAAAGCGGCGGGCAGGTTGTTTTGGGGCAGTCTGTTCCGATTGAAATGAGTCATGCCAAAGTTTTGGGTCGTGATTTTCAGATTGAGAGATTTAACTTAAAATTAATTGGAGATTTTAATTTGGAAAACGCTGCGTTTGCTGCGCAAGTTGGTAGGATTGTAGGAGTTGACGAAACAAGGATAAAAACTTCATTAGAAAATTTTAATGGGATTGGTAGAAGATTTGAGTTTTTTGGAGAAGCAAGGGGGGTGAGAATTTTTGATGACTATGCTCACCACCCAACTGCAATCAAAGCAACAATAAATGCAGCAAAGAATTATTTTCCAAACGAAAAGATTTGGCTGGTTTATCAGCCGCATATGTACAGCCGGACAAAATATCTTTTCGAGGAGTTTGTCGACGTATTCAAAGGTCTAAATATTGAAGGGACAGTTCTTGTTGATATTTACGGTGCTCGGCAGGAAAACAAAGAAAATATTAGTAGTCGTGATATTGTTGAAAAAATTAATAAGAAGCAAGTTTCTTACCTTGCGAGTTTTGAACAAGTTTGTGACTTTTTAGTTTCGCATCTTGGTTACGGAAATGTTGTGATAGTAATGGGAGCAGGGGATATTTACAAATTGACTGAATTACTTTTAGATAAACTAAAAGGATAAATGCTAAATTCAGTCATCTCGAGTGGAACAAGAGATCTCTCACGGAGCCTGCACTGAGTGCAACGAGCGTGTTCGAGATGACAAGTTAAAAATGATAGAAAAAACTGATTTATTAATTAAAAAATTGGGCTTTTCCAGAGTTAAGCTTGATGAACCAATGCGAGCTCATACTTGGATCAAGGTTGGTGGGCCAGCTGATTATTACTTTGAAGCTGAATCTGAAGAAGATATTGAAATTGCGGTAAAGACAGCAATTGAGGCCAAGGTACCATATACAATAATCGGACTAGGAGCCAATATTTTGGTTTCGGATAGAGGTATTCGTGGTTTATTAATTTTAAATAAAACAAAGGAAATTAAATTTTTGCCGCATAATTTTGTTGAGGTTTCCTCTGGCGTAAATATTGTTGAATTAACCAGAGAAGCGGGAAAAAGGGGTTTGGGTGGGGTCGAGCGGATGACCAAAGTCCCGGCAACAATTGGCGGGGCAATATTTATGAATGCTGGGGATACCGGTAGAGCCGAATTTTTTGAAGATTTAGTTGTTTCAATCAAGATTGTTGATAAAAATGGGGAAGTGAAAAAAATCTTTCGTGAGAATGCTGATTTTTCCTACAGAACCAGCCGTTTCCAGAGTAGTGGTGAAATAATTTTGTCCTCTAAACTAGAGCTGCAAAAAATGTCCAAAGAAGAAATTGATACTAAAGTTCGTGATATTCTGGTGCGCAAAACTCATCAACCAGCTGGCCCATCTGTGGGATCGACTTTTCGTAATCCAGAAGGTGAACACGCCGGTGCTTTGTTAGACCAATGTGGTCTTAAGGGAACAGTCTTGGGCGGAGCTAAGATTTCCGACCAACACGCTAATTTTATTATCAATACCGGCAATGCTAAAGCCTCTGACGTCAAAAATTTAATTGACCTAATGAAAAAAGCAGTCAAAGAAAAATTTAATATTGATTTAATTGAAGAAGTTCGTTATTTGGGAGATTGGTAAAATGGCAAAGTACATTATCACCGGTGGAATTCCTTTAAAAGGCAACGTTAAAATTTACGGGGCGAAAAATTCCTCCTTCAAATTAATGCTGGCCGCCTTGCTTTCCGATCAGCCTTGCCGGTTGTCAAACATTTGTTTTATTCGTGATGTTGTCTCGGTTAAAAAAATGGCCGAGGCGATCGGTGCTCAAATTAACTTTGAAGAAAACAAAACGGTTTCGCTGATTGGTTCTGGTATTAATATTTCCGAGGTTCCTTTGGAATTTGGTAAAAATACTCGGGCCTCGTCAATGATTTTACCGGTGCTGCTTCATAGGTTTAAAAAAGCCAAAGTTCCAACCCCAGGTGGGGATAATATTGGGGCTCGCAGCCTTGATTGGCACCTTGATGGGTTGAGAGCATTAGGTGTGGAGGTAGCCTATGTTGATAATTTTATTGAAGCCAAAGCGCCAAACGGCTTGATTGGAAGCACTTATACTTTCAAGAAAAATACCCACACCGGCACAGAAACGATGATCTTAGCCGGAACTTTAGCAAAAGGGATAACAACTCTTCTAAACGCGGCCGAAGAGCCGGAGATAAATGATCTAATAAACTTTCTTAACAGCCTTGGAGCCAATATTGGCCGTGAAGGGAGTCGAAAAATAGTTATTAAAGGAGTTAGTGCACTTTCCGGCGGCAAGTGGCGACTTATGCCGGATCGTAACGAAGCCGTAACTTTTGCCTGTGCCGCTCTGGCAACCAAAGGCGATATTTTTGTCGAAGAAGCCAGGGGTGATCATCTGCGAGCTTTTTTGAATAAAGTAAACCAAGCTGATGGTGGGTATGAAGTTCATGATACGGGAATTCGTTTTTTCTATAAAGGACCGTTGAAAGCAACGGAAGTAGAAACAGCGCCCTATCCTTTGTTTATGACAGATTGGCAAGCTCCTTGGGTAACCTTGATGACTCAAGCGCAAGGGGAGTCGATAGTACATGAGAGAGTTTTTGAAAATCGTTTTGCTTATACGGAATATTTAAAACAAATGGGTGCGAACATTGAACTGTTTAATCCAAAGGTTGAAAACCCGGAGGAATTTTACAATTTCAATATTGCGGATCGAAAAGAGAATTCTTTTCACGCTGCGAAAATTACTGGTCCAACAGAATTGAATGGTACGAGTCTGGCGGTGCAAGATATTCGAGCCGGTGCAACGTTAACTCTGGCAGCACTGGTTGCAAAAGGACAAAGTGTAATTGACAATATTGAGCTGATCGAACGCGGGTACGAAAATCTTGAGGGTCGGTTAGAAAGTCTTGGAGCCAAAATTGTTAAGCGAGATTGAGCGATAAATGTGGTGTTGACACCTTTCAGTAGCTTTATGTTAAATTAAAAACCAATGGATCAAAAAGACAAAAAAGAAATTGCTAAAATGTTCGGTGAAGTTCTAGAACAGAACGTTCTACCAGTTATTGATGAAATAAAAACTGAGATTTCAAAAGTAAAAGAGGATGTTGGCGAGGTAAAAACTGAAATTTCTAAAGTGAAAGCGGAACTAAAAAAAGATATCAGCGATGTAAGTGAAAAAGTAACCCGGCTAGGCATAAAGTTAGACAACTCAACATTTAGTAGCAATGAAAAGTTCGAAAACCACGACAAACGAATCTTAGTTCTAGAAGGTAAGAAGTGAGTTCGCGTTAATTGACATTACTTAATTGATAGGTAATAATTGAATTAATGCTCGATCAAAACGTGCCCAATCCGTTAGCCAAAAATCCTAATTTTCACACCCACAAAGTCTTTGCTGCAATTGGAATAATTTTAATTGTAGTGATAATAATTTTTGGAATATTTGCTTATGTTTTTCGTGGTCAGATTGGAGATTTTGTAATGGGAGTACCTCAAAGCTCAAATATTGAAAACCCAATAAAAACTTCAACTTCTTCAGCCAAAACAGCTACAAGTTCATCTGAAAAAAACGAAACGGCAGATTGGGAAACTTATACATCGAAAACTTTTTCAGTTAAATATCCGATTGGATGGACTAAGTCTAATGATGCAAGCGACTTAGAAAACGTGGTATTTAGGAACTCGGGAATGAAAGTAACAATAATTATTATTACTAATGGTGGGGTTAGTCCAAACACACAAGGTTATTCAAAATGGGAAACTATTGACGTTAAGTTCAATGACAAAATTACAAAAGCCAATGAAATAACTTTTAATGATGGAACTTGGACATTATTTGCGCAAGGTGCTGGTTCCAAAGGTGAATGGTATGAGACTCTAGTTGATAGAGTTCCTACCGCCGCTGAACGTACTACGATGGCAATGATTCTTTCAACCTTCAAATTCCTCTAAGTACATTCTTACTACACAGTTTGACAATTAAATATTTGTGTACTAACATTGTTCTAACATGATTCAAAAAATTATTCGCGTCGGCAATTCTCTTGCCGTCACGATTCCAAAATCAGAAATCAAAGAAAGAAACCTTAAAGTTGGTGATTCCTTGTCATTCACAATCGAACCTATTTTCAGCGCTGATCCAAAAATTCACGATTTGACACAAAGCTTGATCACAGAATACCGCAGTGCCCTCGAAGAGCTTGCTTCGAAATGAAATATTTAACTCCAGAGAATGTTATCCAAATTCACTATGAAATAGTTGAAGCAACCGGAGGGTCTCAAGGTCTGCGTGATCTTGGTCTTTTGGAATCAGCGGTTATGCGACCACAACAAACCTTTGCTGGTAAAGATCTTTACCCAACACTTGAGGTCAAAGCGGCAGCGTTGGTTCACTCGTTATTACTTAACCACATGTTTGTTGATGGCAACAAAAGAACCGCAACTATTTCTATGATTGAATTTCTCATATTTAATAAAAGGAAATTTACTGCGACAAATAAAGAGATTGTTGATTTTGCTTTGTGGGTTGAAAACGAGAAACCCACACTCGAAAAAATCGCTTCTTGGATAAAAGAACATACAAGTTGACAAATTCCGAAGCTTTCCGAAGCGCAGAGACCGAAATGATCTATTAGGCTCCCCTCTTACAAGTGTGTATCAATCTATTGATAAATTGAAACATTGACAAACTCATTAACTGCTGAATTACCCGCTTAGATTAACATCTTGCAGCTTGTAACTCTGATGTGTTATAGTTAAATTAATGCTCGATTAAAACGTGCCCAATCCGTTAGCCAAAAATCCTAACTTCCACACCCACAAAGTCTTTGCCGCGATTGGAATTATATTAACTGCTCTGATAATTATCATTGCTCTACTTTGGTATTTCACTGGTAGCTCACTCTTATTTGATAACAATGAAGAAGATATCACCAAAGTCTCAACCTCTTCAGCCAAAAAAGCTACAGACTCCTCGAGTAAAAACGCTGACGAAGAATGGGTTACCTATAAGGGTAAAAATATTTACGCTGACTTCTCTGCTAACCCACAAGTATTGATTAACTACAGTTTCCAGCACCCTAAAGCTTGGAAAGAGGCCTATACTGCTACACAAGGATTTGCGGTAATTTCAAGTCACTATGAAAATTGGCTTGATGATCCACCGCCAGGTCGGTTTGATGTTTCTGCAACAATTCTTAATTCAGGACTTAACAAAACTGGGGTGAAGACTATTTTTGGTGGAAAAGAAGCTTGGAGAAAAATAACTGATGAAAAAGTAGACGGACTTAACACACGGACCCTTAATTACCAAGTGGAATCAATCAAGACTCTTCAAGGCGACATGGTAAATTATGATCTCCAATGTCGTTATTTTATAGGTACAGATGTAGATTTTGAAACTATTTGTGACAAAATAGCTAGCTCTTTCAAATTCCTCTAAAGGTAAATCTACAGATCATTGACTGGGTTGACAAAACCTTAGAAATGTCTTATCTTCTTCTAAGAAAAATATGTTACCAACTATAGAAAATGTTAAGACAATTACTGATATGCGCGAAAAAGCTGTTGAACTTTTGGAACAGGTTGAAAAAACTTCTGAACCAGTTTTTGTCTTCCAACACTCCAAACCAAAAGCGGTAATTATGTCGATTGAAGAATTTTCCAGACTTAAGGAATTGGTTGAAGATCTCGAGGACTCCCTTCTGGCGAGAAAATTTGAAAAAAACATTGGTAAAGGTAAATATTTAAGTTTAGAAGAACTTGAAAAAAGCCATAACTTTTGATGAGCTTATATAAGCTACAATTTTCAACTGCTTTTGACAAATCACTTAGAAAAATTCACCCTTTAGATAAAAAGAGAGTTTTAGAAGAAGTTAAAAAACTAGCAAAAGAACCGTTTCCAAAAGGCAAAAAGGTTAAACATCTCATCGGAACTCAAGGTTGGAGGTTAAGAATTGGAAAGGTAAGGGTAATCTATTTTGTTGATGAGAAAAACAAGAAGATTTACCTGGAAGATATTGCTTACAGAAAAGATATCTATTAGGTTATGATGTTCCCATTAATTTATGGCGATACCTAGACTTGCTTGGGTTGAAATTGATTCCCAAGCAATTAAAAATAATCTAAAAATTATTAAACACAAAGTTGGGAAAAGTGTTGGTGTTATGGCTGTGGTCAAGGCCAATGCTTATGGCCATGGTGCAGTGGGAATTGCCAAAATTGCCCAGGAAGAAAACGTTGATTATTTTGGCGTTTCTTCCTTCTACGAAGCAAGGGAATTACGTAATAACGGGATCAAATTGCCAATTTTAATTCTCGGTTACACCCCGGCGGAGAATTACGAGGACATGGTCAATTTTGACGTGACGGCGACGGTTAAAAATTTAGACGTTGCCAAGGCTTTAGTGACTGCTGCAAGACGGAAAGAAAAAATTGCCAAAGTTTGGGTTAAGGTTGACACTGGCATGCATCGACTTGGGCTGGAACCGGACCAAGTTCTCTATTTCTGCAAGAAGCTGCAGGATTTACCAAATTTACAAATTGAAGGCATTTTTACTCATTTTGCCGATGCTGATGGAGATATTGAATTTTCCAAAATCCAACTGGAAAGATTTAAAAAAGTTATCAATGAATTAGAAAAAGAAGATATTAATATCCCAATCAAAAGCGCAGCTGCGTCAGCGGGAATTTTCAACTTACCCGAAAGTCATTTCAATATGGTAAGGACGGGCCTTGCAATGTTAGGAATAAACAGAAATTCGAAGTCGGTTTTTTCTCCTGAGATTAGAAAAGTTTTAACTTTCAAAACTGAAGTTGTGCAAACGCATGACCTCCAAATTGGTGAAACTGTTGGGTACGGCCGAGCGTTTAAAGTTACTCGACCCTCACGTATCGCTACTCTTGCAGTTGGTTATGGTGACGGTTTTCGCCGCGCACCGACCAATTGGGGTGAAGTTTTAATTAAAGGATACCGAGTACCACTTGCTGGTCGAATTTCGATGGATCAAGCAGCAATTGATATTACTGATATTCATGAAGATATTCGGGCCGGTGAGGAAGTAGTACTGATAGGTAAAAGCGGCAAGGAAGAAATCACTGTTGAGGAAGTTGCCGATAAATTGCAAACTTCACCCTACGAAGTTGTGGTTAATCTTAGCAGCAGGGTTACAAGATTCTACAAATGAATACAACCGTGTATAATAGGCTCGCATGAGTAGATTAAAAAATATTGCCCGACCATTTTTCCATACTTCCCGAAGAATTTTAGCCAAAGTTTGGTTACAATCTCATAAAAAAACTCAAGTTATCGGTGTGACCGGCAGTTTTGGAAAAACCAATACAATTGTCGCGATTGACGCTGTTTTGTCGCAAAAATACAAAACTCTAACAACTGATATCAATCTTGACACAATTTACAATATCCCCATTACAATATTAAAGTTAACCAACCAAGAAAAAATAATTTTAGAATACGGAATCGATAAGCCAGGAGAGATGAATCGCCATTTATTTCTGGCCAAGCCAAAAATCGCGGTTGTTACTGGGATTTCGCCGGTTCATGCTGACAGCGAGCACCTCGGTTCCTTGGAAAATATAATTCGTGAAAAAACAAAACTAGTTCGTGCTGTTCCTAAGAATGGGTTTGCAGTTTTAAATTACGACCTGCGAGAAGTACGCGAGATGAAAAAAAGTTGTTCGGGAAAGGTCGTGTTTTATGGTTTGGATAAAGACAACTGCACGGTTTGGGCCAACAGAGTTAAACTTGGGCTGGGAGGTTTGGAATTTAACCTTCATTACAAAGATCAACTAGTTAAAGTTAAAACCTCTTTGGTTGGTAAGCAGTTTGTCTACAATTGTTTGGCCGCAGCCGCGGTTGGAATACTTTCGGATATTCCGTTGTCCCAAATAGCACTTGGACTAGAAAACATTAAACCACTTGAAGGTCGGATGAATTTAGAGCCAGGGCCAAAAGGTACGTCCCTACTCAACGATTCACGCCGCGCCAACCCAGCTTCAACTATTGCCGGGCTGCACACGCTCAAAGATCTACCTGCTAAAAGAAAAATAGCAGTTTTAGGTGAAATGGGGGAACTGGGTGACTGGGAGGAAAAAGGCCACCGGGATGTTGGCAAAGAGGCGGGTTTAACCAAGCCGGATTATCTTGTTTGTGTTGGACCTTTGACGAAATTTATTGCACAAGAAGCGGAAAAATCGATGCGGAGAAATAGTGTAATTTGGGTCGCCGATGTTTTTGCCGCAGCTGGTGTTCTAGCAGGAATTTTGAAAAAAGGCGATCTCGTCTATCTCAAAGGTTCATTGTTGAAGCATCTTGAACGTATACCACTGATTATGGAAGGCAAGCAGGTTGACCAAGATGATGTCGCCTTCCACCGCTACGAAGTTTACCGCTAAGAAACTTCTTGTTACTTTTTAGAAAAGTAACCAAAACTTTCCGCTATACTGCGCGTGCTACAAAAATTTAAGTCGCTCAAGCAAAATTACTAAACTCGTCCTTCAGACTCAAACAAAGTAATTTATGCTAAATCGCTTAGTTAATTTTTTGTTTGACGCATGCTCGTAAAAGCGGTTTTTTGATCTAGGACCGTTTGACTGGGTTACTAATTTTAAATTCTGCATTCTTCATTACTAATTCCGAATCTGGTAGTATTAGAAGACAATGGTTGAACTTTTAGCAATTCTGCTCTTTACTTTTTCTATCACTTTTGTTAGCGCAGTACCCTTTATCAATCTACTTTATAGACTCAAATTTCAAAGACAAAAAGAGCAGCAAAAGGATATTTTTGGGGCAGTAACGTCGATCGTTAATCGTCTCCATGGTTGGAAGGTTGGAACACCAAACGCCGGTGGGGTTTTGGTGATCCTAGTTACTATTGTTTTTTCGGCGCTGTTTTACAAACTGGTGCCGGGCTACGATATTTTTACCATAGACAACGGTGCCAATTGGATTGCAGTTATTCTTTATCTAACCTTATTTTCCTTTGGGTTGCTGGGACTTTATGATGATGTTAGAAAATTTTATGGCTTTAGCATGAAGGGAGCGTGGGGTCTTCGGATTCGTTATAAATTTATTCTTCAATGGTTACTCGCTTTGGGAATTGGCTACCTGCTTTATAGCAAAATGCATCTTTCGAGTGTTTATATACCGGTTGTTGGAACTAATCTTGAACTAGGTTGGTTTTACGTACCGTTTGCGAGTTTTGTCATTGTTGCAACCTCAAATGCAGTCAATATTACCGATGGGTTGGATGGGTTAGTTAGTGGATTGACGATAATCGCACTGCTGGCGTTTTGGTTCTTAGCCTCTTTTGTCGGTATGCACGATGTGGTTTTGTTTATCGCTGTGATCGTTGGCGCCTTGCTGGCTTTCTTCTATTTCAATATTTTTCCAGCCAGGGTTTGGATTGGCGATACCGGTGCACTGGCAATTGGCGCTATGTTAGCCACAATTGCTTTGATGACCAATACGACAATGGTGCTGCCTTTTATCGGGCTAGTTTTTGTCGTTGAAGCGGCGTCAACTTTGATCCAATGGTATTCCAAGGCGACTCGGGGCGGGGAGAAAGTATTTTTGGCCGCCCCAATTCATCACCACTTTGAAGCCAAAGGTTGGGATGAGACTAAAGTAACAATGCGTTTTTGGTTAGTCGGTGCAGTTAGTGCCTTTACCGGTATTTTTGTCTTTTTATTGCATTTGTAAACTATGAATCCTTTTCGTGAAAAGTTAATTGCTGTCGTTGGTACTGGTGTGGAAGGAATTTCGAGTGCCCGGTTTTTAAAGTCGGTCGGTGGTTTAGTCACATTACTTGATCAAAAAACCGAAAGAGAGCTTGATCCGGAAATTGTTTTGCAAGCTAAAGCTTTGGAGATCCCGATTATTTGGAAAGAAGATTTTCTCAAAGAAATAAACCGTTTTGAAATCATTGTTCGAACCCCGGGAATCAGACCAGATGTTCCAGAGTTCCTTGCTGCCAAAGAAAAAGGAGTACAAGTAACCAGCAATACCAAGATATTCTTTGATCTTTGTCCTTGCCCGATTATTGGAGTGACGGGTACCAAAGGGAAAGGGACGACTTCGACTTTAATCTACCAAATTTTGAAAAGAGCCGGGAAAAACGCTTTTTTGGGAGGAAATATCGGAACTCCGGCCTTAGATTTACTGAACAACCTAACGCAAAACGATATTGTTGTGCTGGAGCTTTCCAGTTTTCAACTTTTCGATTTAGAAAAAAGTCCGCATATTGCCGCAATTTTGATGGTGACGTGCGAGCATCTTGACTGGCACAAGGATAGCGAAGAATACAAGAATGCCAAATTCAATATAATGAAATATCAAAACCCGGGAAATTTTGCGGTTATTAATGTTGACTACCCTGTTAGTAAAGAGTTTTTGAATCTCGGGCAAGCGAAAAAAATCCAAGTCAGTACCAAGGACGAGCTCAATAGTGGAGTTTTTCTGGCAAATGAAGGGATTTACCGCCGCATCGGGGTAGCAGCCGAAAGGGTGATGCCGGTTGCTGATGTTGGACTCATTGGTAAACATAATTTGGAAAATGTAGTTGCAGCAGTTGGGGTGGCGACAGCACTAAATATTAATGTCATGCAAATTTCCCAAGCAATTAAAGAGTTTAAGGGTCTAGAGCACCGGCTCGAATTTGTCCGTGAAGTCTCAGGTGTCAAATATTACAACGACTCTTTTTCGACAACACCTGAGACCGCGATTGCTGCTTTGAAAAGTTTTACTGAACCCGAAATTTTAATTCTCGGTGGTAGCGACAAAGGTTCAGATTACTCTGAACTCGGAAAAGAAATTGTTAACTCACCAAATATTAAAGCTATTATCCTAATCGGGCAAATGGGACCAAAGATAAAAGAATCAATAAAAAAGGCTGGGGAGTTTAAAGGAGAATTCAAAGAAGGAGCCAAAGATATGGCCGAAATAATTTCCCTAGCCAAAGAAATTGCTAAAGAGGGTGACGTGGTTTTGTTAAGTCCAGCCTGCGCTAGTTTTGGTATGTTCAAAAACTATAAGCAGCGTGGTCTCAGTTTTAAAGAAGCCGTGAATAAACTGTAAAGAAGATGAGTTAATTGAGTCTTCTTCACGCCGCTTGCGCTTAAGAAAGCTAAAAGAACGAGGAAGACTGTTTAAAGAAGAAGTTAATAAACTTTAGAGGAATTTGAAGGTTGCAAGGATTTGATAAAAAGTTTTCTCGTTTGTTTTAAATTCTTCTCCGCTAGAAGAATATATGAAAATATAGTAGTTCTCACTGCTATTAATACGTGCTTTTATACTAGGGTCAAAAGCCGCTTCCATTTTGTCAGGGTTCACCAAGTTTTGCTCTATTAACACTGTTGTTTGGTCAACAATTATGTCAGGTAATCTTGTTGTAATCATAGCATCAGCAACATACTGACTAATATACTTACTTTCTCCAACGGTCCAATTTTTTTTGAACTCGTCGTATGAACTCTTACTTGCCCGAGTCAGATTTATAGAAGAGATGTTATTTTTTGTATGGAGTGAGAAGAAAAAATCTGGCATGGAAGATTTATCTTCATTTATTTTTACATCCCAGTCCGTGGGATATTTTAGAGAAAGCTGTGCGGATTGATCTGTATAAGTTTTCCAATCAGATGTATCAGCAGATTTTGAGGCGGTTTTAGCTGAAGCAGTTGCAGTTTTATAAGTTGCATCGCCTAAGTCATTGCCTGCTAAGTAGCGACCAACTAAGTAGTACCAAATTCCCCCACCAATCATAATTATTACAATAAGAATAATTCCAATTGCAGCAAAGACTTTGTGGGTGTGAAAGTTGGGATTTTTAGCAAGTGGGTTTGGGACAGGTTGGTCGAGCATTAAGATAATTATTCAGTAGTTAGCTACTTTTGTCAATGTTTCAATTTATCAATAGATTGATACATAATTACAAGGGGGAAATCTAATAGATCGCTTCGGTCTCTGGTCTCATTGTGATTTGAAGCGATTATTAATTAATAATTGTCAATTACGATCCAGTGTCAGACACTTAACTTGACCTAACATCAAAATTTCCCCCTAATGGAATAAGCAAAAAGACTTATATATCTTATAGTTTCAGTGTCTGACACTCAAGTGCGTTTCTTACCTTCCAAGACCAAGACTCGTTTTTCGTGATTATCTATTTTCCTATCATAGCGATCGATAGCTCGATCTAGCTTTCTTTCAATTCTGTTCAAACGGTTTTCAACATTATCAAGGCTATTTTCAACATCTTCAAGATGCGCATTAACGTTACCAAATTCTTTTTTCGTTTCTTCCCGAAAAGAATCGAGTGGGGGTAGAACATTTTCTTTTTTCTCTTTTTGATCCATGAAGATTAATTTAACATTTTAAATTCCTAAGATGTCAATATAAGATCAAGGCGAATTTGGCCTTGAGTCTCAAATTACGTTATACTGTAGTTTGTGTGAAAGCCAAACATATCCAACATAAACCCCAGGTCCAAAGACCCGATTTTATATTGCTGGCAGCAGCTATAATTTTGATGTTGTTTGGGCTTTTAATGATCTACAACGCCTCTCCAGTGACTTCAGAACGGGATTTTGGTGATCCGACGCGTTTAGCTAGGCTTCAAGCGATTTGGACGTTTGGTGGTGTAATAATTGCCTTTCTGCTTTATAAAATTAACTACAAAGTTTGGGAAAAACTCTCTCCCCTGATCATCATTGTGGCTTTGATTATGCTAGTGGCGGTTTTTGTTCCAGGATTGGGAATTACGATATATGGAGCTCAAAGATGGATTGGGGTAGGAAGGTTGTTTGCAATTCAACCGTCAGAATTTTTGAAATTGGGTTACATAATATATTTAGCGGCTTTTTTATCCAAAAAAGTTAGACTTGTGCCGTTTGTGGTTATTACTGCTTTTTTGATGGGGGTTTTGATAGTTCAACGAGATTTGGGAACTGCAATCGTCATTAGTTTGTCAGGATTAATGGTTTATTTTCTCTCTGGCGCACCATTAAAACAATTTTTCATTTTGATTCCGACTGGGTTAATTGCAGTTGTAGGATTTATTTTTAGCTCGGCTTATCGTCGAGAACGGTTTTTGACATTTTTTAATCCTAATAATGATCCTGCAGGAGCAGCGTACCATATTAACCAGATTTTAATCGCTCTTGGTAGCGGTGGTTGGTTTGGGGTCGGGTTGGGTCAATCGCGGCAAAAGTATGGTTATATTCCAGAAGTCGCAACTGATTCTATCTTTGCTGTTATTGGCAACGAGCTAGGGTTCATCGGATCTTTTATCTTTATCGGGCTTTTGTTTCTGATTGTCTTTCGAGCTTTTAAAATTTCCTCAAACTCAAGCGATAAATTTGCTCAACTATTGTCTGCTGGTATTGGAATTTGGATTGGAATTCAGATCTTTATTAATTTAGCTGGAATGGTAGCTCTATTACCGTTAACTGGTGTTACTCTACCTTTGATTTCTTATGGAGGGAGCTCAGTTTTATCAACACTGTTTGCCATCGCAATTTTACTTAACATTTCCAAATATTCAAAAGTTGATCAAAAGAGCTAAAAATTTGTTGTATAATCATTAGGTGAAAAAAATTGTGGTTACTGGTGGTCATCTGACTCCAGCTCTAGCAACTATCGAAGAACTACGTAAAGACCCTGAAGTGGAAATTATCTTTATTGGCCGAGCTCGTGCTACTGAAGGAGATAAAACGCCTTCAGCGGAATCAATCGTTATTCCCAATATGGGGATAAAATTTTATGCAATCAATGCCGGTCGATTTCAACGCAGATTCACCCGTTTTACTCTTTGGAGTATTGGTAAAGTCCCGATTGGTTTTGTGCAGGCACTTGGTATTCTTTCCCGCGAGCGTCCAAATACAATACTCTCTTTTGGAAGTTATGTGGCTGCTCCGGTAGTATTGGCTGGTTGGGTTTTGGGAATTCCGATTATCACTCATGAACAAACAGTCAAAGGTGGTCTTTCCAACCGATTTATCTCCCGCTTTGCTAAAAAGATTGCCGTTGCTTGGGAACACACGCTAAAAGATTATCCGCAGGAAAAAGCAATTCTGGTGGGTAACCCGGTTCGAGCAGAACTTTTGAAATTAAAAAAGAAACGAGTTAGCCGGCCGGTCATTTATATCACTGGCGGTAATCAAGGTGCTCACGCTATCAATGAAATGGTGCTGGATATCTTGAAAGATTTGTTGACTGATTTTGAAGTTGTTCATCAAACCGGCGGTTCAGAGGTATACAAAGATTTTGAGACACTCAGAGCATTGGCTGAGCAACTACCGCCAAAACTGCGAACTCGTTATACGATCGGAAAATGGTTCGATACAGAGGAAACTGTAAATATTTTTTCAAAGGCGACTATTGTAGTTGGACGAGCCGGTGCCAACACGGTTGTGGAGACAATGGCTTTGGGAATTCCGGCAGTTTATATCCCGCTTCCAATTGCTGCCAACAATGAGCAGGCTAAAAACGCAAAAATAATGGAAGATTTGGGAGCAGCAGTTATCTTGCCCCAAGATCGGCTGACCCCAAAAAGATTACTAGCTGCCGTAAAGCTTTTAGTTTCAGACTATGATAAGTACCACAAAGCTGCAAAGAACGCCCAAAAGGTTCTAAAACTTAATGCAGCCAGTCTGCTCGCAGCCGAGACCTTGAAACTGGTAAACTAATCAAAAAAAGCAATGTTTAATAAAAAAAGCAACAAATCTGTACCTGTTTTTCAGGTTAAAAAAAAGCATTCCTGGCGAGGTCGGTTAGTTCGCCTTCTTGAAGTGTTGCTTATAGTGCTGGTTTTGCTCGGAACTTTGGTCTGGTATTTAGTTTCTTCACATTTTTCTTTTAACAACTTTTTTAAATCTGCAGCGCAATTACTAAGTATCAAGGTAGAAAAAACAAAGGTGATTAAGCAACAAACTGACCAAGAAAAATTAAAGAGTGCAATCGAGGAAAGTAAAGTTTTTGAGATAGAATCTATAAAAGGTGTTCAGGGAGGTTTTGAGGTAAAGTCAAAAAGTGGACTTATAGTCGATTTTTCCAAAGAAAAAGATTTTGATGAAAGTATCAGGACTTTACAAACTCTTCTAGCTAAAGCTAAAATAGATAATAAGACTGTTAAGCAAGTAGATTTTAGATTTGATAAAATTATAGTCAAATACTAGGCTAACAAATAAATCTTAACCTGGGTGAAAAACCTGCCTAGAAATTTTTCTACGAAAAAAGGAAATAAGTGTCAAAAGAACGAATTATTGTCGGAATTGATGTTGGATCCTCAAAAATAGCCACACTTATTGCTAGCTACTCTAAAGACGATTCTTTGACTGTTATCGGTGTTTCTACCATTCCTGCTCGGGGTCTTAGAAAAGGTCAGGTAGTTGATATTGATGAAGCGGTCAAATCGATCGGTGAGGGTGTGGAGGCAGCTGAAAGAATGGCTGGAGTCTCAGTTTCTAGCGCTTTTATAGTTGTTGGCGGGTCCCACATTAGTAGTGTCAATTCACGAGGTGTAGTGGCCGTAGCTGGTGGTGAAAACGAAATCAGTGAAGAGGATGTCAAAAGAGTTACCGAAGCTGCTCGAGCAATCTCAATTCCGTCTTCGCGTGAAATTATTCATGTAATTCCCAGGGACTTTATTGTTGATTCTCAGGAAGGAATCAAAGATCCAGTTGGTATGACTGGGATCCGTTTGGAAGTTGAAACTCATATAGTAACGGGGGCGACAACTTCAATGAGGAACCTGGCAAAATGTATTCAACAAATTGGTATTGATGTTGAAGGTCTAGTTTTTTCCGGACTGGCTTCAGCTGAGAGTTCATTGACTGACACTGAAAAAGAACTGGGAGTTGCTTTGATCGATATTGGTGGGGGGACGACTGATGTTAGTCTTTTTGTTGATGGATCGATTGCTCATTCTGTTGTAATACCAATTGGTGGAAAAAATATTACCAATGATCTGGCAATTGGAATCCGCGGTTCGCTTGAAGACGCTGAGAAAATCAAACTCGAGCTTTCTTCCTCAAATAAAAAAAGAGAAGAGGAATTCGAAGATGATGAAGAACGAAACGCTAAGAAAAAAGATGTGATTGATCTCTCTGCTCTCGGGTTAAGTGAGGAACTAGGGACGCTTTCACGCAAGACATTGGTCGATGGGATCATAAAACCACGCCTAACTGAAATTTTTACTCTAATTGGTATGGAAATAAAGAGATCTGGTTACGCTGGGTTGCTTCCAGCTGGAGTGGTTGTGACCGGTGGTTCAGCTGAAACAATTGGAATTTCGCAAATTGGTAAAGAAGTTTTGCGAATGCCAGTGCGTATTGCTCGTCCTACAGGACTCACCGGACTAATTGATGAAATTTCTTCCCCAGCCTATTCTTCGCTGGTTGGAGCGATTTTATACGGTTCAAAAGTTAGCACTGTTTCATCTGGTATGAACCTACCATTAGTGAATGGCGGGTCTGTTTTGAATCTTTTCAAAAAGATTTTTAATTGGTTTCGTTCGTTTCTTCCCTAATTGCTTTGTTAGTTTAAAACTTTTTTTAATTATCAACTGAGATCAAGTTGACAGCTGGAGAATATTTGGTGTATCCTCGCAGCAACAAGGATTTAATAAAAGATGTTAATTAAACCTGAAGTAAATCGTTTCGCAAAAATTAAAGTCATTGGTGTTGGTGGTGCTGGTTGCAATGCCCTTAACTCCATGATCAATTTACAACAAATCCAGGGTGTGGATTTTATTGGTGTCAATTCCGACGCCCAAGCTCTGCTTACTTGCCAAGCCCCAACAAAAGTCCAAATCGGCGAACAACTCACTCGTGGACTAGGATCGGGTGGGGATCCGGAAATTGGTAAAAAGGCAGCTGAAGAATCTCTGGAAAAACTGCAAGCTATTGTGTCTGAAGCTGACATGGTCTTTGTCACTGGTGGTATGGGTGGGGGAACTGGAACGGGGGCTTGTCCTATAATTGCTGACATTGCCAGAAAAAGTGGTGCTTTGACTGTTGCGGTGGTTACCAAACCATTTGCTTTTGAAGGAGCTCATCGAAGAGTAGTTGGTGAGGAAGGGGTTGAAAACCTTAAAGATAAAGTCGATACAATGATTGTTATCCCAAATCAAAGACTTTTGGATGTGGTAGATAAAAAAATGTCACTTCTTGAGGCGTTTAAAGTCGCTGATAGTGTTTTGGGTCAAGGGGTGCAGGGAATTTCCGATATTATCGTTATGCCAGGACTAATTAACGTTGACTTTGCGGACGTTCGCAGTATTATGACAAATGCCGGCAGTGCTTTGATGGGAATTGGTTTTGGTACAGGAGAGGGTCGATCTGCTTCGGCTGCCAGATCCGCAATTGCTTCGCCTCTGTTGGAACTTTCAATTGAAGGTGCCAAAGGAGTCTTGTTTAACGTCACAGGAGGACCGGATATCTCCATGTATGAAGTTGATGAGGCTGCCAAGATCATCTCAGCTGCAGCTGATTCTGACGCCAACATTATCTTTGGAGCGGCAATTGATGAAGGTATGATGGATCAGGTTAAAATCACTGTTATTGCCACTGGTTTCTCAGAGGATAAGCTTCGTTCAGCTGAATCTCGCCATGCAGTTGATAGTTTGCCAGAAATTGTTGAACCAGCCAACGAAGAAGAGGAAGACCAATACGATGTTCCAGCATTTATGCGTCAGCGCTAATTTGAGTTTGACATAAGCTCAATTTTTCCCGTATAATTCAGACATGCCCGAAACAGCTGCTCAAACACCTCAACCCCTAACGCAGGATCCCGAAGAGGCTGCAATAAAACCATTAGTTTTGTCTAAGAAAGATGGATCAGGTTCGTTTGATGCGACTAAAGTACTGGCGGCTATTGGTTTAATTTTGACAGCTACAATAATAATTATTGGTGTAATGTGGATCACTATTCTCAATTTGGAAAATCGGGTTAATACTCTCGAATCTGATGTTACTGTAACAGGGTCAACCAACAAAACAACTGCGACACAAGCAGCCGCGAAAATTGCCACAATTACCGCCACAAAATCAGCCGAATAAAACATGGGAGAAAAAAATATTCAACCCCAAACTACAAATAAAAAATTAGACTTACACAAAGTCTTTGCTGCCATCGGAATTATTCTAATTGTAATGATAATTATCGGTGGGGGAATGTGGTACATGGTCCAAAGTGCAGAAGAAAAAGTTCCGGTTAACGATGATGTCACAGTTACAAAAGTTGCCACAAACTCTGCCAAAACAGCAAGCTCATCTGCAATACCGTCTGATTGGAAAACTTATAATGATGGGAAATACCTTGTAAAATATCCAATTGACTGGTCAGTCTCTACCTCAACTAGAGTAACACCCTCCTCACTAATTCTTGTTGAAAATAGTTCAGTCGGTGTGTATATGTTATTTGATAGGTATGCACTATCTGGCCCTAGTCTTGGACCGGAAACAAATAGAAATAATTTGGGTGAAAGTTCAATAAATGTTGGGGGAAAACAACTTATTTTCTTCGAGCGAACTAGAAAAGATGATGGAATTTGGTACTTTTTTGGCGGTGGGACTGCTGAAGATGATCTCTATATTGAAGCCTCAGCTGCTGTCGAACCTAATGGAGCCACAAAATCGATAATTAAACTTATTATATCGACCTTCAAATTCCTCGATTAAATATGGACCAGCAAACATCGGTTTCTACCCCACAAGCAAATCCGAATCAACCAACAAAAAAGTCGGGTAATAAATTGGTAAAGATTGGGATAATTATAATTATATTATTAATTCTGCTTGGGGTTGGTTATCTAATTTACACTTCATACAGCACAAAACCTAAAGAAACTAATTCAACAACAAAGTCTGCAACACAGTCAGCCACGAAAACTTTGAAGGAAGAACCAAAGCCCGCCCCAATCCAAAAGGATGAGATCGCTGATTGGAAGACTTTTACTAATTCTAGTTTTAAATATTCTCTCAAGTACCCTGATACTCTAAACCCTTTCTCAAATTCGCCCATGGGAGGAGATAGCGCTGAAGTCTCGGGAGATGTGATCTTTACCGACGACCCAAAGGTTACAACTGAGACAAGGGGGGTGGAAGGAACGATTGGAAAAGATTTTTATCTGCTGGAGATTTACGTGATAGATAAGAACGGAAATTCTTACTATACGGGAAAAACTTTAACAGAAATCGCTCAAGGAGATTACAACAAAAATAAAACTAGCGCGGAGAGTATCACTGAATTAACCCAAACCACCTTTGGAGGTAAAAGCGCTTATTCTTTTCAAAAAACCAAAGCTAGTGCTTTTGATTATCTTGCCGGCGGTTGGTTGTTAACCCAAGAAACCATAAAGATAATTGAAGTCGAGAATAACGGATCAATATATTACCTGATTTATCGTCCAAACGACACAATTGAAAAAATTATTTCAACATTTAAATTTATCTAATGCAAGAAGAAACAAAATGGGTACCTGAAAGTGTCCCACAAATTCCACAAAATCCTGTACCTGCTGTAAATTCGCAACCACCAGTTCCAACTACTGTGTCGAAAAAAGGCATACCACTGTTTTTGAAACTAATGATCGGCTGCGGTTGTGTAGCTGCTCTAGGGTTGCCATTTATTTTGATCATGGTAGGTATTATTGCTGTCAACCCTACTACAAGAATCAATGAAGCTAAAGAAAAATCAGCTCAGGCAGCGTTACGTTCGGTAGCAGAATCAGTTAAAAACTGTATCGTAGCCGAAAAAGCAAAAAGTACGCCCGCACAACAGATATTTTCTACCACAAATGGTTGTGGGGATAAGAACTACCTGCTGAGTAGTAAATATCAGGATTCAGTAGTTTTTGTAGAAACAACATATTTGACTGATTCTGCAAATACAAAAATCTGTATCTATACTGATCATAGCGGTAAAATAATCAGTTGGGACTCAACAGTAGGAGTGATTAGTGCGGTTGGGGAAGGCAAAACAACTTGCCAGTAGTCAAGAAAATATATGGATACTCAAAATGTAGCACCAGTAAATCCCCAAACAACTGAACAAGCCGCCTGGGTACCCACTACTCCTAGTGATACGCAACCACCAGTACCACCGAGCGTTCCAAATGCAAGCAAGAATAACTCCTTACCGTGGTTTCTTTGGATTTTAGCAGGTTGTGGGTGTTTGGCCTTTGTGGTAGTTCCAATTATTATAATTATTGCAATAATCGCCATAAACCCTTTAAAAGGAATTAATGAAGCACAGGAGAGAGCAAATCAAGTGATTGTTCGTGATGTGGGATCAGCGATCCAAATTTGTATTGATTCTGAGAAAGCAAAGGGGGTTGAGCCAACAAAAATTTATTCAAAAGAAATATGTGCGAATTCGGACTATCTTGTACAAAATAATTATTATACAAGCGGAAAATCAGTAATTTTAAAGATGCATGTAAATTCGACTAACACCAAAATTTGTGTTTGGACTAGTCTTGATATTCCAAGTGGTGGGCAAGATACTAAATCTAAATTAGTAAGCTGGGATTCCGAATCTGAAGTAGTTAGTGAAGTAGGGAAAGGAAAAACAACCTGCGAATGATCTCTTGACACTTTTCATAATATTTTTGTTATACTAATGGTGGGCCCCAAAAATTAAGCATTCCCCAAGGGCCTTTTTTTGATGGCAAAACAAAACACAAAATACATTTTCGTTTCTGGTGGTGTAATTTCCGGAATTGGAAAGGGAATTACAACATCTTCTCTTGGTGCAATTTTGACTGGAAAAGGTTACAAGGTTTCTCCGGTTAAAATCGACATGTATCTCAACGTCGATGCTGGTACGATCCGTCCACAAGAGCATGGTGAGGTTTTTGTTACTGATGATGGTATGGAGACAGACCAAGATCTTGGCCATTATGAAAGATTCTTGGATACTCCTTTAACAGCTAGTAACTATATTACTACCGGGCAAATTTATCAGGAAGTTATCCGTAAGGAACGGTCCTTTGAATACAACGGTGAAGATGTAGAGGCTATTCCGCATATTACTGACGAGATAATCAGACGAATTAAGGAAGCTGGTAGTTCCAAAAATGCCGCTATTGTCTTGATCGAGCTTGGCGGGACGGTTGGCGAATACCAAAACGCAATCTTCTTTGAGGCTAGTCGAATTATGAAACTGAAAAATCCCAACGACGTTTTGCAGATTCATGTGGCTTATTTACCGATACCTGCCTATTTGGGTGAGATGAAGTCCAAACCGGTTCAGATGTCAGTGCGAACATTAAATTCCATGGGTATCCAACCTGATATTATTATTGGGCGAAGTGAAAACGTACTTGATCAAAGACGAAAAGAGAGATTAGCTCTTTTTTGTAACGTTAGTGAGGACGACGTTATTTCAAATCCTGACGTAGACACAATTTACCGTGTTGCCTTAATTTTGGATGATCAAAATCTCGGTGAGAGGGTGTTGGAAAAATTGATGCTAAAATCCGGTAAAAAAGATTTAGCACCGTGGCGAAAATTGATAAAGTCAATTGAAGATTCTAAAAAAGAAGTAAAAATTGCAGTGGTTGGAAAATATTTTGGCACTGGGGATTATCAGCTTGAGGATGTTTATGTCTCGGTTATTGAATCGCTAAAACATGCTTCTTGGGCACATAAACTAAAGCCAAAATTAGTTTGGATTGACTCTGAGGAATTTGAAAAAAATCCGAGTTCAATCAATAAGTTGCAGGAAATGGATGGTATCGTGGTTCCTGGTGGTTTTGGGAGTCGGGGAATTGAAGGTTTAATCCAAACAGTGAAGTTTGCCCGAGAGAACAAGATTCCGTTTTTGGGGTTGTGCTACGGACTTCATATGGCAACTATTGAATTTGCCAGAAATGTTTTAGGTATGAAAGATGCCAATACTCAAGAGGTTGATCAAAATACTCCATACCCAGTGATTCATATTATGCCGGAACAGGAAAAGCTGTTGGTTGGTAAAGAATATGGTGGGACCATGCGGTTGGGTGCTTACAAATGTAAGTTGAAGGAGGGAAGTTTAGTAGCCAAACTTTACCACAAAGTTGAAATTTCAGAGAGACATAGACATCGATATGAGTTTAATAATAAATATCGAGAGGATCTTGAAAAAGGAGGACTTGTAATTTCTGGAACCAGTCCAAATGGGAAATTAGTTGAGATGATTGAACTTAAAAACCACCCATTTTTTGTCGGGACACAAGCTCATCCGGAATTTTTGTCACGACCCCTTTCACCACACCCTCTTTACCTCGGTTTCCTTAAAGCATGCTCTGCTCTATGAAATCTGGAAAAGTAGTTTTCAAAAGCTCAAGGCCGTTTTTGGTACCCTCATTGAGCAAGCTTAAAATCGCTTGAACTCCGGCAAGATTAATTCCCCTTTTATTAGTGAGGTAGCGAATGAACTGAAGTTTTCTAACATCGCGTTGTGAGTAACGCCGACGATTGGTCTTTGTTCGCAGCGGAACCACAAGATTTTCATTTTCATAGATCATTAAAGTCCGTGGATGTACTCCAAGAATTTCCGCAGTAACAGAAAGAGTGAAAAGCGGTTTATTGTCTGAATTTAAATCCATAAGTTATAAGAAAATCATACAACAGTATATACACTTAAAGCAAGTGTATCGTTGTTTTCCGAAGCTAAATGATCTATTTTATTGTAGTAAGACTTAGTTGACAGTCAAGCAGTGAAATGTTACAACATTACTGTAACAATAAACTAAAGTAAGGCTATAAGATTAATTTGAAGGGGGTGAAAACAGTATGACGATTACAACTCAAGAAGCTGGCAGGCGCGGCGGTTTAATCGTGAAAAAGAAATACGGTCCCGCTTTCTTTTCAGAGATAGGTAGACGTGGTGGCAAGGCGACCAGTAAAACTTATGGTTCTGAATTTTATTCTAAAATCGGCGAAAAAGGAGGTGAGGAAGTTCGCAGACGTCATGGTAAAGCCTTTTATTCCGAAATTGGTCGCAAGGGGGGTCAAATGAGAGCTAGTAAGCAGATGCGGTTCGATTTTTAATCTTCGCCTTCAGTTATTCTTAGACTGAAGGGGTACTTATCTTTTTCTTTTCAGGCTTGTTAATTACTGCATTTTTTGCTTTAATCTAATCCAATGTTTAAAAATGTGTCTTCTAAAGTTGATTTCCCTATTCTTGAGGGAGAAATTTTAAGTTTCTGGAAAAAAGAAAATATTCTCAAAAAATATCTTGAAAAAAATAAGGCTTCACAAAAACGCTTTTCATTTATCGACGGTCCGATCACTGCCAACAACCCAATGGGAGTTCACCATGCGTGGGGGAGAACCTACAAAGATCTCTGGCAGCGTTTCTTTAACTTAAAAGGATACAAACAACGATTTCAAAACGGTTTTGATGAGCAAGGTTTATGGGTTGAAGTTGAGGTTGAAAAAGAACTGGAACTTCATAGCAAGAAAGACATTGAAAATTTAGTCCCCGACGACAAATTTGCTTCAATCTCGAAATTTGTCAATCTATGTAAAGAACGGGTTAAGAAATATTCAGGAATTCAAACGCAGCAATCCAAGCGACTTGGGTACTTCATGGATTGGGAAAATTCCTATCACACTTCTTCAGAAAACAATAATTACACAATTTGGCATTATCTCAAGACAGTTCACGAAAAAGGTTGGTTGTATAAAGGTAGAGACAGTGTGCCTTGGTGTCCACGGTGTGGGACAGCCATATCGCAGCATGAAATTTTGACAGAGGAATATAAGGAAGTTTTTCATAAAGCAGTTTACTTCAAGCTGCCTCTAGCAAGAAAGAAAAACGAATATCTACTTGTTTGGACAACTACTCCTTGGACAATTCCTGGAAATGTTTCAGTTGCAGTTAACCCCAAAGAATCATATCAATTAATTAAGCACGGAAAAGATCAGCTTTGGGTAATGAAAACTAGGGTTAAAGCTATTTTTGGCAAGAATATTAAACCTTTGAAATCTAAAAATGGTAAAAGCTTGGTTGGTTTGATCTACAGTGGACCCTTTGATAAGTTATCTCGGGTTGTGGACGCTAAAAAGATTGGTAATTTTCACACAGTTATTGAGGCTGCAGATCTCGTGACAAGCGCAGAAGGTACTGGTTTAGTTCATATCGCTCCCGGCGCGGGAGAAGAGGACTTCAAACTTTCAAAGGAACTCAAGCTGCCGGTGATTGAACTTATTGATGAAGAAGCAGCATATTTGAATAAACTTGGTAAATTTTCTAGGAAAAACGCAAAGAAGCATCCCGAACTGATAATCGAGCATCTTGAATCCTTAAATAAAGGTAAATTTTTCTTTAAAGTTGAAAATTACAAACACCGTTATCCAACTTGCTGGCGCTGTAAAACTGAACTTGTTTGGCGCGTTGTTGATGAGTGGTACATCAATATGGATGGAAAAGATTCGAAAACAGGTAAAACTTACCGCGAAATGATGAAGGATGTTCTCAAAGAGATAAATTGGATCCCGGAGTGGTGCTATGATCGGGAGCTTGATTGGCTCAGCAATATGCACGATTGGCTAATTTCAAAGAAACGTTATTGGGGATTAGCTTTGCCAATTTGGGAGTGTAATGATTGTGGAAATTTTGAAGTTGTGGGTTCAAAAGATGAATTGAAAGAAAAGGCAGTTTCTGGTTGGAAGGAATTTGAAGGTAGTACACCGCATCGACCTTGGATTGATCAGGTTAAAATAAACTGTGCAAAATGCGGAACAGAAACTAGTCGGGTAGCTGATGTTGGTAATCCTTGGCTTGATGCTGGAATAGTACCTTTTTCAACTTTAAATTATTTTGAAGACAAGAATTATTGGCAGCAGTGGTTCCCGGCAGATTTTATTACCGAATCTTTCCCTGGACAGTTTAAAAACTGGTTTTATTCGTTGCTCGCAATGTCAACTGCTTTGGAAAACACTACGCCGTTCAAAACCTTACTTGGACATGGCTCAGTTAAGGACGAAAAAGGTGAAGAAATGCATAAATCAAAAGGTAATGCTATTTGGTTTGACGATGCCGCCGAAAAAATGGGGGTAGATGTAATGCGTTGGTTATATCTGAGAGTAAATCCAGAGCTGAATGTTAATTTTGGTTACAAAGGCGCTGATGAAGTAAGACGGTTTTTTCATATTCGACTTTGGAATGTCTATAGTTTTTTTGTAAATTATGCCTCCTTGGATAAATGGGAGCCTGCTGAAGAGAAAATCTTCAATCCTAAAACTGTTCTCGATCAATGGGTCGTTTCACGGGTCTCCAAAGTAATTTTGGAAATAGAAAGTTTTCTTGAAAAATACGATGCTGCTAAAGCAGTTGAGGTGGCAGAAAAATTTGTCGTTGATGATCTTTCCAATTGGTATGTTCGCAGGATTCGAGATCGTGTTGGTCCAACGGCTGTAAATTCAGAGGATAAAAACGCTGCTTACGAAACTTTGTGGCTGGTGTTAACTAACATCTCGATCACTCTTTCCCCGATGATGCCGTTTATGACGGAGGAGATATACCGTAACTTAACTGGGAATATTTCTGTTCATCTTGAGTCTTGGCCACTTTCCCCGGGTTTAGTTAATGACGATCTAGAGTCACAGATGGCAAGAGCGATTCAAATTTCTGGTGAAGTTCATGGTCTGCGCAAGAAAGAAAATATCAAAGTCCGCCAACCTCTTTCGCAAGCAGAATATTCTGGTGATAAACTACCAGATGATATAGAAAATTTGATTGCCACTGAGGTAAATGTTAAAAAAGTTATCAATAATCCAAAAATTAACGAGTGTACTCTAGAAACAATAATTACCGAAGAATTGAAAGCCGAAGGTGCGGCGCGTGATATCGTTCGTCAAATCCAAGAGGCGAGAAAAGAGGCCAACTGCGAGTTAAATGCATTTGTAAAAGTAAAACTTCCTTTTTGGCCAGACAATTTTGAAGATTATATTAAAAAAGAAACTCTAGCTTCAGAGCTGATAAAGGGTGAAAAACTAGAAATAGTTAAGTAATATTTTCTCGCTAATGTTGAAATTATTTCTCAAGACCGACCACATATCGCTTTTTTCGATGGTCCTTTTAACAATTCTGGGAATTTTTATGATTTTCAGTAGTAGTGTTGGTGAGGGTCAGAAAGCCACCTTTGTTAATCGACAAATATTATATTTAATCGTTGCTATTGGAGTTTTTTTCTCTGTGAGTTTAATAAATTACAAAATATTATTAAACAATTCGCACTGGTTGTATTTGGGGACGGTTGTACTTTTGTTAGTAACAATAATTTTAGGTTTAGAAACACGAGGTTCGACACGTTGGATCGATTTAGGAATTATAAATCTTCAAGCTTCGGAAATTGCCAAACCTGTATTAGTACTATTTTTAACTAAGTTTTTGGTCAAAAATTCGCCAAAAATCCCCAAAAATATTTTGCTCTCTTTTTTAATAATGATTGTTCCGACTTTTATGATTTTCAAACAACCGGATTTAGGAAGTGCAATGGTACTTTTTTTAATTTGGGTGGGGTTAATCTATGTTGCTGGACTACGTTTTTTACACCTTTTTTTGTTAGGAACGGCTGGGTTAATTTTATTACCGATAGGATTTTCATTTCTTAAAACTTATCAAAAAGAAAGATTGCTCACTTTCTTAAACCCAAATGCTGATCCGCTTGGTTCTGGGTACAACGTTGTCCAATCTATTATTGCGGTTGGTAGCGGAGAGTTTTTCGGGAGAGGTTTTGGGCGGGGAACACAGAGTCACTTAAATTTTCTTCCTGAGCAAAAAACCGATTTTATTTTTGCCACAACTGCTGAAGAGCTTGGGTTTGTCGGAATTTTACTACTTTTAGGCTTGTTTACAATATTACTTTTTCGAATTATTAATATCGCCACAGTGGCTGAGAAAAAGGAGGGTGCTTTACTTTGCTACGGAGCAGCTTTTGTCGTTGCAATTCAGCTATTTATCAACGCTGGTATGAATATGGGTTTGTTACCAATTACCGGAATCACCTTACCGTTCGTTTCTTTTGGAGGTAGTTCTTTAATTTCAATGGCGATACTGCTGGGTTTGGTTAATTCCGTGTACCTAAGTAGGAAAAAGCAACTGATCTAGATCTAATCAAAACTAAATTGTTACAGTTAGAAATAGTTGACATAGAAGTAAATAGCCTACTATCTTCTGAGATTGAGGCGAGTAATCTCGACTACTATCTTCTGAGATTGA
>CAYIWY010000003.1:126669-153850 GCA_964367355.1 uncultured Gammaproteobacteria bacterium
TCTTCTGAGATTGAGGCGAGTAATCTCGACTACTATCTTCTGAGATTGAGGCGAGTAATCTCGACTACTATCTTCTGAGATTGAGGCGAGAATTAAGCTCCTTCCAAAAGTAATTTGTTACAGTTAGAAATAGTTGACATAAAAGCCTCTAGCCTATATTATACGATCAATGAAATACGCAGTTATTAGAACCGGTGGAAAACAATACAAAGTTTCCGAAGGACAAAAACTAAAAATAGAAAAACTACCAATCGAAAAAGATCAAACATTTGATTTTGAAGAGGTTTTGCTCTTGGTAAATGAAGATAAAGTTGAGATTGGAAAACCAAATCTAAAAGTAAAAGTAACTGCTAAAGTTGTTGATCAAACAAAAGGTAAAAAAATTGAAGTCTTCAAATATAAAGCAAAAACCGGTTATCATAAAAAAACTGGACATAGACAGAATTTGACAGAAGTCGAGATAGAAAAAATAGGTTAAAAATTATTTGAAAGGACTCAATTATATGCCGCTGAAGCGTCATATTTTTGAAGACAAAATTGGCTCATAAAAAAGCAGGCGGATCAAAAGCAAAACAAAGTGGAAACGTAGCCGGCAAAAGACGCGGTTTTAAAATCTATGGTGGTGAAAAAGTTCAAACCGGACAAGTAATTCTTAGGCAAGTTGGGACAGCCTTTCATGAAGGTGATGGTGCGGCACGAGGACGTGATCACACAATTTTTGCAATGCAAGATGGAACCGTAAACGTCAAAACTAAGCTTGGAAAAAAATATATTGAAGTTTTGAATAAAGAAAAATAATGGAAATTATAGATAAAGATATTGTCGATATAGAAATTGATTCCCTCCAACCAAACCCACTACAACCCCGTGGGCAAATTGCTCCAGATACCCTAGTTGAACTCGCTGAATCTATTCGAGAACACGGTGTTTTAGAACCTCTTCTTGTTGCTAAAACTCCAGCTGGTTTTCAAATAATTGCCGGAGAAAGAAGGTGGCGAGCCTCTAAACTGGCAGGATTGACTAGACTTCCGATTGTTGTTCGCGAAACCAGTCCCCAAGGGATGCTTGAAATGGCAATTGTCGAAAATGTTCAGAGAGTCGATCTCAATGCTTTAGAACGTGCGCAAGCCTACAAACGATTGCTTGATGAGTTTACTTTAACTGCAACAGAAGTTGGGCAGAGAGTCGGGAAAAGCGGACCCTATATTTCTAATACCTTGAGATTGTTGGAATTACCGGACGCCTTAAAGGATGGTTTAATTTCAAACACAATTACTGAAGGTCACGCAAAAGCATTACTTGGACTCGAGGATATTAATCTAATGTTGCAAGCTTACAAACAAATTCTCCACGAAAACCTGGGAGTACGTTCCACTGAGGAACTAGTCAGAAGAATGAAAGCCTCAAGTGAGATAAAACCTAAAACTCCAAGGGAATACGAACACACTGAAGATGTCGCTAAAGTTGAAAATGATATTGCAAATTCTCTCGGTATAAAAACTAAACTTCTAAAATCTCAAAGAGGTGGGAGATTACTTTTAATTTTCAAAACTGACGAAGAGCTCGATAATATCTACAAAAGATTAACTACTTAGTTCTAGTATCTTGGGTGTTTTACAAACCCCAATTTATTAAGAGGCCAGTATCTAAGCCAAGCTTTTCCAATAATATTTTTCTTTGGCAAAAGTCCCCAACTTCGACTATCAAAACTTTCGAGTCGATTATCTCCCAGAACAAAATATTGATCTGATCCAATTTTTACCTCAGTGTTTTGTGGGGCTTCTTTCCCTCCAGAAGTAGGGCCGTTTATTTGATAGGGCTCTTCTAGGGTGAGGCCGTCTTTGTTTTGGTCATTGATGACTACGACTTTACCGTCCGAAATTTTTACTTTTTCCCCAGGAAGACCAATTATTCTTTTAATAAAATCGACATCTGGATCAGTTGGGGATTTAAAAATTATTACATCTCCGCGTTGCGGTTTGTTAAAACGGTAGGAAATTTTGTCAGTTAGAATATACTCGCCGTCGTGAAAATTAGGTTGCATTGAGGCTCCTTTTACCTGATGGGGTTGCAAAAGGAAAAGATAGACAATAACGAAAATAGCAGCCGCAACTACTAAAGTTTCAATTATATCGCCGACAATTGATAAAAATGAGGGTTTTTCTTCTGGCATAATCTTGTGCAAAAAAAGACAATTCTATTATACATTTTAGCTTTATTGATTCGCAAGAGCAGGTTTGTTAAAATGCATTTGCTTTGGTCATTTAGCTCAGTTGGTAGAGGATGCATTTCGATAAGAATCGAAAAGTAGAGCGCTATGTTGTGCGCGTATAGCTCAGTTGGTTAGAGCGTCGCATTCACATTGCGAAGGTCTCTGGTTCGAGTCCAGATACGCGCACCAAAAATTTATGGTTCAGTCCCGATGAAGTCGGGATTGGATGCGAAGCATCTGCGTCCAGTAATGACCACCAGTAAACAAAGGAGAGGAAAATTGACAAAAGCTTTGATAATTGGCCAAGGAGCTAGGGAACACGCGTTTGGATGGAAGTTGGCACAAGAAGGTGTTGAGCTTTTGTTCGGTCCGGGAAATGCAGGTACAAGGAAACTGGGTCACAACCTAGATTTCATTGATCCGGAAAAGGACGACATAAGTCGAGAAGTTATTCGGTTTGGTCATGAAGAGCAAATCGACTTTATCGCTGTCTTTCACGAAAATCAGCTTAAGAAAGGCTTGGTTAACAGATTTACTAGAGCTGGTTTTGCGACTTTTGGACCAACAATAGAGGCGTCCAAAATTGAGTGGAGCAAGATCTGGGCGAATCAATTTCTTGACTTATACGGAATATCTCATGCAAGAGGAGTCAAATTTTTTCCAGAATATGACTTTGTTCTCCCGAATAACTTTCGAGTAGTTAAGGCAGATGGTTTAGCAAGAGGCAAAGGTGTCAAGATTGCCAAAACGATTCGCGAGATTCCAAAACTGGTTACTGAATTAAGTATCCAGCATCCGGAAGCAGCGCGGGAAATTCTCATCCAGGAATTCTTAGAAGGCCGAGAAGTTTCGGTTCAAGCATTCTCTGATGGAAAAAACTTAATTTTTCTTCCACCTGCTGTTGATTACAAACGTATTGGTGAGGGCAACCAGGGAGAAAACTCCGGTGGTATTGGCTCTTTCTGTATAGACACTTGGCTAAACAGACAGAACGAAGCAGAAGTCAAAACAATCATGAAGAAGTTGGTCGACTTCTTGGCTTTGAACGATAGACCCTTTTACGGTCTTATCTACGGTGGTTTTGTCTTAACCAAAGATGGACCTAAGCTTATCGAGGTGAATGCTCGTCCGGGTGATCCCGAAACTCAGGTGATTCTACCGCGGCTCCGCAGCGATCTATTTCCGGTTCTGCAGCAAAGCGCTGCCGGGCAGTTTGACGTGACTAGTCTTGATTGGGACCCAAGAGTTGCGGTTTGTGTAGTTCTCTGTTCTGAAGGTTACCCCGGTAAGCCAATTATTAATCGGGTGATTCACGGTTTGAACGATTTACCAAAAGATATTTTGGTTTTTCATGCCGGAACCACGTTAAACGACAAACGGGAGTTAGTGACTTCAGGAGGAAGAGTCCTGTCAATCGTTGCTTTGGGTGCTACTTTGGAAGAGGCTAGAGCAAAAGTCTATGAAGCGATCAAACAAGTTCATTTTGAGGGAATGTACTTTCGTTCTGACATTGCTTTGAATGTGTAGTATAAAGAGGCGTTTGGATAATCTTATCCGGCGCCTTTCTTTTTTGTTTACATTGGGTTAATATAGGCCAAAATCCAGCGAGTTTTTCAAAAGGGGGAAAATAATGGGAGGTTTTTACGAAAGTTCGGGGGTAAGTATTGCCCGGGGAGATGCTGCCAGTGCTGACGCCTTTGCTCAGCTACAGAGAACTTTTAACGGTTATGAGAGGTTAGTTAAAGGCTCAGTTGCTCTGTCAGCAGATTTTTCACAAATGAAAGAACCGCTGTTGGCCTTAGCAACTGATGGGGTTGGGACTAAACTGAAGTATGCCTTTGCTTCTGGTCAGCACAAAACAGTGGGTATTGACCTGGTGGCAATGTGCGTCAATGATCTGGCCAGAAACAACATCACCCCTTTGGGCTTTGCACTTTATCGGGCAACCGGTAAAATCGATTCAGAAGTGATGCACGATGTCGTCGAAGGTGTCGTCGAAGGCTGTCTGCAAGCCGGTTGTGTATACATGACTGGTGAGACCGCAGAAATGCCGGGGTTTTACCATGACGGTGAGTACGATCTGGCGGGGTTTGCGGTTGGGGTTTTCGATCGCGATAAGCTGATTACTGGGGAGCGGATAAAAGCAGGCGATACAGTTTTCGGAATTGCTTCGTCCGGGCTTCACAGTAACGGTTTTTCGGCTGTTCGAAAACTTTTCCCACCGGAAGAAGTAGTTTTGCAGCCGGAATTGCTTGCACAACTCCTTCAGCCAACCCGGATCTACGTCCGAGATGTCTTAGAGGTGAGCAATGTCTTAGGAATCCACGGCTGGGCACACATTACTGGTGGGGGGATTATCGGAAAACTGGGAAAGATTATTCCAAATGGTCTTGTTGCCACTCTTACGATCGACTCTTGGCCGACTCCAGAAATTTTCGAGCGCGTCAGAAAGAGCGGTTCGATTTCTTGGAAAGAGATGCGCTCGACTTTCAACTGCGGGCTTGGGATGATTGGAGTAGCAGATAATGCAACTGCTGAAACAGCGATCAGAAGGCTAAACCGAAATGGAGAGCAAGCTTACATTGTTGGTGAAATTGACGAAGTTGGACCGGACGAGGAAGATAAGGTAGTCTTCATTTGAATCAAAAGGTAGGGCAGTTGTTTAATTTAAACAGCTGCCCTTTTTCTTGTTCAAAAAAGCTGACTCTGCTACAATGTCGCAGATGAATATCAACTTTAAAATTGCTGCAAATAGTTTGGCACAGCTTTTTAGTCGGATAATTTCGGCTGGCTCAATTTTAGTTTTAACTTTTCTAATCACAACAAATCTTTCCAGAGATGTTTGGGGGGATTTTGTTACCATCACAAGTTACCTGGGACTTTTTGTTTTAATAACTGATTTTGGTATCAATGGGGCGGTACTTCGAAAATTAATTCACAACGAAGAGAATGAGGAGATTTATTATAAAAATTTATTTGGGTTAAGGATTGCTCTTTCCATCTTGAGTGTTTTTCTTACAGTCGCCGTACTTTCGTTCCTGCCGTATTCGATTGCGGTAAAAATTGGAATTATATTTGGGACAATATTTTTTGTTTCGCAGTCAATTTTCAATACTACCTCTGCTTTCTTTCAGCTTCGTATGCGTTATGATCTTTTCGCAATCAGCGATATTCTTGGAAGTTTAGTCTTGATTTTACTGGCGTTTTTGGCAATAAAACTTGGTTTTGGACTTTTTGGAGTAGTTTTTGTTTATGTTTTAGGGTCAATTGCTAAGGCAGTGGTCTCGATGTTTTTTGTCGAATCAGTTTTTGGTTTAAAGGGTATTGCTTTTAATTTTAGTATTTGGAAAAGTTTTTTGATAGCAAGTTTACCACTAGGTTTAATGCTAGTTTTTAGTCAAATTAACGCCAATATCGATAAACAAATAATTGCATTGACAGATCCAGGTGTTGTCGGGGCAATGAGTGCCTCAGTTGCGATCGGAATATATGGTTTAGCCTACAGGGTATTTGATTTTTCAATTTCGTTTCCAACTTATGTTGCCAATTCAGCATACCCAGTAATACTGCAAAACCAGAAAGAAGATAATCAAACTCTCGAAAAAAATAGTCGAAATATTGCACTTGGTTTATTTGCCCTTGGTGTTTTAATTTCCGTGATTGGTTGGTTTGCTGCTTCACTAATACCGGAAATATTTGGTAATTATTCTGAGAGTGTTGTAACTTTACGGATTCTTTTACTTGGGTTGCCGTTCTTTTACGTGACTGCCTTTTTTGTCAGGTTAGTTATGACTTTAGGGAAAGAAAATACACTACCATTTATCTATGGATTTGCTGCTTTAACCAATGTTGTTTTTAATTTAATGTATATTCCAAAATTTGGTTACAACGCCGCAGCTTGGGTAACAAATCTGACAGAAATATTAATTTTTGCATTATTATTTATAATTATTTCAACCAAACTGAATTTATTTGGAAATTATAAATTTATTGAGAAGAAGAACAATGTTATTACTAAAAAATAGTAATATTCTAACTTTATTTATCTCCCTTACTTTATTTAGCCTGCCTTTGTATCTACTGCGTTGCAATAAATCTAGTTATTGTTATTCGAGCGTACCTTTTACTTTTCTCGAGCTACTTATTTTAATTACTTTTTTCTTATGGTTTTTTCTAAAATTTGCGAAAAAAAGAAATATATTAAAAATTGGTAAAGAAATTAGAAGTAAAATTCCACTTATTTTACAGATCATTTTTGTGGTTTTTATATTTTCTGCTGGATTAAATATTCTTTTCTCACCAGACAAAGTTAGTTCAATAGGTTTCTACAAAGCCTATTTCATCGAACCGTTCTTGCTTTTTGTTGTTATTTTTGACTATCTGTCTGAAAAAAATAACCTCAAGAGAGTTTTTTGGGCTTTTTTGTCCAGTAGTATTTGGATTAGTTTAGTTTCAATATTTGAAAAGCTGCTTAATTACAGTCCGTTTAATGCACTAGAATATGCTAGTCGAGGTCGGGTAGGAGCAATCTATCAAACCTCAAACTCGGTTGGATTGTTGGTTGGTCCGGTAGTGGTTCTTTTAATTTCTTATTTACTATATTTAAGAAAAGAAAATAAGGGTGGTATTTTTTTGGGAATAAAGGAGACCAATTGGGTAATCATCTCGTTAATTACCGTTTTGGGTGGTTTACTTGCTTCTGGGTCGAGAGGTGCTTGGTTTGGGGTAATTGGCAGTTGCCTATTCTTTTTCGGGTTTGTTTTGTATAAGCAAATTCAAAATAAATTCCTGCAAAAACCTATTAAAAAGGTTTTTATTGGTTTAATAATAGTATTCTTTAGCGTGAATATTGGTTTTTTATTCAATATTAATTTCGTAATTAGAGCGACAAATAAATTATCAATTAATTCACAGGTGGTCCCAAGACTTTGTCTTTGGGAATCGGCAGTTAATATTATCAAAGAAAAACCTTTGATTGGAAGTGGGTTGGGTGGGTTTGCGACTGAAAACGAAACTCACCATACCTGTAGCCAGGAGAAAACTACATACCCTCACAACATCTTTCTAAATTTTTGGCTAGAGACGGGAATATTCGGGTTAATTTCGTTTGTTGGTATCTGCACCTGGTTTTTCTTTAACTTAATAAGCAGCGAAAGGTTGAATTATTTAAAAGTAGGGTTAGCTAGTGTGTTGATTAGTCTTCTTTTTCACGGTTTAGTTGACGTACCCTATCTAAAAAATGATCTAAGTGCAGGTTTTTGGACGATTTTAGCAATCAGTTTGTATTTAGTAAACCAAGATTCTTTGTTTAAGGTTGTGGTCCGTCGGCTGCCACCGGTGCGGTTTCGACGGTAATGGTTAATTTTACATTCGTTACATTTCCAGCTTCATCGACAGAATTTATCTCGATACTGTTTTCACCAGAAGTAACTGGTAGGTTATAACTAAATTTTCCTGAATCCTCGACAATTGCCTGGTTACCACTGATATGGACAATGGAATTTGCTTCTGTAGTACCATTCACATTTACAATTGTTATTGTGTTCGGGTAATTTGCACCGTCAATCGGACCGTTGAGGGTCAGAACGGGTTTAGTTTTATCTAGGACTATAGTTGTTGAAGCTTCTGCCTTTTCTTTAGCTTTGTTTATAACTACAACTTTGATTAAATTTGAGCCAACGTTAAGTTTTACTTTTTCAAATTTGAAGGCTCCGGTTTCATCGGATTTTGTTTGTGCAATTTCTTTGGTATTTATAAACAGAGTTACATTTATGTCGATTGTGGTTTGGCCACTAACTGTAACCGTATCGGTATTAATTGCGTCTGGAAGTTTATCAAGGGTTGGTGTTAATAATGGGTAATCCTCACTATTGGATTCTGAGGCTGAGTCTGTTGGATTACCACGTTGAATATATGAGAGAGTATTGATAAAACTTGTTCCCATGAACCAAACAATTAAGAGCATGACAAAAAAAGCGAGAATTATTAGTGCAATTCGACGGTATACCTTACGCTCATCTTTTTTAAGGCTTTGACGGTAGCTATATTGTGGGACAGATAGTCTAGATTTTTTAGCCATTTTTGAGTCTTCGAGAAAATATCGACCGGGCTAATAATTAAAAGTCTCATTTAGGTCGATATATTTTTGGAGCCGAGAGTGGGAAGCAGACGCTTCGCATCCAATCCCTAAGAAGGGACTGAAACCACGACTTGCTCTTTGTTTTTGAACTAACTAATGGAGCCGGAGGTGGGATTCGAACCCACGACTTGCTCTTTACGAAAGAGCTACTCTGCCAGCTGAGTTACTCCGGCAATAATTATAACTCGCTAGAGTTACAAGCGCGAGATGTAATAGATCGCTTCGCGCTCTGCGTCACTCTTGACTTCGAAGACGATTATAACATTTTTGGAGCGGGTAACGGGAATCGAACCCGTTCCTCCACCTTGGGAAGGTGGCATCGTACCAGCTGACTCTACCCGCATGTTGGCACTACTTTTTGACGAAGTCGAAATGCATCCTGTTTTTAACGAAGTTAAAATGCAAGACGCAAAGCGTTTTACACCACAGGTGCATAATTTGTCCCACTAGTATATCAAATTAGAAACTATATTCAATTAATTTAGTGTGGAAAGTTAACGAGAAGGTGTTGTTGGTATGGTTAAAACAGTACCGGGTGTTATCAAAGGACGGCCGTTTGGCAATAATCCAACTTTTCCTGGGTTGGTATCGCGAATAATTACCCAGTGGTAGCCATTGCCGTTGTAAAAGCTTTGGGAAATTGTCCACAGCGAATCACCTTTGACAACTGTGTAAGTTTTCGGTTGATTTACGGTTGTACTTGGAGTTGAAGTAGTCGCCGTAGTTGTTTTGGCAGAAATATCAGGAATTGTCAGAACCATTCCCCGATAAATCAGGTTTGGGTTTGTGATTCTATTCGCCTCGGCAATTACAGTCCACTTGTTGCCATCGTTGTAATAACTCTTGGCGATTTTTGAAAGACTCTCACCACTGACAACGACATGAGTTTTAATTGTTGTCTTTTTCTCGGTCTCCTTGGTAGTAGTTTTTGTCTCTTCTTTCTTTTGTTCTATTTGTTTGGTCTCTTTCTTGGTTTCTTTTTTGTTGTCGTTTTGTGACAGGCCGTTGAAAGCAAGAAAACCTACACCGATAATTATCAGTGCAGCAATTCCGGAAAATACTGACGAGCGTCTTTCAGCAGCGAATTTTTGCCAGTTCATAAAAACAACAGAAATATCGTTAAGAAACTCATAATTTCTTAATCAATATTTAAAATTATAATAATTTTGGAAGCAGGTTTAGCAGATTGTGATCTCTTGGCAGAGGAATGGGAGGAAAATCTCTCTTTGAAAATATAGCAGAGGTCTTAAAAGAAATGCAAGGGGTTATTCATTGTTAATCCAATTTAATGCCTCTTCTCGTTTAGAAAACCATTTGAAGTTCATGTCTTTACCAGCTGCGGAAACAGCCAGATTAACAAATAGTTCAATAAAAGTATTGTTTCCAACCAAGGCACTTTTTTTGAGTTGACGCAGTTTCGCCAGATTTAAGTAAATATTTTTTGCTTCTGGTGAGAGATAGTACGACCCTCCGATTGCAGAAATATCCAATAGAGCATTGTAAGTTTTATTTGGATCTTTATTTAAAATTTCGAAGATCGCATCTTCGACTAGTTGTGCCAAGCGTGTTGTATCTTCTGGTTCGACAACCTTTTTGAAATCAATTGTGATTAAATTATCTGTGCCTGTGCTGACTGAAAAAGTTTGTTTGATAAGATCATCTTGCATAATATATTTATACGCTTTGGTAAAACTCTTTGCAATTTGTGAAATTTAGGCTAAAAATGCTGGCGGAGGTGGTTATACAAAGTTCAAACTTTTACCAAGGTTATGGTTTAGGACTTCCGTCCTAGACTAGCTTCAATTACTTCAAATCGTTCGTCATGTTTATCAATTCGCTTGCTCTCAACGTCCAAGGCCTCTAAGTATGACTTGATATCTTTTTCCAGATTCATTAAGGATACGGTGTGTGAATCTACGGTTTCTTTAATTTCAATTAAATCATTCTGCAATGGTTTTAGTTTTACATCTAGTTTTTTGTCAAGTAGATTTCCAATTGCTTCCAAATCTTTTTCATCCATAGAAAGAATTTAGCAAGTAAATACAAAAAAAGTCAACTGTTAATAATTACTACAGGTAAATCGGGTGATTATATAATTTTGCTATACGTAAAAGGTTGAATGTTCTATTAGAAGTGGTAAAAAATGAGGCTAAAAATGCTGATGGGTGGGGAAGAGCCGGACAGAGTTCGAACCTATTTTATAAATAAACAATTTCAATTTTAGAAAATTCTTTAGGAAACAATTTGACCCTTCCCTTTTTCGTCACAATAAAAATTGTATCGAAATTTGGATATAAGGCAGTTGCCAGAGTATCTCCGTTTAGATGAAAGAACTCGTTATCAACTTTTATTATTGGTATGAACACACTAGCATTTATTTTTAGTTTTTTTAGAGTCTTCTTAAGAGAAGTTTTCTGTTCTTTTAAAACATCCAAGGCTAATTGTCTTCCTTCTTCTGTACTAATTTCTCTACCGCTTGGTCCAAATTCAGAAGTAATCCCGTGTTCTTTTAAAACCTGAGAAATTGCAGTTCCACCACCACATAGAACATAAAGATTATCGGAGGGTTTGGATATAGATCTTAACCATTCGAAAAAAGTCGAATCGTTTTGTAAGTCACCAGAAACTTTTATTAAGATTTTCATAAAAATTACCTGAATTTAGAGATTTTTTTCAAGTTGATCGATACTAATTTCTGTTTGGTTAAGGATTTTTCTGAGTGTGCCAATTGGAATAGGTTTGGGGTGAACGGCAACTTGAGTCCAACGGCCATCTTTGTGGATTATACGGCGGTGACTTCCTTTTCACCTTCTTTTCCACAAAACCAAGCCGATTTAAAGCCTTGATTAGCTCTTGTGGCTTAATATTAGTTGGCAATTTACTCATTGATATTGGGGGTTAAACTTTTTGTGGTATAGAGGCTTCAGTACTGGTAATGACTTGTTCTTTAATGTTGTCTATCGGAACTTCTTTACCTTCTTCGACTAAGGATTCTATGGCTAGTGCAATTCCATCGTGGATACTTTTTAATACCTCTTCAATTGTGTCACCGTAATCTGCAACATCAAAAGTTGGGCAATAAGCGTTGTAAACTTTTTTACCATTTTGCATCTCTGGTTCAATTATTATTCTGTAATTGGCTATTTTTGTTTCCATTGCAAGTATTAATTAGCATATTAGACCGTTTAGGAAAATTTTTCAACAAACTAGACTACTCGAAGCTTTAGCGAAGTTTACTGGCGAGACGTACGTTTTGTTTTACAAAACTACGTCCCTAGCCACGTAGAAATTTTTGATTTCGTACGTGGCGGGCCCGACCGGATTCGAACCGGCGATCTCCTCTTCGACAGAGAGGCATGTTAACCGCTACACCACGGGCCCAAGATCGAATTAAAAATTAATAATGAATAATTGATAATTCTAAATTCAAAATAAATGTGCACAATTTCAAGCTAGCGTAGTTTAACAAAATTTAAGCGAAGCGTCAATCCAAGTTTGCTTTTTGCTATAAGTTTGGTTAAAATCCCAGAGAACTTTAACAATTAAGGTAAGTTTAGAGAAGTAAGGAGTAGTCATGCCACGTCTATCCAATGCAGAAGCGGTGAAGATGCTGGTCGAAAGTAAAGCCGGCAATATTCGGGATTTGAGTGATCCTGAGCAAAAAGCCTATCAGTATAGCTCCGGTTGGTTTGGACCCGGATACTTGTTGGTCAAAGGTTTGGTTGGGAAGAGAAGTATTCTCAAAGCCCTTGTGGAAGAACTAGCTTGGCGAATCTTGGACTCGGGAGTCCTCGCTCGAATAGACTTTGTTGCCGCCAACGCGACTGGGGGAATGGTTCCTGGTTGGATCTTGGCGGAAAAGCTTGACGCAACGGCTGGTCGTCATATCCCTTACGTCTATGTTCGCAACACACGCAAGATCGGCGGGACTCAGGAATACGTAACGGGGCATCAGAACAACCCAGAGGTTCAACCGGGTATGCGCGCTTTGGTCTTTGAGGAGCTTGTCAACTTCGCTGAGACAACGTGCAATTCGGCACGTGTTCTGCGCGATGAAGGGTTTGTTGTAATAGATGCCGCAACGATTTTTTACTACGCCAACCCCGAGGCAGACAAAGCTTTGGCGGAATTGGGTGTGACAATGACCCACCTCGTAAGCCTGCCTGAGTTTCTTGACGTTGCAGAAGAAGAGCGACTTTTCCCGGCCAGAGCAATTCGGGACTATCGCGAATATCTGGATGACCCAATCGCTTGGAACAAAGCGCGGGGTTTTGAGCAAGTGATTCCGAAGTAGGAGACCAGTATGACAAATTTCGAAACTTTGGAAGGGTTCAAGAAAAAACCTGGTCTCTGTGCAGCTCTGGACCAAGAAGATCTGACCTCTAACCTTCGTCTAGCGGAGAAGATTACCAATGAGATCGACTTTCTCAAAATCAACGATGATGCGGTCGATGACGCAGGACTTGAACAGCTAGTGAAGCCGTTTCTCAAGTTCGGTAAACCGCTTTTCGTGGACATGAAATTGTTTAAGGGTGCACGAACAATGTGGGAGAGGGCAGAAAAGGCGGCCGAACTTGGAGTCACTCTCATTAACGCTTTTGCCCTTGCCGATCGGTTGTTGAGACCAGTGGTGCAACGTTTGGCTAGGACTGACACGCGTCTACTTGCCGTTACCGTCCTAACACATATGGACGAGGCCTACTGTCAGAAGTATTTCCGGCGATCTCTTCCGGAAGCAGTTGGTCTCTTCGCAGATACTGCTTGGACAGTAGATGCTTACGGCGTAGTTCTGCCGGGGACAGCCCTCAACGTTGTTAAGGACAGTAGTTTGTTCAAAGCAACACCGGGTATTCGTTCCCCATGGGCGCCGCAGTCTAACGATCAAGAGTCAGTAGTGACACCTGCAGAAGCGGTAAGTGGTGGGTCGAACCTAATCATCTGCGGTGGTCCGATTGCCAACTACCCCGAAGCCGAAGGTGGTCCTCTCACCGCGGTCCGACGAATCAAGGAGGAGATGGAGGAGGCCCTGGATGCCCGAAACACTATTCGATGATTGGCCACGCTACTTGGCTCTGGCATACGACGCCCACCAGAATCATGCGAGGACCGAAAAAGGGAGGTTCCGGCGCCACGATGGGCAGACGCCTTATTTCGTCCATCCGCTCTGGGCTTCGACAACCCTGATGCACGAGCAGGTAATAGAGGTCGAGGTTCGCTGGATCGGGGCTAGGGCACTACTGCTTCACGATGTAAAGGAGGACACCACTCTGGAAATCCCGGATTGGGTACCCCCGGAAATCGTGAGATGGGTCGACGAGATGACTTTCGTTAGTTTCGAAGATGAAGTGGATAGGATCTGGGGACGACACAGGTTCACCGTTCTTCTGAAGCTTTACGACAAAGTCTCGAACCTCATCGATTCATCTTGGATGGAATCTCGTCTTCCGGAGTATCGGCAAAAGTATGTCGATTTCACGGGGCGTTTGGCTGGATCAGTTCTGAACGGATGGGGAGAGCTGGCAATCGTAAAGTTCGCAAACGCCGTTTGCGATGGTTGGAAGGAGGTTTGATCAGAAAGCCCGCGTGTAAGACTCTTTTTGAGCAACGCGGGTTTCTTTTTGTTTAATTTCTCAATATAATCTCATTGCTATGGCTTTTTCTTTTTCAAATAAACAAATCTCTGAATTACTGCGTAACGTGGCTGCGGTTTATCAAATCAAAGATAAAAACCAATTTCAGATTCGGGCTTATGATCTAGTGGCGGATTCGATCGAACACTCTCCAAGTGATGTTAAAACTCTTTGGGAAGAAGGTCAGCTGGATTTAGTTCCCGGTTTAGGTGACAAAATTCGTGGTTACTTAGACGAGCTGTTTCGGGAAGGTAAAGTACAACATTTTGAGGAGATTTTTCACGGAATTCCAAAGAGTATGTTTGAATTACTGAATATTCCCGGTGTCGGACCTAAAACAGCCTTCAAACTTGCCCAGACCAACGTAAAAAGCACGCAAGATTTGGAAGATAAGATTAAAGATGGGTCATTGGTTAAAAAAGATTTCAGCGAAAAAATATTGCAAAAGATTTTGCAGGGAATTGGCGAATACAAGCGTAAAAGTGATCGAATTTTGCTTCCAGTTGCACAAAATAGTGCCCAAGAAATTATTGCCTACCTGCAAGATTTTTCAAAAGTTAAAAGAGCCGATACTTTAGGAAGTTTACGACGAATGGTTGCGACCGTCGGAGATATCGATTTATCGGTTGCCTCTGAGGATCCAGAAGCAACTGTAAAGCACTTTTGCAACTATTCTGGGGTAGAAAGAGTCATCGAGTCGGGCGAGCGCACAGCGACGGTTTTATTGAAGATTGGACTCCGAGTTGACTTGAGGGTTCAACCAACTGAAAGTTATGGAAATTTGTTGCAGCATTTAACAGGTTCAAAAAATCATAATATTAAACTTCGTTCTTTGGCTCGTGACAAAGGACTAACAATGTCAGAATACGGAATTACTGATTTAAAGACCGAGAAAATTCACAAGTTTGAATCAGAAGAAAAGGTTTACGATCTGCTTGGTTTGTCTTATATCCAACCAGAACTACGAGAAGATACTGGGGAAGTCGAGGCTGCTCTAGAAGATAAACTACCTAAATTAATCGAGCTAGAAGATATAAAAGGGGATCTACATACTCATACTTTTTGGACCGACGGAAAGAATTCAGTTTCTGAAATGTCCCAAAAAGCAATCGAGTTGAAGCGTGAGTATATCGCTTTGACAGACCACTCGTACCCAACATTGCAGTACGACAAACGAATTGACCAAATAGAACAATATAATTACTCACAAAGTAAAATAAGAGTACTAAAAGGACTCGAAGTTAATATAAACGTCGATGCAACATTGCAAATACCAAACGAAGTTCTAGCGAAGCATGAGCTAATATGGGTCTCAATTCACACAAGCTTTCGTCAGAGTGAGGAAGAAATGACGGAAAGAATTATTAAGGCTTTGCAAAACAAGTTTGTTACCGGGTTGGCACATCCAACCGGAAGACTTTTACTCGAAAGAGAGGGAATTGAAGCTGATTGGGGAAAAATATTTAAATTTGCTTCAGATAACGGCAAAATTATTGAGATTAACTCTTTTCCAAACCGAACTGATCTGCCGGATTTATTGATTCGTGAAGCTAGGAAATATAAAGTGAAGTTCTCGATAAATACAGATTCGCATCACGTCGATCATTTGAGTTTAATGAAGTATGGGATTGCCAATGCCAGACGCGGTTGGGTTGAGAAAAAAGAGGTAATCAATACCTTGCCTTACGCAAAGCTTAAGAATATAATAAATCTGAAAAATTAAGGAGGTGATTTTATTTTATGGAACCATTTTTAATTGTACTAGCAATCATAGTAGTTATAGCTGTTGTTGTGTTTGGTATTTACAATGGTTTGATAACTGCTCGAAATCGCGTCAAGGAAAGCTGGAGCGGAATTGATGTTCAGTTGAAACGAAGAACTGATTTAATTCCAAACTTAGTTGAAACTGTAAAAGGTTACGCTAAACACGAAAAAGAAGTATTCGAGAATGTTACCAAAGCAAGAAGCGCCATGATGGGTGCGGGAACTCCTGGGGAAGCTGAGAAGGCGGATAATATGTTAACAGGGGCCTTGAAGTCTCTTTTTGCAGTTGCCGAGGCGTACCCGGATTTGAAAGCCTCAGATAACTTCAAAGATCTTCAAGGAGAACTTTCTGACACTGAAACCAAGATTGCTTCAAGTCGACAGTTTTACAATGCAAATGTTCTTGACTTCAACACAAAAATTCAAACCTTTCCATCAATGATTATTGCCGGGATGTTTGGATTTAAGGAAGCGGAGTTTTTTGAAGCAGAAGAAGCTGACCGCAAACCAGTAGAAGTGAAGTTCTAAGTAAAACCCTTGAAAGGATTTGCGAAAATACAATACGTGAACTGATTACAAATTCACGTCTTTGTTCGTTTTTAACTTAACTACCCAAAGAAAATGAGCGCTATAAATACAGCTTACAATCAAGTTGACTCAAATAGAACCAAGACATTGGTCATTATGTTTTTCTTTACGCTTTTTGTGACAATTGTGGCCTTTGTTTTGACAAAGGCTTTGGGTTTTTCAATTGAAGAGTCTTTTGGTTTCACCAGTCTTTTTTTGATTTTTGCAATAATTATGAATTTCACTTCCTTCTATTTCTCCGATTCAATCATTTTAGCTATTTCGCAGGCCAAGCAACTGGAAAGAAAGGACAATGTCGAGCTATTTCGTCTGGTAGAAAATCTTTGTATTGCTGCTGGGCTGCCGCTGCCAAGAATATACGTGATTGATGACAGCGCACCGAACGCTTTTGCTACCGGCAGAGACCCAAAACACTCCGCGATCGCGTTTACTAGTGGAGTATTACAAAAGTTGAACAAGAATGAACTTGAAGGAGTGGTCGCCCATGAACTTTCCCATGTGAAAAATTTGGATATTCGCGTGATGGCAGTAGTAACAATATTAGTAGGACTAGTTGCGTTGCTTTCGGATGTCTTTTTCAGAAGCCTTTGGTTTGGTGGTGGGAGACGAAATAACGACGACAACAAGAGTGGTGCTGGAGCAATATTAATCGTAGTCGCGATTGTATTGGCAATTTTATCACCCTTGATCGCGCAACTTATTCAACTTGCAGTTAGCCGAAAGCGTGAATCACTGGCTGATGCTTCTGGTGCAGTTTTAACCCGCAATCCAGAGGCGCTCGCTGAGGCTTTACTAAAAATTTCCTCTGATAAAGAACCATTGGAGGTAGCCAATAAAGGTACCGCCCATCTTTATATTGCAAACCCATTTAAACAAGATCACAAAGGGGGTATAACTTGGTTTGCAAATTTATTTAACACCCACCCTCCAATAGAGGAGCGCGTTGCTGCTTTGCGGGCCATGCAATGAAAGAAAAATTAGACAAAAATCAAGTTGAAAAAATCGCAAAATTAGCAAATTTGGATCTAGCAGATTTTGAGTTAACTAAATTTACTTCCCAACTCTCCGAGGTAATTGATTACAACATGGAAAAACTAAATAAGGTTGATACGGAGAAGGTTGAGCCTCTACTGAACGTTTCTGGTTTGACAAATGCGCTTCGTGAAGACGAAACAGTACCCTCACTTACTCAAGAAGAAGCCTTACAAAATACCAAAGATAAACATAATGGTTTTTTCAAGGTTAAACAAATATTGGACCAAAGTTAAATATGGAGACAAAATTTTTAACTATCAGAAAGACACACGAGGCTCTAAAGAAAAAAGAATTCTCGGCAGTGGAGTTGACTAAAGAAGTTATAAAAAATGTCGAGATAGAAAATAAATCGCTTATGGCCTTTCTAACGGTTACTGAAAAAGAAGCTTTGTATCAAGCAAAAAAGGCTGACAATCTGATCGCTACCGAAAAAGAAATCTGTTGGTTAACTGGGGTTCCTTATGGACTAAAAGATATAATTGTTACAAAAGATATCAAAACCACAGCGGCTTCAAAAATCCTGGAAAATTTTATCCCGCCTTATAGTGCCACAGTTTATGAAAACATACTCTCAGTCAAAGGGGTGATGATCGGTAAACTCAATTGTGATGAGTTTGCTATGGGAGGGTCAACTGAAAATTCAGCTTATCAGGAAACTAAAAACCCTTGGGATAAAGCCAGAGTTCCAGGTGGAAGTAGTGGTGGGTCGGCGGCAGCGGTTGCTTCAGGACTTCTACCTTACGCTTTGGGGACTGATACTGGTGGGAGTATTCGTCAGCCAAGTTCCTTTTGCAGTGTTGTTGGCCTCAAACCAACTTATGGTCGGGTTAGCCGCTTCGGTCTTATCCCTTTGTCCAATTCGATGGATCAGGCCGGACCGATAACCAGGACAGTTGAAGATGCTGCTCTTGTGTTGAATATAATTGCCGGTTACGATCCGAAAGATGCCACCAGTGTTGAAAAAGATTTGCCTGATTACAGCAAAAACCTAACTAAAAGTATTAAAGGTATGAAATTCGGAGTACCAAAAGAATATCTTGGAGAGGGGATTGCTAAGGAAGTAAAAGAAGTATTTTTACAAGCCACCAAGAAAATTGAGGATCAGGGAGGGGAACTAGTTGAGGTTTCACTGCCGCACTCAGAGCAGGCAGTGCCGGTCTATTATTTAGTGATGCCATCTGAGGCAAGTACCAATTTAGCCCGCTATGATGAGATTCGTTTTGGGAAAAATAGGGAAAAATTTGGCCCGGAAACAAAAAGAAGAATAATGCTCGGAACTTACGCTCTCTCGTCTGGTTACTTCGATGCTTATTACCTAAAAGCAGCCAAAGTCCGGAGGTTAATTTTTGATGATTTTCAAAACGTTTTCAAAAAAGTAGATTTTATCATTGGTCCAACTTCCCCAATACTACCTTTTAAGTTCGGTGAGAAAAAAGATGACCCACTCGAAATGTATTTAGCGGATCTTTTAACCGTACCGCAAAATCTGACAGGGGTTCCGGCAATTTCTTTGCCGGGTGGTTTTGTTGACGGACTACCTGTGGGTTTGCAAATTACAGCAAATCATTTTGAGGAAGAAAAATTGCTTTCTGCAGCTTACAATTTTGAACAGGCGACAGAATTTCATAAAAGAAAACCGGGAGAAAATTAATGAGCCTATTTTCATGGTTGTTCGGAAAAGGTGGTTATAAAAGAGAAGGGGCACTAACTTCTCTTGATCGACAAACAGTTCGCGACGGCTGGTTAAAAATTGAAGAACAAGCAAGTTTCGGGAAACCTTCCAATTATCGTTCTGCTGTTATTGACGCTGACAAACTTGTCGATTTTGTTTTGCGAAAAATGTATCCGGCTGATGAAACGATGGGTGAAAGACTGAAAAGTGCCAAAGATAAATTTATTAACTATTATGAAATCTACGATGGTTTATGGTTCGCTCATAAAGTTCGCAACGAAATCGTTCATAATGTCAATTTCGAATTACCTTCAGTCGAAGTGAGAAATATTCTCGATAAATTTAAAGCAGGGTTAGATCGTTTGGGAGCTATTTAAAATGCAAGAGTACGATATTGTTATTGGTTTGGAAATTCATGTTCAGTTAAAAACAAAAAGTAAGATGTTTTGTAGTTGTAGTGCTGACTATTTCGGGTCTGACCCGAACAGTCACGTCTGTCCAACCTGTTTAGGTTTGCCTGGAGCATTACCGCGTCCAAATAAGAAGGCGATTGAGAATGCGATTAAGGTTGGCCTTGCCTTAAATTGTGAAATAAATCTAGCTAACAAATTTGATCGGAAGAGTTATTTTTATCCAGATCAGGCGAAAGGTTATCAAATTTCTCAGTTTGATCTACCTATAAATATTAACGGTTGGGTTAACGTGGGGAACAGAAAAATAAGAATAAATCGGGCTCATCAGGAAGAAGATACGGGGAAATTAATTCACCAGAGCGTGTCGGGTGAAAAGGTAAGTTTGGTAGATTTCAACCGTTCTGGGGTTCCGCTTTTGGAAATAGTTTCCGAACCAGATATTACTTCTCCAGAAGAAGCCCGCGCTTATGCAAAAAAGATCCATCAAATAATGCGCTACGTTGGTGTAGCTGATGTGGATATGGAAAAAGCCGGTATGCGTTTTGACGCCAATGTTTCACTTAAACCAAAAGGGGCAAAAGAGCTTGGTACTAAAGTCGAAATTAAAAATATCAATTCGTTTAGTTTTTTGGAAAAAGCGATTAATTTTGAACTTGGACGACAATTAGAAATTATTAAAGACAAGGGAAAAATAATCCAAGAAACCAGAGGTTGGGTTGAGAGTAAAGGTGAAACAGTTAGTCAAAGAACCAAAGAAACCTCGCCCGACTACCGTTATTTTCCCGATCCAGATTTACCGCCCTTACAATTTTCGAAAGAGGAAATAACCGCGCTTAAAAAAGAATTACCAGAGTTACCGGAAGCGAAAATCGAGCGTTTTGAATCAAATTATGCTCTTACAAATTACGAAGCTAAAATTTTAGCCGAGGATCGGCAAGTCGCGGACTGGTTCGAAAAGGCCTTAGAAGTTTATGTCGAAATTGAAGAGCCTCAGGCAGATCATATTGATTCGACAAAGGCTAAAAAAGTTGCCAATTGGGTATTGGGAGAATTTTTGCGGTATCTGAACGAAAAGCAAATTGGAGTAAACAGCACCAAAGCAGAACCAGCCCATTTGGCGCAATTGCTTATTTTAATCGATAAAAATGAAGTTTCAAATCAAGCCGCTAAGCAAGTTTTTGCGCTTGTATTGGAAACAGGAGAACTACCTTCGAAAATAATCGAAGATCAGGGTTTGAAACAAGAAAGTGACAAGAGCGCAATTGAAGAATTGGTTAAAGCGACAATTGCAGAAAACCCCAAGGCAATTGAAGATTTTCGAGGGGGTAAGGAAAATTCTTTCGATTTTCTTTTTGGCCAAATAATGCGAAAAACCAAAGGTAGCGCCAATCCAAGTGTTGTCCGTGATTTGTTAAAAACCAAATTATCTAAAGGTTAAAAATAAAGTGACTGAAGCTCAAACCGCCCAGCTTCAATATCAGGTTATAACTAATGATATTGAGTTGGAAAAAATTATTCCAAAATTAGAAGCAGAACAATCCCTTGGAATTGATACTGAAGGAAATAAACTCGATCCACTAACGGCTAAACTTTTCCTGCTCCAAATTGCCACTTCAACTGAGGCTTATGTTATCGATTGTCAAAAAGTCGACCTCACTCCACTTAAACCAGTTCTTGAGGGAGAGCGACCGCTGAAAATTGCCCAAAATGCAAAATTTGATTACAGCATTCTCAAAGCCCAGGCTGGAATTACATTGGGCAATTTATACGATACAATGCTGGCAGAAAGAATACTGACCTGTGGAATTTCTCGCGACATCTCTTTAAGGTCTTTGGCTGATAAGTATTTAGGAATGAAACTTGATAAAACAATTCGTGAGACTTTCTCAGATCCTGCTAATCCAGCCCTGCGCGGAAAATTTACAAACGAACAGTTGGAATATGCGGCTCGGGACGCCTTTATTCTCCATGAAATTTTTAAAAAACAGTTTAAAATGCTGCAACAAGAAGATTTAGTTGATACAGCGAAACTTGAGTTTGCGGTTGTACCGGCAGTTTCGGAAATGGAGCTTTATGGTTCTTTGATCGACCAAAAAAAATGGCGAGCACATATTCAAGAGTTGCAAGAAAAACGAGATAAAATAAACGCTGAAATTCAACAGGAACTGCGTCACTTAACTACTTACAGTCAGGTTGATCTTTTTGGTAATGAGAGTGATTCAATAAATCTCGATAGCCCGCTGCAACTCTTAGAGGCTTTTAAAAAACTTGGGGTTGAATTGCCTAATACTTCCGAAGCAACTCTTTCCAAAACAGACAATCCACTAGCTAAAAAACTTTTGGAATATCGGGGTTATGAAAAAATGATTACTTCGTTTGGAGAATCAATTTTGGAAAAAATTCATCCACTTGATAATAGATTGCATCCTGATTTTCTCCAACTGGGAGCTGATACTGGTCGGTTTGCTTGTAACAATCCTAATTTACAACAAATCCCAGCTGAATCAGGCTTCAGGAGTTGTTTCATTGCTTCCAAGGGTTATAAATTAATTACAGCTGATTATTCACAGATTGAACTTCGAATTATGGCCGAAGTGAGCGAGGACCCAGCATTTTTGGGAGCTTTTAATAAAGATATCGATTTACACACATTGACTGCTAGCCAAATGTTTAGAATCGCGATAGAGGACGTGGATAAAGAAAAGCGGTTTCAAGCTAAATCAATAAACTTTGGACTGATGTATGGTCGTGGTCCGACCTCGCTTGGGGCTCAAATTGGACTTTCAATCGAGGAATCAAAAAAACTTCTCGAAGTTTACTTCTCGACTTACAAAAAAGTAAAAAAGTGGCTCGATACGTTAGGGCGAGACGCCGTGCGTTATGGTTATGTTCGTTCTCTAAACGGCCGTAAACGAAGTTTTATTATGCCGGACAAAACCGACCCAGAGTATCAAAGATTGATTGGGGCGATTGAGCGCCAGGGTAAGAATATGCCAATTCAAGGAACTAGCGCTGATATAACCAAATATGCTTTGGTTTACATTCATAATACGATTAAAGAAGAAAAACTCGATGCGCATCTGATACACACAGTTCACGATGAAATTGTTACTGAGGCCAGGGAGGATATTGCTGAAGCTGTCGCTAAGATGGTCGAAGAAAAAATGATTGAGGCCGGAAAAAAATTAATTAAACTCGTACCAATAAAAGTTGATGTCCACATTTCTGATTGTTGGGAAAAGTAGTAATTTTCAATTCCTGCGTTAGGAAACTTAAAAACCTTTTCATTCGCAGTTTTTGATATTTTACTGCTCATTTCGAAGAACTTTGCCTTTTTCGCTAAACGAAAAACGTAGTAACTTTGACTATATTTGTATCATTTATTAGTCTTTTGTTTGGGTTGACAAAGAAGGGGTCAATATTTTAAGCTAAAAACATCTGGACAGCAGATATGCTTTTTCCAATGCAAACGGAAAAAGCAGAAATAATATTTTCTGTAGACTTCAAACAACTTGCTAAAAAAGGCGAGTTGTTTGCTTTTTAGAAGCCTTAAAAATACCTCTTGACAAGGGTGTAAGAGTGGATCTATATTAGATGTAGCCAGAGGATTTTAATCACAAGTTAACATCCTATATAAATCTGTCTCCATTTTTAATGGAACAGTGATTTGAGTCTAACTTTTCAGGCAAAAATCACCTAGTTATTTTGTGTTCAATTTTAACCCATTCTTTCCGAAAATAAGGCAAAAATAGAGGACTTAGGTATAGCGAATCTAGCAGTCAGGCGAGTTTAATTGCCAAAACCAAATTTTTCATTTTCACTACTATTAAAGCCTTTGTTTTCCTCTAGTTTGACTTTTTAAAGTGTCGAATTTTGTTGACCTAGAGAAAAAGTTGGAAAGCAAGGTCTTTTTTATTTAACTATTTTTGGTTTAAAATTAACTTAATGCCAGAACCAACTGTCCTGCAGTTAATGAATATGGATAAAGTGTCAGTACAGAAGCCTTCCGCAATTGTCCCGATCTTTGCTTTTTTCTTTTTACCCCCACTAGGGGTGTACTTACTCTGGAAAGAAAAGAGTTTTCACAAAGTCTTTGCTCTGCTTTCCCTAATATTAGGAATTGCTAACACGTTTTCTGCGCTGTCTATTTATTTAACTGTGATCCCAAAATTGGGAGAGTTGCACGCTCAATTAAACGTGACTAACCAGACGAACCCGGCTTACATTATTATTTATGGTGTTCTCTCGCTGCTGCAGCTGGTTATTAGTTTTTACTTTTTGAGCGAAGCCAAAAAGAAAAGTTTTCTTGAAACCTGGGAATTGGCTACTTTAGCAATACTGACACTTTTAGTGGACTTTGTAGTTTTACCGTTAATTATCGGTACGTTTGTTGTCAATATGATCTTGCCAATCTACCAGCAGAACCTTGATCCTTACAATTCTTTACCGACAAATTAATTTAGTGACTAAAGAGTTAAACCTGCTAGGTGTTATATATATAAGAAAAATTGACTTGAGGAAATTTTGTTGGTAAACTAATAATATATAGAAGACTCTAAATAAGAATTTATGAAGAAACTTGCACTACTTCTTTTGCCACTAATTACCCTTTCGTTTTCTTTCACGACGATTGAGGCCAGAAAAACTCCTGAGTTAACTAAAAACTATATTGTTGTGCTCAATGACAACGTCAATGTCGATCAAACTAGTGATCAAATGTCGTCCTCCCATAAATTTGCTAAGGAAGACGTTTATAATAAGGTTGTTCGGGGTTATAGCGCGCAGCTAAATAACAGTCAGCTAAATAATATTCGAAAAGACTCTCGTGTGAAGTTTGTTTCGGAAGATCGGGTAGTCTCGATTGACGCTCATCGTTTATCTATTGCAGCTGTGCAAACTTTACCGACTGGTGTAAACCGAGTGGACGCTGATCTCAATGCTAATGAGGGGACAGGAATCGGTGTTGCGGTTATCGACACCGGAATACAACTTAACCATCCAGATCTATCAGCCAATATTCTCGCCAACAAAACTTGTGTTCGTCGAACAAGCAATGCTAATGACGACAATGGGCACGGAACCCATGTCGCCGGGACGATTGCGGGATTAAATAATGGTATCGGAGTAGTTGGAGTTTCTTCTCAAGCGAAATTAATTGCGGTGAAAGTTTTGGATCGTAACGGAAGTGGAACTTGGTCCAGTGTAATTTGTGGTTTAGATTGGGTGGCGAGTAACGCAGCTAAGTACAATATTAAGGTTGTTAATATGAGTTTGGGTGGTGGTGGTGTAAGTGATAATAATTGTGGGTTAACAAATTCGGACGCTCTTCACCAAGCAATTTGCCGGGTTAGAGGTGTTGGTGTAACTATTGTTGTTGCAGCCGGGAATTCTGCCAGTAATGCCGACAGTTTCGTACCAGCTGCTTATGATGATTCAGTGATTACGGTTTCAGCGCTAGCTGATTCCGATGGTCTTGACGGCGGTGTAGGAGCAGCTACTAGTTATGGAGCCGATGATACTTTTGCTTCTTTTTCGAACTATGGAAGTGTTGTGGATATTGCCGCTCCCGGAGTTAGTATCTTCTCAACTTGGAAGGGCAGTAAGTATTCAACTTTGAGCGGTACTAGTATGGCCACACCCCATGTTGCTGCCGCGGCCGCGCTTTATCTGAAAACAAATCCACTTTCCTCGTGGATTCAGGTGCGTGACAGTCTTGTTGCAGCCGGCGAAACTTTGGGCAACGGTCACAGCGATCCATCAGGTTTGCATAACGAACCAGTTCTCAAAGCCACCAATCTCTAAACTCAACCAATCGTCATAATCATAGACCCATAGGTATTGACTTCAAAGTTAGTAAGTGCTATTATGCTGTCCTATATTATTTTTTTAGAAAAGGGGTGAAAATATGTCAGGACAAACTGGTGTTGGACAGGTTTTAGGTAGTGCAAGTGCAGTTGGTGGTGGTCTTGCGGTACTTCCGTTGACTGGGGGTTCGCCTTTATTCATGATCTTACCGTTGGTCGCTATAGTTTGTGGGTTGGTTATTTTAGTTTCACTATCTCTTACCCACGTACTTGAAGAAGAAAAATAAAGGTGTTAACTGTAATTACTTTATTGATAGTCTTTTTCGGAGTCGTAAACCTAATTCGGCAAACAATGTTTATTGTTGGCAGCGATCTTTATGCCTATAAACAAACTAAAAGCAAAAAGAAAACTAAAAGAACCATTCTACCCTATGTAAGTGTAATCATCCCCGCTCATAACGAGGAAAAAACGATTCTCCGTGCTGTCAGATCGATTGTTAGAAACAAATACCCAACCAACAAACGAGAAATAATCGTCGTTGACGATGGGTCAGTTGATAAAACAGCTGAGATCATTAAGCATTATCAAAGCGTATACGGTGTTAAAAATTTAGTTGTTGTCTGTCAAGAACAATTTGGCAAAGCTCATGCATTGAATCGAGGAATAATTGAACATGCAAACGGGGAACTAATCATGTGTCTAGATTCAGATTCTTACCTTTCAGTTGATGGGCTTAAAAAAGCGGTTGCCTATTTTGCAGATGAAAGAGTAGTTGCAATGGCGGCTAACGTAAAAATTATCCCTAACCCCTCACTTTTAAACCTAATTCAGCGGTTTGAGTACATTATAAGTTATCAAATGAAGCGTGCCCAGACTTTTTTCAATATCGAATACATTATTGGCGGTATTGGCTCGACTTTCCGAAAAAGTGTTTTGGAGAAGGTAGGCTATTATGATGGGAATACGATAACAGAGGACATTGATCTGACGATGAAGATCGTCCAGCTCGGCAATAAGGAAAACCGAATTATCTACGGTGCGGATGTTGTTGCCTATACTGAAAGTGTTTTAAATATTTCAGGGCTTCTTCGTCAGCGCTACCGCTGGAAGTGGGGCAGGAGTCAAACATTTCTAAAAAATATAAATTTATTCTTTAACAGAGACAAACGATTTACTAAGGGTTTAACTTTTGTTTATCTCCCTTTTGCGATTTTTTCTGATATAGCTTTTTTCTTTGAGCCTCTGTTTGTAACTTTCATTTTCTACATTGTTTTTTTCTACGGTTCACTATTTACATTAATAACAACGCTATCGGTAATTTCCGCTTATATAATTTTAAATATTCTTTTGGAACCAACTATCAATACTAGTGATAAGATCAAATATTCATTCCTAGCTCCCTCAATGTATATCTTCTTTTACTTACTTAGTTTTGTTGAATATGTAGCTTTAATTCGCGGTTTGGTTAACTTACCAAAACTTCGCGAAAGCATTTCAAAAGGTGTTTCCAGCTGGGAGCACGTTGCCAGATAAGAAAAGCCAATATCATTAATTCAGTTTGTATAGGACAAATATAGTAATTTATTTTGGTTATTTCCCCCAACTTGCCTGATTGTTGGAGCAACTAATTTGATATAAAAAGAATCAGTTGACAGCAGTTCTAGAGGATAGACTATAATCGCAACGAACTAAATATTTCTCCCCGCCCGAGAAACGGATTTTATCCTAGCTAATTTTGCCCTAGCAAATTCTGAAAATTCTAAGAGTCTAAGCCACGCTTCCGGCGTGGTTTTTTCGTTCTCAGATATATGTACACCTCCGAGGTGTACAATTGCGATTTCTAAAGAAGGGAGGTGAGAATTTATGACAATAAATAAAAGAATATTGACTAGTGCTTTGACGATCGGGACAGCCGGTGCACTT